>CAMATN010000014.1 GCA_945861155.1 Rhizobium sp. Q54
CTCCCGTCCCGGCCGGATGCCCGGCGGCTGGGCGGCCAGCGCCGCGCGCTGCACCGCCGGGTCGGACACGCGCAGCGCGGCGCGGGCGAGCCGTCCGGGATTGGCGAAGGCGCGCTGCGGCACGACCGTCGCGGCGCCGCGGTTGGTCAGCGGCAGGTAGCTCGCCCGATCGAGCCGGGCCGGGTCGCGCACGATGCCGGCATTGATCGCCTGGATATATCGCGAATCGTTCGTGTAGCTCGGCCAGTACGGCTCGCGCGGACCGAGCGGGAACCAGCCGACGACCGGAGCCCGCGACGCCGCCGCCAGGGTCGCGCCCGGATCGTCGAGGAACGAGACCAGCGCCGGAGAGTAGACCGGCTGCTGCACATAGCCGCCGGGGACCCAGCCCCAGCCGCCGTCGAGATAGGCCCAGCGCCCGTAATGCGACGGGGCGAACCCCCAGGGCTGGGCATCAACCCAGTTCCAGCCCCACGGCGCCACCCAGACCCAGTTCCCGTCGCGGTAGGGCACCCAGCCCGCCCGCAGCGATTTCGGGTACCACACATCGCCGTAATCGGCGACCTGGCGCCAGGAGCCGTGCGCGTCGAGCTCCTCGTAGCCGGTCATTCGCGGCGACAGGTAATAGGGGGCCGCGAGGCGATCCTTCTGGTAGTCGCGCGACCGGCACCACGCGGCGAAGGCGTCGGGCGCGGCGCGTTCAGAGGATGCGGTCAAGGTGTCGGTCCCGGCGATCACCGCGGCCTCGCCCGCCTTGACCCCGATATCGACCGTCCCGCCGACAAACCGGGCGCTGCCCTCGAACACCGCGACCCGCGCCGGCTGGTCCGCGCTGCCGGCGTCGATGTCGTAGATGCCGGGCTGCAGCAGCCACACGGCGCCGCGCGGTATGTCGATCGCGACGCTGTTGCCCTCGCCAAGCTCGCGCAGATGCAGGTTGACCCGGCCCTGCGGGAGCGCGACCCGCATGACCTGCTCGTCGAGTTTGGTAACATCGAGCGCGGTATCGGCCGACAGGGCAATCGTCTGCGGCCCGACCCGGATCTCGGCGCGCGATCGGGGCCCCGTCCACAACGATCCGCCGGTGGCGACCGGGTAGTTGATCGCGGCCGCCGACCATTCGGTCTCGCCGGCGGTGTGGAACGCGAGCTGGCCCGAGACAAAGCTGACCCGTCCGACCTGTGCCGGCGCGGCCTCCTCGGCTAATGCCGGGATTGCTGCGGTCAGGACGAGAACCAGGAGACTGACGACGAAGCGGCGCATGGCGACATCCGAAAAATGGCGTGCTCGGGACGATGAAGGCGGCGCCCCGCGGCATACCTCGTAAACGCCCGGAACGATCGCTGCTCCCGCCGGCTCCTCGCGGATCACCCTCGCGCGATCAAGCTGCGGCCGATCAGCTGTCGGTGAATCTGATTGGTGCCTTCCCAGATCTGCGTGATCTTGGCGTCGCGCAACAGCCGCTCGACCCGGTATTCCTTGATGTAGCCGTAGCCGCCGTGGAGCTGCACCGCTTCGGTGGCGATGCGCATCGCCAGGTCGGAGGCCCGCATCTTCAGCATCGACGCCTCGATGGCGATGTCGTCGATGTTGCGCTCGATCAGATCCGCGACATGCCACAGCCACGCTTCGCACATCGCCAGATCGGTGGCGAGGTCGGCGAGCAGAAACTGGATGCCCTGGAACTCGATGATGCGCCGGCCGGACTGGCGCCGCTCGTTGATATAGGCGACCGCATCCTCGAACGCGGCGCGGGCGATGCCGAGCGCGTGCGCGGCAACGCTCGGGCGCGACTTGTTGAGCGCCGCCAGCAACAGCTTCAGGCCTCCGCCCGGCTCACCGAGCAGATTGTCGCGCGGGACCCGGCACTCCGCAAAGCCCAGCGCCGCGGTCGACGCCGCCCGGTGCCCCATCTTGTCCTCCTTGCGCAGGATTTCGAGGCCCGGGGTGCCTTTTTCAATGATGATTGCGGTGATCGCCTGGCGCGGGTCGTCGATCCCGGCCCATTTGCCGAACACCAGAGTGAGTTCGGCCACATCGCCGTTGCTGATGAAAATCTTGCCGCCCGACACGATGACCGTGTCGTCGCCGTCGGGAGTGAAGTGGGTCGTCATGCCGGTCGCATCCGAGCCGGCATTAGGCTCGGTGATCGCCAGCGCGGCGATCGCCCCCTCGGCGACGCGCGGCAGCAGTCGCTCTTTCTGCGCCTCGGTCCCGAAATCGATCAGCGGTTTCGTCGCGTGGAAATTGGTCGCCCAGATGATGCCGGTCGAGGCGCACGCCTTCGATATTTCCCGCACGCACGCCAGATAGGCGGCGTAGCTGAGGCCGGCCCCGCCATAAACCTCGGGCACGAACATCGCATTGAGCCCAAGCGCGTTGATCGCTCGTATATTATCCCACGGAAATTCGCCCGAGCGGTCGTAAGCCCCGGCCCGCGGCGCGATCTCGTCCCGCGCCAGCGCCGTGACGCTGTCGAGCAGCAATCGCTCCTCCGGCGACAGCGCCGGCATCGCATCGAGGCGGTCGAACAGGGTCATCGCGGCACACCGGGCCCGACCCCCACCCCAACCCTCCCCTGCAAGCGGGGGAGGGGGTTAGTCGGAGCGGCCCGACCACAACCCCTCCCCTGCAAGCGGGGGAGGGAGGGACCCGCGCCGGAGGCGTGGGAGGGTGGGGGTTTCTCCCCCTCACCCATCCCGGAACACCGGTTTGCGCTTTTCGACAAAGGCCGTCATGCCCTCGACCGCGTCCGCCGTCTGGAAGGCCAGAGTGCTCAGATCGGCCTCGATCTGCAGCCCGTCATGCAATGGCAGATCATGGGCGCGGCGGATCGCGTCGCGCGCGAGCCCCAGGACCGGCAGGCTGTAGCCGGTCATCTCGCGGGCGAAGATTTGGCCGGCCTCGACCAGATCGCCCTCGACGATATGGTTGACCAGGCCGATGCGCTCGGCCTCGGCGGCATCGATCGTGCGGCCGGTCAGGATCAATTCGGTGGCGCGCGCTTCGCCGACCATACGCGGCAGCCGCTGCGTCCCGCCATAGCCCGGAATGAGCCCGAGCTTGATCTCGGGAAAGCCGAGCTTGGCGGAGGGCGCCGCCAGCCGGAAGGTGCAGGCGAGCGCCAGTTCGAGGCCGCCGCCAAAGGCATAGCCGTTGATCAGCGCAATCGACGGCATCGACAGATGATCTAATTTGGCCAACACGGACTGGCCGAGCATCGCGCCGGAACGCTGCTCTACGAGGCTGCGCCCCATCAATTCCTTGATGTCGGCGCCGGCCGAAAAGGCGCGGTCGCCAGCCCCGGTCACGAGGAGCGCGCGGGCGTTGCTGTCGGCGATCGAATCTATCATCCGGCTCAGATCGTGCAGCTGGGCGAAGCTGAGCGCGTTCAATGCCTCGGGCCGGTCGAGCGTGATCAGCGCCAATTCGTCGATGCGGGTCATGTGGATCGCCATGCGCTCAGTCCCTCTCAGTCCAGCGCACCGGCGCCGGCCGGATGCGGCCCGCCCGCGCCCATTCAACAAGCTCGCGCTTCAGGATCTTGCCGCTCGCGGTCAGAGGATACGCCGTCATCGCGATGAAATATTCCGGCATGTCGTAACGCGACAGCCCGGCCTCGTGGAGATGGGCCAAGAGCTCCTCCGGCTCGGCCTCGGCGCCGTCATGGAAGATCACCGACAGGCAGACTTTCTCGCCGAGCCGCTGATCGGCGACGCCGAATACGGCGACCCGGGCCACCGCCTTGTGGCGCATCGCCAAATCCTCGATCCGCGCCGGGTGGATGTTGTGGCCGCCGCGGATGATCAGATCCTTCTTGCGGCCGACGATTTCGAGACAGCCCTGGTCGTCGAGCCGCCCGAGATCGCCCGACATGAACCAGCCGCCGCGATTGAACGAATCCTCGGTGGCCTCCTGGTTGTCGAAATAGCCCAAGGTCAGGCAGGCGCCGGTGCCGCCGATCTCGCCGACCGCGCCGGGTGCGGCCTCGACATCGGGGTTGTCCTGGTCCCAGATGCGGATCTCGTAGGCCCGGCAGGCGCGCCCGCAAGTCGCGACGATGGTCTCCGGCGGGTCGCTCGGCAGCGTGTATTGATGCGAGCCGTTCTCGGTCATGCCGTAGACGTTCTGCGGAGTGACGCCGCGATCGACAAAAGCCTGCGCCACCTCGCGCGCGATCGGCGAGCCGGCCATGTAGAAATTCTTGACCGCGCCGAGCCCATCGAGCCCGCGCCGGCGCAACTCGCCAAGAATATCCATCGCATGGGTCGGCACGCCCATTACATAGGTCGCCTCGGTTTCCAGGATCCAGTCGAGCGGCGTCATGCCGGCCGGGGGCGCGTTGACCACCAGTTCGAGCCCGGCCGCCATCATCTGCTCGATCGCGACGGTGCCGATGTGGTGGCTGATCGGGCTCAGGCTGAGCAGGATTGTGCTGGTGTCGTGATGCCAGTCCTCGACCATCGCCCGGCCGTTGGCCAACAGCGTGTTGTCGGAATGCATGACGCCCTTCGGCGTGCCCGTCGTGCCCGAGGTGAACGCGAGATAGACGATCTTGTCCGGGTTGTCGTCGACCGGCGGCATCGGCCGCCCATCTGCAGACTCACCCTCCCCCGCCCCCTCCCTAACCCTCCCCCGCAAGCGGGGGAGGGGAGGGTGGGGGTGAAGCAGGGGAGGGTAGGGTGGGGGTGGCAGCGGCACGGCGGTCGCTGGCGTCGTCCCGTCGCCGAGCGAATACACCCGGCGCATCCCCGGCAAGTCGGCGACTGCGGCAAATATATCGGCGGTCTTGGCGTCGGCGCCGTAACCGGGCTGCGCGAACAATGCCGCGGCACGGGTGCGGGTCAACAGCCCGACGATCTCGGCAACCGTGTAGTTCTGGTGCAATGACGGGTTGCAGACATAGCCCTGGCGCGAGCACGCCAGGAACACCGCAACCGACTCGACCCGGCTCGGCAGCCACACCGCAACCCGCTCGCCACGCTTGAGGCCGGCCGCGTCGAGATCGGCCGCGACCGCATCGACCAGCTTTAACAGGGCGCTCCAGGTGAGCCGCCGCGTGCCGTCGCGCAACGCGAAATCATCCGGCCGCCGCGCCGCATGCTCGCACAGCAGCGTGTAGAGCGTATCCGCGCGCCACAGCCCGTCGGCGTAATAGCGCCGCGCCGCCGCCGGGTCATGCAGGGTGAGGAGCGTGTTGGTCATCTCTCGCCTGTCATTGACCGCGGACCAGAGATTGTATACATGTGAATCGTCCGATGGAGTGCGTCATGAGCGTAGCAGATACGACGATCGTAACGGCGAGGATTGATGCGGCGCTCAAGGCGAAGCTGGAAGCGTTGTCCCGTGCCACCAAGCGCTCGAAATCATACCTCGCGGCAGAAGCCATTGCCGCGTATGTCGAGCTGAACGAATGGCAGATCAGCGAGATCGAGACCGGTATCGCCGAGCTGGGCAGGGGCGAAGTGCTATCCGATGAGGAGGTCGACGAGCTGTACAAGCGGTTGTCCCGCCGCGGGTGACGCCGCATCGGCTGGTATATTCGCGTCGTTACTCCCGTCAGTTGGAGGAGATCCACGAACGCATCGCGGCTGACAACCCGGCTGTTGCGCCGCGCATCGTCGAACGAATTCGGACAGCTGTGGAGCGCTGGCAGGAATTTCCCGCGATCGGCCGGCCCGGCCGGGTCGAAAACACGCGCGAGCTTGTCATCGCCGGGACTCCGTACATCGTTCCGTACCGGGTCAAGGGCGACATTGTTCAAATCATCGCAATCTTGCACAGCGCCCAGCGGTGACCCGACCGGTTTCCCTGAACCGCCGCAAACGCCGCGTTATCCCGTTTCGCAACGCAAAATCGTCCGGCCACTCAACCGCGTGCGGGTTGTACAGGGTGTTGCTCATTCGCTCAGAAGGCTCGTCCCTTGCAGTAGGTGTTTCGAAAATAGGCTGCCGCCTTCTTAAGCCTCTCGATCGGCACGTGAAGTGTCTGACGCCTGATTACGCCTTCCCTCCTCTCCTTTATATGTTGGAGCCGCTCATCCATCGACGCCTCGGGGCCCGGGATCATAACGCAAGGTTGGTAGCTCAATGCCCGAACTGCTCCGGATCCGGCGTCCGCCGCTGGGCAAAAGCATCGCCCAGTTCGTGCGACTCGTCGCTTTCGAGATACCCCCGCAGCAGCAGATCGTGGGCCAATCGCGCGAGGCCGCCGACGCCGCCGTGGCGGGCGCTGAACGCGGTCTTGATCGCCGCGAGGGCGAAGGCGCCGCGCTCGGCGATTTCGAGCGCCATTTCGCGCGTCGCGGTGGCGAGCTGATCGTCCGGCACGACCGTGTTGATCATCCCCATGTCGAGCGCCTCGCGGGCGCTGATCCGCGGGTTCCTGAACCAGATCTCCTTCGCCTTTTTCTTGCCGACGAGGTCTTCGAGGTACCAGGTGCCGAAACCGGCGTCGAAGCTGCCCATCATCGGCCCGACCTGGCGGAATACGGCGCTTTCCTTGGCGATCGTGATGTCGCACATGACCTGCAGCACGTTGCCGCCGCCGACCGCAAAGCCGTTGACCGAGGCGATCACCGGCTTCTGCAGCCGCTCGATGCTCTCGTACATGTCGAGGGTCGGCAATACGCCGGCATAGAGCTTGGTATCCTCCATGCCCGCCTTGCGCCCGCCGATGCAGAAAAACCTGTCCCCGGCGCCGGTCAGCACCATCACCCGGGTCCGGGTCTCGCGGCGCACCGCGTTGATGCAGTCGCGCACCTCGTGGCACATCGTCTCGGTAAACATGTTGCCGTCGTCGGGCCGGTTCAGCGTCAAGGTCCCGACCGGGCCATCCTCCTCGTACAGGATCGTCTCGTAAGCCATCGGCGGTGCTCCCTTCACGGCAAAGCCTTGCAAAACCGCCGAGGGAATCGGCAAGGTTCCCACGGCTAAACTCGGAGGCGCTCGATGATACAGGAACTGTTGCCCCAGGCGGAACGGATCGCGGCGGTGCTGAAGGCGCGCGGCGAGACGATATCGGTCGCCGAATCCTCGACCGCCGGCCTCATTTCGGCGGCGCTGCTCGCGGTCGGCGGCGCCTCTGCCTATTTCATGGGCGGCGCGGTCGTCTATACGCGCGCCTCGCGCACCGAATTGCTGCGGGTCACCGACGAGGAGTTTGCGGCCCTGACCGGCATCACGCCCTCGACCGAGCCCTATGCGATGCTGTTCGCGCGCAAGATCAAGGAGCGCCTCAACACCACCTGGGCGGTCGGCGAGACCGGCACCGCGGGGCCGACCGGCAGCCGCTATGGCCACGCCCCGGGGCATTCCTGCATCGCTGTCCTCGGCCCGGTCGAGCGCGCGATCACGGTCGAGACCGGCAGCGCCGACCGCGTCGACAACATGCGCGTCTTTTCGATCAAGGCGCTGGATCTACTCGAAAAAACCCTCGGCTGAGGGATCAGCCGACCTTCTCGTAGAGCGAAGCGACGCGCTCGCGATAGCGCGCGACCGAAAACAGTTCGGCCTGCGCCCGGCCGCGCTGCGACAATTCGGCGCGCAGCCCCTCGTCGGCGGTGATGGTCTTGATCGCCCGGGCGATGTCGTCGATCTCGTACGGGTTGACGTAGAGGGCGGCATCGCCGGCGATCTCGGGCAGGGACGAGGTGCGCGAGGTCACCACCGGGGTGCCGAGCAGCATCGCCTCCAGCACCGGCAGCCCGAACCCCTCGTAGAGCGAGGGAAACACCACGGCGCGCGCGCCCCTGATCAGGGTCACCAGCATCGGGACGCTGACATATTCAAAATGATAGATGCGCCGGCTGCCCCCCGGTCGCGCGCGATCCTCGGCGCGCAGCTCATCGAGCATCTTCGCTTCGGTCCGATTGCCCCAGCCGACCGAGCCGGTGATCACGAGCGGAATGTCGACCGCTGACAGCATGTAGGCGTCGATCAGCCGCGCGACGTTCTTTTTAGGTTCGAGCGCGCCGTAGAACAGCAGGTATTCGTTAAAGCCCAGGCCGTACGAACCGCGCAGCTGTTCGGCCACGACATCGTCCGGGCGCTCGATCAGTTCGCGCGGAAATTCGACCGCTTCATAGGTATTCGTCACCCGTTCCTCGGGAACCCCGAGGAGCTGAACGATATCGCGTTTGGAGTTCTCCGAGACAGTCACGATGTGGTCGGCCTCGGCCGCGATCTTGCGCATCAGCCGATAGGTCTGCCGCTTGTTGTCGAGCGTCGTGAAGGGCAGGCGCAGCGGCACCAGATCGTGGATGGTATAGATGTTGCACGCCTGCTTCGCGCGGAGCGGGAGCTGATAGGTGCAATGCAGAATATCCGGCGCGGCATCGAATTCGAGGTCGACGAAGCGGCCGCTCCACGAGAAATATCGCCGCGCGTTGGCAAACAGGTTACGTGCGACGAACAAATGGTCATGTGCCGGCAACCGGCCTTTGAACTGATCGGCAATGACGGCGCCGGTCAGGCTCAGCGCGGTCGGCTGCACGCCGAGCGGCAGGCGGAATTGATCCGACAAGGCATTCCATACCTCCCTCGGGTAGGGCACCGGCGCCGATTCGCGGCTGTCGAAAAACGCGATCTCGCGCAGCAGCGGATTTTTCGCGGGCCGCGTCGGCGAGCTGTAGACGATTCCGACCTCGTTGCCGAGCTCGCGGACAAGTTGGGCGAGCATGCGGGTATAGGTGGCGATGCCGGTGCCGTGCTCGAGCGACAGGTTGAGGCCGTCAAAATAAATGCGCCGGCTCATTTTGCTTTTTGCTTTGTCCCCGTCGCGCCGCCATCCGGCCCGGCCGCCAACGGCGGATATCACCGCGCCCCCGCGCTGTCGAGCGCGACGCTGCCGCATCAGCGGCGGTCGACCCCGGTCAAATGACTGTCACGAAGCGCGACCAGCCTGCGGCCGACAGCGCCCGATAGGAGCACGAACAATGAACAACCCGGACGAATTGCGCGAACTGGCCTCGTGGTATCGCGAGTATGCCGAGCGCACCGGCAACCCGACGATCTGGGATGCCAGGCTGCGCACCGCCGAAGACCTCGAGGCCGAGGCGACGCGCATCGAGCGCACGGTGCATTCGCGCCCAGCCGACGGCCTCGCTGCATAGCGTTCAGGCCGTATCGACCAGGACCAGCTCGGTATCGGCCAGCGCGGCGAGGCGCAGCACGCCCTCGTCTTGCAGCGCGACGCCGTCACGCTGTTCGACCCGCACCCCGTTGACCGTCAGTGCGCCGCTCGCCGGCACCAGATAGGCGTGTCGCCCCGGCCGCAGCAAATATTCGACCGACTTGCCTGATTTGAGCCGGGCGCCGAGCACCCGGGCATCGGCCCGGATCGGCAACGCCTCGGCATCGGCCGGATCCCCGCTCGCCAGCACGACCAGCCGCCCCGAGCGCTCCGCCGCCGGGAACGGCCTTGTCCCCCAGCTCGGCGGGCCGCCCGTTCTGGTCGTAACGATCCAGACCTGGAAGATCGCCGCGGGCTCGCTCTCGCGGTTGTATTCGGCATGGCGAATGCCGGTCCCGGCGGACATCACCTGCACGTCGCCCGCATCGGTGCGGCCCTTGTTGCCGAGGCTGTCCTCGTGGCTGATCGCGCCGCGCCGGACATAGGTGATGATCTCCATGTCGGCGTGCGGGTGCGGCGGAAAGCCGGTCTCGGGCGCGATCTCATCGTCGTTCCATACCCGGAGCGCGCCCCAGCCCATGCGCGCCGGGTCGCGATAATTGGCGAACGAGAAGTGATGGCGCGTGTCGAGCCAGTCGAGTTTCTCGCCGCCGAGACTGGCGAAGGGTCTGCGCTCGATCATCTCTGGAACCTCAATTCGTTGTCGGGAGAAGCCTCTCCCATTCTTCCCTGACGGTTGCGTCGTTTTCGCGGCCGAGCCGGGCGGGGGCCTCGACGGCGATCTCCGGCGCGATTCGGCCGAGCGCCCAGACGGCGCTGGCGCGCACCAGCGGCGACTTATCGTCGAGGCAGCGCCGCGCGGCTTGCGCCAGCTCGGCGGTCGGTGCGGGTACGTTGCCGATCGCGATCAGCACATTGCGCAGGAAACGGTCGCGCCCGATGCGCTTGACCGCGGTGCCCGCGAAATGGGTGCGGAACGCGGAATCGTCAAGCCCGGCCAATTCGGCGAGGCGGGGCGCGATCAAGCCCTCGCGCGCCAGGAACGCCGGTTCGTTTGTCGCCCGGGCGAACTTGTTCCACGGGCACACCGCGAGGCAATCGTCGCAGCCGAAGATGCGATTGCCGATCGCCGCCCGAAACTCATGCGGGATCGCGCCCTTGTGCTCGATCGTCAGGTACGAGATGCAGCGCCGCGCATCGAGTTGATAGGGCGCCGGGAACGCATCGGTCGGGCAGGCATCGAGACAGCGCCGGCAGCCGCCGCAATGGTCACTCTCGGGAGCGTCGGGGTCGAGCGCCAGGCTCAGATAGATTTCGCCGAGAAACAGCCACGAGCCGAAATCGCGCGACACGAGGTTGGTGTGCTTGCCTTGCCAGCCGACCCCGGCTTCTTGCGCCAGCGGCTTTTCCATGACCGGGGCGGTGTCGACGAACACCTTTAATTCGCCCGGCCAGCGCGACGCGATCCAGCGCGCGAGCGCCTTTAGCCGGCTCTTCAGGGTGTCGTGGTAATCGCGACCTCTTGCATAGACCGAGATCGCGCCGCGCTCGGGGTCGGAGCCGGCGGCCAGCGGATCGTCGCCGCCGCCGTAATTGAGGCCGAGCACGACAACCGTGCGCGCGTCGGGCCACAGGGTCTGCGGGTCGCCGCGCCGCGCCGCGGTGTCGGCGAGCCAGCCCATGTCGCCGTGATAGCCGCGCTCCAGGAACTCGCCGAGATCGTCCCGCGCCCGCTCGGCCAAATGCGCCGCGGCAAACCCGACCGCGTCGAAGCCCCGCGCCAGCGCCTCGCCGCGTATCGTTTCGCGGATTTCGGTCGAGTTGGACGCAGCTGGTGGACGCGGGCTCAGAACGGCTCCGAACCGATCACCGTGGTGCGGTGCATCAGCCGGCGCTGCGGCAGCGCGTAGTCGCAGATCGCCAGATGCATCGCGCTCGCATTGTCCCACATCACCAGATCGCCGACCCGCCACTGGTGGCGATAGCAGAATTCCGGCCGCACGCAATGCGCGTCGAGTTCGGCGATCAGGTCGAGCGCCTCGTGCTCGGGCATCCCCTCGATGCCGATGCACTCGCCGGCGGTCACGTAGAGCGCCTTCTTTCCGGTAAACGGATGGATGCGCACGATCGGGTGGGCGATATCCGGGGTCTCGGCCAGTTGCGCCGCGGTCAGTTTTGGGCGCGGGCTGTCTTCGACCCGGCGCCGCATCGCATAGCGGTGGATCGCCTTCAGCCCGGCGAGGCGCCGCTTCATCGCCTCGGGGAGCGCCTGATAGGCGGCGATCGTATTGGCGAAAACCGTGTCGCCAAGCACCTTGCCGCCGTGCTCGGGCACTTCCTTGGCATAAAGCAGCGAGCACCGGCTCGGGCGCCGCCGGTACGAGGTATCGCTGTGCCAGGTAAAGCCGGCATCGGCGAGGCCGATATGCTCGCCCTGGTCGTCGCGAACATTGGAAATCAGCAAAATCTCGGGATGGCCCGGCAACAGGTATTTCCTGACGATATGGATTTCCAATTCGCCAAAGCGCCGGCTGAAGCCGATGTGCTGCTCGTCGCCGAGGCGCTGGTCGCGGAAGAACACGATGATGTTGTCGTGGAACAGAAGCTCGATCTCGCCAAAGACCCGATCGTCGATCGGGGTTGACAGGTCGAACATGATTTCGGCGCCGCAGGCGGCGTCGCATTTGCGGACCGGGATCGGCATGGCGGGATTCTGCTCAGCGAGGTTGCCCGACTATCGCGTTCAAGCTTTGTTAAGTCAAACCGCGTTTTATTGGTGATCGCGAGTGCCCCCCGCTCGCGCAACCGAGGCTGACAGGATGGCACGGGTCCTCATCGCCGAACCCGACCGGCAGGTTCGCAACTTCATCGCCGGGATCCTCGCCGATTTCGGTCATGACGTGGAGCAATGCGCCGATCAGGGCGATGTCCGGGAGTGGCTGCGCCGGACACCCTTCGATGTGCTGGCGACCGATCTCGGCCTTGGCAGGCATTCGGGCGACATCGCCGCGGTGGCGCGCCGCCTTCCGGTGGTGACGCTGAGCGGCTGTCCGTTCCGCGCCGCCTGCAACGATTATGACCGCCCGGAGCGGCTAAGCGACAAGCCTTTCCGCTTTGGCGATCTGCATAATCTGGTCGCTTCCGTCGGCGCCTGCGGACCGGCATACGCCCTCGCCGCCTGATCTGACGGCGCGACGCAGCGCAGCCGCCCCTCTCCACTACGGCGCCGCAAGAAAACGGGACGCAGAGCCCGCGCCGGTTTTGCCGCTTTCGATCGACTGATCGCCCGAATGGCGAAAATTGGTCTCGGCCCCGCACTCAATCGAACACATCAGCACCGTGCGCCACCTCACCGGCGCTTGAGACCTAACACGCGAAACGCAGGCATCCATGCTCCTGCAGCAGGTAACACGCTAGTCAAGCGAGTACCAGATATTGATTGGTCGTTGAAAAACCACAGCGATGACGATCCGTCAGCCGGATTGGGTTCACTGTAGCTTAGCCAGTAATGCCGTCCGGTACGAAGTATTGGGTGGCGGAATGACCTGAACGTAACGGCCATCCCAGGAGAAATGCCGGCTGGAACTGTATTTGTCACGATAAATGTCTCTAACAAGGAACCAAGCGTAGTTGTCGTGCCCTCGTATAGTTTGAATTCTGTTCGCGTAGTTAAGCTGGAAGTCCGTCCAAGAGCAACCGTGATGCCGACAAGCGCGGCGGATTCCGTTGGTATAAAGTGGAACGCTTGAAAAACACTGCTGCCATCCACACCGTACCGATAATTAATGTCGTAGCTGGCTTCCGGACCGAAGGTATCGAAAATGACGGGGTCTGCGGTCGAAGGCCTCGACCAGGATATACAGGCAGCTACGACAAATATTGCAGCTAAAATCGAGCGCTTCAGGGGGGGCCACTGCATAAACACGTCTCTCTCCCTTGAAATTTGACTGATATTTACCAGAGTTATGGCGTAACCCATTTATCTGGTTTATAAGTGTGCGCGACCGTCACCAGCTCTCTATCCCGCACTGTTAAGACGATAATGACATTGACAATTTCCTTTAGTCAAACTCGCTGAGGAGCGCCGCCCGGCAGCCTCGAAAACCCGTCAGCCGGCGATGAAGCGGTCGATCTTGCGGTAGTGGAACAGCCATTGTCCCCCTTGCTTGACCATCTGGTCGGCATAGGCACCGCCCGAGCCGATTTTCGGACCCCCGGCGGAGCTTTCCGGGCTGTTCTGCACGACGGTCCAGTTCGACCGCACCTCGGCCCGCTCGCCGCCTGATTCACCGCCCAGCGCGATTACGATGTTGGTCACCAGATGCACGGCGCGCGGCCGGTTGGCGCCGGCCCCAACTTGCGTCCGATTGGCGCGGAGGTCGCGCGCCTGCGCGGCGATCGCGGCGCGCCCGGTCGCCGCGCCGAAGGCGGTGTCCCAGGTGCCGTCGGACGTGAACAACGCCGCCATCCCATCGTAATCGCCGCCGTCCAGCCGGAAGCAATATTCGGCCAGCACCTCGCGGATGGCGTCCTTTTCTTCGAGCGCGGTCGTCATGGGCGGTCCTCCCTTGAATTTTCGCGCGAAGTGTAGCCGCTGCCCGGCCGGTACGGGTAGATTGCACGCTATACCGATCACGAAATTGAGGGGAAACCTGCCATGGCCGCATCCGCCGCGAACCGCGTGGCGCTCTACGCGAGCGTCGGACCGGAGCTGACGCATTACGAGGTCGATGTCGACGCCGCCACCTTGACCCGCCGGGGGACCGTCGCGCTGCCGGCCAACGTGCATTATTGCTGGCCGCATGCCTCGCGGCCCCTCCTCTACGTCGCGTCGAGCGACAGCGCATCGGGGATCGGCGGGGTGGTCGGCGACAACCATCACGTCACGGCGCTCGCCATCGACCCGGCAACCGGCGCGCTCAGCCCGCATGGCGCGCCGATCGCGCTGCCGACCCGCCCCATTCACATGACGACCGACATTCCCTCCGAATACATCCTGGTTGCGTTCAGCAATCCGAGTGGGCTCCTTGTCTACGGCGTCAACCACGACGGGACGCCGGGCGCGGAGGTGGTCCAGCCGGACGACATCGACCCCGGGATTTACGGCCATCAGGTCCGGGTGCGGCTCGACAACCGCCAGGTCATCCTGGTCGCGCGCGGCCACGACGCGGCGGGCGGCAACCCGGAAGAGCCCGGCGCGCTGAAAGTGTTCGACTACCGCAACGGCCAGTTGAGCGACGAAGTCTCGATCGCACCGAACGCCGGCTTTGGCTTTGGGCCGCGCCATCTCGATTTCCACCCGACCGAGCCCTGGGTCTATGTGTCGCTGGAGCGGCAGAACCGGCTCGACATGTTCGCGTTCCACGACGCGACTCTGCTGGCGACAGCGATCTACCAGAAGGGCACGCTGGCCGAGCCGGACAATATTCGCGGGCGCCAGGCGGTGGGAACGGTCCGTGTCCACCCGAACGGCCGCGCCGTCTATGTCGCCAACCGCGCCTCGTCGGCGACCGAGATCGACGGGCAGAAGGTGTTCGTCGGCGGCGAGAACACACTCGCGGTCTTTCGCATCGACCCGGAGAGCGGGGAACCCACCGCGATCCAGCATGTCGACACGCGCGGCATCCATTGCCGCAATTTCCATATCGACCCTAGCGGGCGCCTCCTCGTCGCGTCGCACATCATGGGGTTGCCGGTGCGCCAGGACGGCGCGATCCGCAATGTCCCGGCATGCCTGTCGCTGTTCCGCATCGAGGCCGACGGCAAGCTCGACTACGTGCGCAAATACGATGTCGAGGTCGGGGACAAGCAGATGTTCTGGATGGGCATGGTGGCGCTATAACCGCATCGTGCAAACTCAATTGTCATTCCGGGGCCGCCCGAAGGGCGGAACCCGGGATCCATAGACGCGGGCCTTGAGCGACGAAGGAGACGGGATCGTGGATACGCCAGCTGACAAAGACATCTTTGAGACCGCGAAACGCGTCCTGCCCGGCGGCACCTTCGGCAATTTCACGGCCGAGATCGTGATCCGCGAGGGCAAGGCCGGCCGGGTGTGGGATGAAAACGGCAAGGAATATGTCGACTATCTGCTCGGCTCGGGGCCGATGCTGGTCGGTCATGCCCACCCCGAGGTGACAGAGGCCGCGCAGGCGCAGATCGCCCGCGGCACGACGTTTTTCGCCAACAATCGGCTCGGCATCGAACTGGCCGAGGCGATCGTCGATGCGGTGCCATGCGCCGAGCAGGTGCGCTTCGTGTCGTCCGGCACCGAGGCCGACCTCTACGCGATGCGCGCCGCGCGCGCCTTCACCCGGCGCGACAAGATCCTCAAATTCGAGGGCGGTTATCACGGCATGAGCGATTATTCGCTGATGAGCCTCGCCCCGCGGCGTTCCGGCAATTTCCCGCAGGCGGTGCCGGATTCGGCCGGCATCCCGAAAAGCGTACGCGACGAGGTGATCGTCGCGCCGTTCAACGATGCCGACGCGGTCGCCGGCCTGGTGCGCGACCACAAGGACGAATTGGCCGGGGTCATCGTCGAGCCGTTTCAGCGCATCATCCCGCCAGCGCCCGGTTTTCTGGAGGCGGTGCGCAAGATCACCGCCGATAACGGTGTGCCGCTGATTTTCGACGAGGTCGTGACCGGCTTCCGCCTCGCCTATGGCGGCGCGCAGGAATATTACGGCGTGGTGCCCGATTTGTGCACCCTGGGCAAGGTGATCGGCGGCGGCTTTCCGCTGGCGGCGATCACCGGCAGGGCCGAGATCATGGCGCATTTCGACCGGGACAAGGTCGACGACGAGAATTTCCTGGTGCAGATCGGTACGCTCTCGGGCAATCCGGTCGCCGCCGCGGCGGGCCTCGCGACGATGGCGATCCTGCGTCGCCCCGGCGCCTACGAGCAGCTCCACGCGACCGGCCGCGAGCTGATGGGCATTCTCGGCGAATTGCTCAAAAGCGCCGGCATCGCCGCGCAAATCAGTGGCGAGCCGCCGCTGTGGGATGTCGTCTTTACCGACGAGCCGGTGCACGACTATCGCGGCACGTTACGGGGCGACGCCGAATTGATGCGCCGCTTCAACGCGCTGTTGCGCGAGCGCGGCATCCTCAAGGGCGAGTCGAAATACTACATCTCGCTCGCTCACACCGCCGAGAATGTAAGCTTCACGATCGACGCCTGGAAATCGGCGATCAAGGAATTGAAGGCGTAGTGGTACGAGTCAAACACCTCACACCCATCTGTCATACCGGCGAAGGCCGGTATCCACGGCAGATATGGATACCGGCCTTCGCCGGTATGACAAGATAGGGGGTATGTGGCGCTAGGCTGTCATCCACCAGCCGAACCGAGGAGGAAACGACGATGTCCGCGAATGGCCAGCGCTACAATGTCGGCGGGCTCCTGCTCGACCGGCCGTTTAAGATCCGCCGGCTCGGTCATTTCGGCTTCAACATCACGAAGCTCGCTGAGGGCCGTGAATTCTACGGCGACCTGCTCGGTTTCACGGTGTCCGACCAGGCCGATTTCTCGCGCGCCCCCTGGTTCCCCAAAGATGCCGGGCTCGGCGACTGCCACGGCTGGTTCATGCGCCACGGCACCGACCACCACGCGATGGTGCTGTTCTCGAAGCCGGTCATGGACCAGCGCGCCGACCGCAAATTCGCCCCCGAGGTCACGATCAACCAAATCACCTGGCAATGCGGCAGCCTCAAGGAGATCGCCGAGGCGCACAGCTATTTCGAGGCGCAGCAGATCCGCATCCAGCGCGTCGGCCGCGACATGCCGGGCAGCAACTGGCACACCTATGTCTACGACCCCGACGGCCACACCAACGAACTCTATTACGGCATCGAGCAAATCGGCTGGAACCAGAATTCGAAGCCGCGCGCGATGTACTATCGCGGCTTCCAGGAAAAACCCGAATTGCCGCAAATGTCCGAGGCCGCCGAACTGGCCGACGCGCAAGCAAAGGGCATCGACATCTTCTCCGGCCACCGCCCGGCATTGCCTAATGGCGGCGCCAGCTACGACGTCGACGGCGTCAAGCTGCCGCGCCCATTCAAGATCACCAAGATCGGCCCGGTCGGCCTGTTCGTCGACGATGTCGACCGCGCCGAAGCCTTCTACGCTGTGCATCTCGGCCTGACCCGGAGCGAGGAGACACGCTATCGCGGTGCCCGCAACGTCTTTCTGCGCTGCGGCGCCGAGCACCACAGCCTCGCCCTCTACCCGAAGGAATTGCGCGGCGTGCTGGGCCTAAGCCCGCACACGACCTGCATGTCGTTCGGCGTCGAAGTCGCGAACTACACCCAATTGCGCGCTTCGGTCGATTTTCTCAAATCGCACGGTTGCACTTTCGTCGACATCCCGCCCGAGCTTTATCCCGGCATCGATTATTCCGCCTTTGCGCTCGACCCTGACGGCCATTGCATCCAGCTCTATTACTACATGGAGCAGATCGGCTGGGACGGCCGCGTGCGCTCCACCGCCGAGCGCCGCCCGGTCGGAAGCCACTGGCCCGAGGCGCTCGAGCCCCTGTCCGACAGCTACGTCGACCAAACCTTTCAGGGCCCGTTCGGCTGAGGACCGTCCCATATAGTAGGGGAACCCCTCACGGCTGGCGGAGGCGACGGGTTGCGCCGCTTGCCGCAACCATCTGGAGAATCGTCGCACCATGGCTGAAATTAGTTTGGAGTTGATCGGCCGCCGCCTAGACGCGATCCAGACGGAGCTGCGCGAGTTCAAATTCGGGGTCGATGTCGATCGCCGCGACGCCGCCAGCTGGCGCACCAACCTCGTCATCGAAATCGGCACGAAACTCGCGACGTTTGAGTTGCGCATCGACAACCGATTGGCGCAGATGGACGAAAAACTCGTGCAGATGGGTGACCGACTCGCGGGCATCGAGGCCCTGCTGCGACAACTGTTGGCCAGGTAGCTGGAACGTGGCCCGTAATCTTGAAGGCGAGCGGCGGCGTCAGCGCTGTCCACCCCCATTGAATAGGCCAACACCATGTCCCTGAGCCGCGAATTCGCCGCCTTCGTCGCCAATCTCGCCTACGAGGATCTGCCGCCCGAGGTCGTCGACCGTGCCAAGGGCGTCACGTTGCAGGCGCTGTCGTCGGCGCTGGTCGCGCATGCGATGCCGGCGAGCCGACAGGCGCTGGCGCTGATGCGCGAGGAGGAGGAAGGCGGCGGCGGGGCGGCGACCGTGTTGTGCAGCGGCGCCAAATTGACCAAGGCCGGCGCCGCCTTCGTCAACACCGAAATGGTTTTCGCCGGCGGCAAGTGGGACACCTTCCGCATGCTGACCCATCCCGGCACCGCGATCCTGCCGGCGGCGCTGGCCGCGGCCGAGACGGTGGGCGCATCCGGCAAACAATTCCTCGCCGGGGTCGCCGCCGGCTACGAAATCATGGAGCGGATGGCCGCCGAGTTCATCCCGAGCGTGATGGCGCGCGGGTTTCATGCCGGGCCGGTCTTCGGGATTTTCGGCGCCGGGATCGCGGCCGCCAAGATCGGTGGTCTCGACGCCGAGCAGATCCACGGCGCGATCGCGCAATGCGTCAACCTCGCGTCGGGCAATCTCGAAGGCATCCGCAGCGGCGGGCGCTCGTTGCGCGAGGGTGGCGCGGTGCGCAATGCCCTCCTCGCGGTCGCGCTCGCAAAGCACGGCACGCCGGGCGGCGAGACGGTCTTGGAGGGCGAGGCCGGGTTCTATCATTCCTATGCCGGCAACAACCGCGGCGAGTTGCGCTACAGCTTCAGCGGCGACAATCGCGCCGACATCGCGAACATCGCCAAGGACCTCGGGCAGGACTGGATCTTCCTCGAAACGCTGTACCGGATCTATTCGACGGCCGGGTACAACATCGCCCATGTCGATGTGACGGCGAAGCTGTGCGAGGAGCACGGTATTACCTACGAGCAGATCGACCGCATCGAGGCGGTCGTCAACTGGATGGAGACCGAGTATCCGAGCCCGGCCTTCCCGATTCCGAGCCGCGGCCTGGAGGCCGGTCCGGGCGTCGGCAGCACCCAGTATTTCACCGCCTACGGCGCGGCGACCCGCGGCTTTCCGCTGCTGCGCCAGGCGATGCCGGGGCCGGGGGAAAGCGACCCGCCGGAAGTCCTCGATTTGATGCACCGCGTGACCTTGATCCCGGCGGTGCGGCGCACCCTGTTCGGCCCGCGCATCACGGTCTTTACCAAAGACGGGCGCAGCTTTTCCCGCGAGGGCACCGGGCGCGAATTCATCTGGGATTTCGAGGAAGAGGCCCGCCGCATCCGCCCGGTCGCCCCCGGCCTCGCGATCAGCGCTGCGCAATACGACCGGCTGATCGACACCTGCCGCCATCTCGATACAACCGAGCGCGCCGCCGATACGCTGATCGCGCTGACCGTCCCCGGCTGAGCCCGGAGAGAACGCGGGGGGCCAATCCCCTCGCCAGACCGGCAAATCGCGCGCACACTGCGACGCTGAGCGGGCGTTTCCGCACCCTTGCCGAAGCGCTGGAGCCGGGACATGCACCATATCGCCATCGGCGCGGCTCGCCCCGCTGTATTCGTATTGGAGACGCCGTGCCGTCCTCGTGCAATGTCCTCCTGGTCGCTCCCTGTTTCAGCGGCCAGTCCTTCTGGAATTTTCGGGCGGCGTGCGAGGTTTATGGCGCGCGTTTTCCAGCGCCGCCGCTGGGCCTGATAACGGTCGCCGCGCTGCTGCCGCCGACGTGGCAGTGCCGCCTGGTCAACCGCAATACCGAGGAATTGCGCGACGCGGATTTGGATTGGGCCGATCTGGTGATGACCGGCGGGATGCTGCCGCAGCAGCCCGATACGCTGCAGGTGATCGAGCTTGCCCAGGCGCGCGGCAAGCCCGTTGTCGTTGGCGGTCCCGATGTGACATCGTCGCCGCAAGCCTATATCTCGGCCGATTTCCAGGTGCTCGGCGAGGCCGAGGGCATCATCGCCAAGTTCATCGCGGCCTGGGATGCGGGCGAACGCCAGGGCGTGTTCACGGCGGAAAAATTCACCGCCGACATCACCCAGACCCCGATCCCGCGCTTCGACCTGCTGACCCGCGAGCATTACACGTATTTCGGCGTCCAGTTCGCGCGGGGCTGCCCATTCACCTGCGAGTTCTGCGACATCATCGAGCTTTACGGACGCGTGCCGCGGGTCAAGACCGCGCCGCAGATGCTGGCCGAACTGCAAAACCTCTACGATTGCGGCTATCGCGGCCACCTCGACTTTGTCGACGACAATTTTATCGGCAACAAAAAGGCCGTGAAGGCTTTTCTGCCTGAACTGATCGCCTGGCAGAAGGAGCGCGGCTATCCGTTCGAGTTCTCGACCGAGGCGTCGATCAATATCGCCGACGACGATGCGCTGTTGGCGCTGATGCGGGCGGCGAATTTCTTTACGATCTTCGTCGGCATCGAGAGCCCGGACACCGACACGCTGGTCTCGATGCAAAAGAAACAGAATACCCGCCGGTCGCTGGCGGCGAGCGTGCACAAGATCTACCGCGCCGGCATGTTCGTCAACGCCGGCTTTATCCTCGGCTTTGACAGCGAACAGGGCTCGGTCGCCGACGCGATGGTCGACTGCATCGAGGCGACCGCGATCCCGTTCTGCATGGTGGGGCTGCTCTACGCGCTGCCGACCACCCAGCTGACCCGCCGCCTGGCGCGCGAAGGGCGCTTGTTCCCGCCCGACTACACGATGCGCCTGGCGGACACATCGGGCGTCGGCGACCAATGCACCAGCGGCCTCAATTTCACGACCGCGCGGCCCCGGCGCGACATTCTGTCGGACTATCGGAGTGTTCTCGCGCGCATTTACCGCCCGCAATCCTATTACCGGCGGGTGCGCGAGGTCGTGCGCCTGCTCGACCGGCCCGATCTGGACCGCAGCGCCAGCCGCGACCCGCCGCAATTCCGCCCGTTCGGCATCCCGGTGCGCGACATCCCGCTTCTATGGCGCCTGGTCTGGCGCATCGCGGTGCGGCAGCCCGGGGCGTTGTGGCCCTTTTGCAAAGCCTTCGCCGAGTGCGTCCAAAAAAACCCGGCCGCGATCGACTATGTCGGGATGCTCGCCGCGGTCTACCTGCATCTCGGGCCATTCTCGGAATTCGTCATGGCGGCGGTCGACCGACAGATCGCCGAAATCGATGCCGGGAAGTGGCAGCCGCCTTTGCCCGCGGCACAAGAGCCTGCCGAAACGATCGCGTTGCGTGAAACCCAAGCCGCCTAGCGAAGGGCTAACGACAGTCTCCGGTTGTTTGACTCGGCGGCCGTGCGATCTTACGCTCCCCGCTGGCATTCGGGCGGTGATCGCCGCCGCGCCGCCTTCTCGGGGAGAAACATGATGAGCGCTCACGGTAGCCCGGAACAGATCCACGCCAAGCTGTCGCACCCGGTCATCGACGGCGACGGGCATTGGATCGAATACACCCCGGTCTTTGCCGAGCGCATGGGCCAGGTCGCCGGCGCCAAGGCCGCCGAGGGCTTCCGCGCCTCGCAGCGCCGCATCCCCGACAACCTCTCGCTGAACACCGAGCAGCGCAAACAGCGCGGCGCCGCGATGGAAGGCTATTGGGGACGGCAATCCACCAACACCCGCGACCGCGCCACCGCGATGATGCCGCGCCTGCTCTATGATCGGCTCGACGAATTGGGCATCGATTTCGGCATCGTCTATCCGACCGCCGGGCTCGGCATCCCGCGCATCGCCGACGACGAGACGCGCCATGCCGTGATCCGCGGCTTCAACATCGTCACCGCGGAATACTTCGCCAAGCTCAGCGATCGGCTGACCCCGGCCGCGGTCATTCCGATGCATACCCCCGAGGAGGCGATCGCCGAGCTCGAATACGTCACGACGCAGCTCGGCGCCAAGGTCTGCATGTTCGGCAGCAGCGTCGCGCGGCCGTTACCCGCCGCCACGGGCGCCGATCCGCAAGCCGCGCGCCACGCGGTGCTCTACGACCAGTTCGGCCTCGACAGCGACCATGATTACGACCCGGTCTGGCAGAAGTGCCGCGAGCTCGGCGTGGCCCCGACCTTTCATACCGGCGGCCGCGGCTTTGGCCTGCGCAACAACCCGAGCAACTTCACCTACAACCATATCGGCCATTTCGCCGCGGCCGGTCATGCCGTTGCAAAGGGACTGTTCCTCGGCGGCGTCACCCGGCGCTTCCCCGATCTGCGCTTCGGCTTCCTCGAAGGCGGCGTCGGCTGGGGCTGCCAGCTGTTCGCCGATTTGATCGAGCATTGGGAGCGGCGCGGCAAGAAGGGTCTCGAATACATGGACCCGAAAAAGCTCGACCGGGAAATGTTGCGCCAGCTCGTCGACAAATACGGCTATGAGGACATCGCCGCCGAACTGAAAAGCCGCGACGGCTGGCCGAACAAGGAGGAGGACGAGCTGACCGGAGGCGTGCCGGTCCTCGACGATTACGCGGCCTGCGAGATCACCCAAAAGCAGGACTGGATCGACCTCTTCGTAAAACCGTACTTTTTCGGCTGCGAGGCGGATGACCGCATGAATGCGGTCGCGTTCAGCAAGTTCAACCCGTTCGGCGCCAAGATCAACGCGATCTTCAGCTCCGATATCGGGCATTTCGACGTGCCGAACATGCTGCAGGTGCTGCCCGAAGCCTATGAGCTGGTCGAGGACGGATTCCTGACCAACGACGATTTTCGCGACTTCACCTTCGGCAACGCGGTGCGTCTGTGGGGCGCCGGCAATCCGCGCTTCTTCGAAGGCACTTCCGTCGCGAAAGAGGCCGCCGCATTGCTCGGCGCGACCCCGGTCCGCGCCGCCGCGGAGTAGCGCCACGCCGACCCTCTCCGCCCCCAATGACTCCGCGGCGGCGGAGAGGGCGGGTCGCGGGCGATGAAAACGCTGCCGACGGCCGGTTGCGGCGTGCCGTCGGCAGCCATACCTTTGCTCAGCCGCGATAGGCGGTTGAGGAGAAGTTCGATGCATCGCGCGATGATTATCGCCGCTGCCCTTGTGATCACCCTCGTCGCGACACCGGCGCTCGCCGGTTACGGCGCGGTGGCGTTCGACGAAAAGACCGCGAAATACGGCTTTGCCTGGAACGAGGACAACCAGAAGCGCGCCGACGAGACCGCGCTGCAAGCCTGCAACTCGGGAACCTGCAAGGTCGTGATCCCGGTGCCGCCACGCCAATGCGCGGCCTTTGCCACCGCCGAGAAGGGCAACGCCTGGGGCGGCAATGTCGACAAAAACCGCGACAAAGCCAAGCTAAGAGCGATCGAGATCTGCCAGAAAAACAGCATTGGCAAGTGTGTATTGCGCGGCAGCGAATGCAACAAATAGCCCTGCCGTCGATCAGTTGCTGACGAACAGCGAGGCCGGCGCCCGATGCCTCGATTCGTTCTCGCTCTGATGCTGTTGCTGCTGGCGACATCCGCTGTCGCTGAGACGGTACAGCTGGAGAAGCATGTCGGCGGGTTCCTGGTCCCGGGCCGGATCAACGGCACGGTCACGATCAAGTTCGTCCTCGACACCGGCGCCTCCGATGTCCTGATTCCCGACGAGGTGGCGCAGCAATTGACGCGCGCCGGCACCCTCGATCGCAGCAACTATCTCGGGACCCAAACCTACGTGCTGGCGGACGGCTCCCGGGTGCAGAGCAAGCGGGTGATCTTGCGCGAATTGACGGTCGGCGGCCAGACCGTCACCAACGTCACCGCGAGCATCGGGCGGGCGCGCAGTCCGGCTTTGCTCGGCCAGAGCTTTCTGTCCAAATTCCCATCCTGGACCCTCGATAACGAGCGCCAAATCCTGGTGCTGTCGACCAAGGCCGAAAATTCTGGCCCGGCCGGTTCGGCCAACACCGCGCCGGGGCACGGCGGCGCCCGGTTCGGCGCCTTCGCCCATGATTCGGGCAGCGGCCGATATGGCCTGAGCTGGAACCATGCGTCAGCGGCCGAGGCCGAAAAGACAGCGCTGAAGGGCTGTGTCTCCGATCAATGCAAAATTGTGTTCCGAACCAACGCGCGCCAATGCGGCGCCATCGCGATGAGCGAGAACGGCAAAGTCTGGGGTGGCGCGACCCGGCCAAAGCGTGACGCCGCGGAACAGGCCGCGGTCGAAAACTGCGAGAAACGCACGGCCGACAAGTGCAAGCTTCGCGGCGCCGAATGCAACCGATAGTCCGGCCCTGCGTTTACGCTCGGTGCTGGGGAAATTGACATGCGAGGAATGCCGATGATTCGTCGCGCGACGCTGACCGCCGCGGCAATTGCGGTGTCGCTGCTGGTTGCGAGGGTGCCGGCCCATGCCGGGTTTGGCGCGGTCGCCTACGATCAGGACGCCGGCGCCTATGGCGCGACCTGGAACGCGCCGACGCAAGCGGGCGCCAACGAGGCCGCGCTAAAGCAATGCGCCAGCGCCAATTGCCGTGTGCATGCGGTCGAACCGAAGGGTTGCGGCGCGCTCGCGTTGAGCGATCAGGACAAAGCCTGGGGCGGCGCCGACCGCGAAACTCTCGTCCTAGCCAAACGCGACGCGCTCGCGCGTTGCCAGGAGAGTACGACGGCGGGCACCTGTGCCGTGCGCGTGTCCGGCTGCAATAAATAGCCCGGCCGCGCCGATCGCTGCTGTGTCGGCCTCAGGTGCCGATCGCGAGCGGGCTCGACAATTTACGCAACAGCGCGACGACCGAAAGCGGGGTCAGGCGGCCGGTTTTCGGGTTCTCGGCGCTCGGCACGTTCTCGATCTGCAAAACCAGTCGCGCCGTATCGGCCTCGACTTCGATCCGGTGGGTGTTGCGGGTGATTCCGGGATCGGCCCAGATCTCGATCGTCGTGCGGTCGGGGCCGATGCCGGCGAGCGCCAGCGCCGCCGCGACATTGACATTGGCCGGAAAGCCGCTTGCAGCTTCGCGCGCGGTGCCGGTGAAGACGCATCGCGGCTTCCAGATGCCCAGCACCGATATGCCGCGCTCGACCAGATAGGGCGCGCCGTCGAGGCCGTCCGGCGGCTTGCGGGTGATCATATGAACGCGCGAAATCTCGCCCTGGGCCGCCGCCTGAACCGCGTCGAGGCCAAGGAGGGCGCCGCTCGGCACCAGGATGCGGCCGCCGTGGCGTCGCGCCAAGTCGACCAGGTCGAAATTGTCGAGAAGCGCGCCGCAGGACAGCGTGACCAGGGTCCGGCCCGCCATCAACGCCGGCTCGGCGATCTCGCGCAACAGCGCGGCCGGGGCGCATTCGACGACGATGTCCCACTCCGCCTCCGCCAGACGGGCGAGCGGCAAGACCGGAACCGGCCGGGCGAAAGCGGCCATCTGGCGTTCGGCGCGTGCGATGTCGCGGGCCGACACGGCTGCAAGCGCGAGCCCATCGATGCCCCCTTGGATGCCACGGTGGAGCTTGCGGTCGAGATGTTCGGCGACGACCCGGCCGATCGCGCCGAACCCGGCGATAGCAACCCGCAACCGGCGTCCCTCGGCCATGCCCGCCTCCCATCTTTGGATGACCGGCAAATCCTAACCCGGAACGATGAAAAATCGCGACAGGAGCCGGTAGCGGGATCAGGAAAGCGCCCGCAATTCGGTACGCAGGCGGTCCGCGTCGGAGTCGGCGACCAACGCCTCGATCGCCTGGTGCTCGTCCTGCCAAACCGGAAATGCGACGACCAGCAAGGCCCGGCCGGGCGGCGTCAGAACGAGGCGGCGGAGGCGGCGATCGGCGGCATCGACCTCTATTTCGACCAGAGCGCGGCGCTCGAGCGGCTTCAGATTTGCGGTCAGCGTCGTGCGATCCATCGCCAGCAGCGCCGCGACCTGGCCGATCGTGGGCGGCTCCGGGCGGTTGAGCGACATCAGCAGCGAGAACTGACCGCTGGTCAGCCCAAGCGGCCGCAGCACCTCGTCGAAGCGCCGCGCGACGGCGCGCGCCGCCCGTTGCAAATGCAGGCACAGGCAGGTGTCCCGGACTTTCCGGGTGGTCTCGCGGGAAAGTGCGACAGCGTTTGACATCGTCGAATTGAGTTGATATCAACTCTATCAGCCAATGTCCACCTGGCACATGGAATCCACCCTCCCCAAACCCGCACGATAGGAAGCGCCATGCAGATACAGCCCTACCTCTTCCTCGACGGAAAATGCGAGGAAGCGATCGAGTTTTATCGCAGCGCCCTCGGCGCCGAGGTGACGATGATGATGCGCTTCAAGGAGGCGCCGCCGTCCGATCCGGGGATGTGTCCGCCGGGAGCCGGTGAGAAGATCATGCATTCGGCCTTTCAGATTGGCGACACAACCGTGCTCGCCTCCGACGGGCGCTGCCAGGGGGCTCCCAAATTCGACGGTTTCGCGCTGTCGCTGACGGTGGCGAACGAAGCCGAAGCCGATCGCCTTTTCGCCGCGTTGGCCGAGGGCGGACAGGTCCAGATGCCGCTAGCCGAAACTTTTTTCTCGAAGCGCTTCGGCATGGTCGCCGATCGCTTTGGCGTGTCGTGGATGATCTATGTCGAGCGCTGACGACGCGGCGACCGGCGCGCGGACGGCGTAAGCGGCGCCACCAGTCGCGCTGGAGCAGGCGTAAGGGCAGGAATAGCCCGTCGCGCCAACCGGCGGTCTCGCTCAATACGATTTCGGCAGGCCGAGCACCCGCTCGCCGATATGCGACAGGATCAGCTGCGACATGACTGGCGCGATGCGGGCGATCTGGATTTCGCGGAAATAGCGCTCGACGTGGAATTCGCTCGCATAGCCCATGCCGCCGTGGGTCAGCATCGCGGTCTCGCAGGCGCGCGCCCCCGCTTCGCCGGCGAAATATTTGGCGGCGTTGGCGAAAGCGCCCGCCTCCTCGCCGCGGTCATAGGCGGCGGCGGCGCGCAGCACCAATAATTCGGCGGCTTCGAGTTCGATCCAGCGCTCGGCAAGCGGATGCTGGATGCCCTGGTTCTGCCCGATCGGCCGGCCGAACACCACGCGCTCCGCGGCATAGCGCGCGGCGCGGGCGAGGGCGACCCGCCCCAGGCCGACGGCCTCGGCGGCGATCAGGATGCGCTCGGGGTTCATGCCGTGCAGGATGTACTGGAAACCCTTGCCCTCTTCCCCGATGCGGTCCTCGAGCGGGACCTTGAGCCCGTCGATGAACAGCATGTTCGAATCGACCGCGTGGCGTCCCATCTTGGGGATCTCGCGCACTTCGACGGCGCTGCGGTCGAGGTCGGTATAGAACAGCGTCATGCCGTGCGACGGCCGGGCCGCCTCTTCGAACGGGGTCGTGCGGGTCAGGATCAGCATCTTTTCGGCAACCTGAGCGGTCGAGGTCCAGATCTTGCGCCCGGTGATGACATAGCCGTTGCCGTCGCGCGTCGCGCGGGTCTTGAGCCTTGTCGTGTCGAGGCCGACATCGGGCTCGGTGACCGCGAAACAGGCTTTTTCGTTGCCGGCGATCAACGGCGGCAGAAAGCGCTGTTGCTGCTCGCGCGTGCCGAACACGACGACCGGGTGCAGCCCGAAGATGTTCATATGCACCGCCGACGCGCCGCTGAACCCGGCCCCCGATTGCGCCACCGCCTGCATGACGATCGCCGCCTCGGTGATGCCGAGGCCGCTGCCGCCGAATTCCTCCGGCATCGCGACGCCGAGCCAGCCGCCCGCGGCCATCGCCTGATGGAAATCATGCGGGAAGCCGCCATCCTGGTCCTTCTTCAACCAGTAATCGTCGCCGAATCGCCCGCACAGCCGCGCCACCGCGTCGCGGATATCCAGATGCTCAGCCGTCAGCGCGAAGCTCATGTCGCTCTCCTTTCCCGAGACGCCCTACCTCCGGCAGAGTTATGGCCCGAATAGCGCAAGCGTGCACGGGTCGTTGACAGTCGTTGACAATGCGAGTGGGCCGGCCTATTTCCCGCCGGCCGAATCGATGGCCGAATCCATCGGTGTTATCCACGGGCGCCCGTGGCGGAATTGGCAGACGCGCACGGTTCAGGTCCGTGTTCCGAAAGGAGTGGTGGTTCGACTCCACTCGGGCGCACCATTTGTCGGCGTCGCCGGCGCTGCAACCGGGCGCGATTCGACCGTCAGCGGCGGGCTCGCGCCAGATCGGCCGCACCTCGCCGAATTGACGCGCCGCCCGTCTGGGTAGATATTCCGCTCGTCGGCCAAGCTTCGGATCAGAGATTTTATGAAAGTTGCGAACGTCGCGCGACGGGGCGCCTGGCCCCGCAACCCGCCTGCCGGCGGTCGCGCCGCAATGCCGGTGCGTCGAGCCGATCGCGGGGTGGCGTGAGATGACCCATTGGCTGCATCAGGGCGACCTGCCCGAAGGAATCGGCTTCGGCGAGGCCGTCGCGGTCGACACCGAGGCGATGGGGCTCAACCCTCACCGCGACCGGTTGTGCCTGGTGCAGCTCTCGGGCGGCGACGGTGACGCGCACCTCGTTCAGCTGGTCCCCGGTTGCTATGACGCTCCGAACCTGAAACGCCTGTTCGCCGATCCCGCAATCGTCAAGCTGTTCCATTTCGCGCGGTTCGATATCGCGATCATCCGGCACTATCTTGGGGTCATGCCGGAGCCGCTCTATTGCACCAAGATCGCGTCGCGTCTGGTGCGGACCTTTACCGACCGCCACGGGCTGCGGGATTTGTGCAAGGACATCCTCGGGGTCGATCTCAAAAAAGAGCAGCAGAGCTCGGATTGGGGATCGGCCTCGCTGAGCGAGGAACAGCTGCGCTATGCCGCCTCCGACGTGCTGCATCTGCACGCGCTGCGCACGCGGCTCGATGCGATGCTGGCGCGCGAACGGCGCACCGAGCTGGCGCACCACTGCTTCGAGTTTCTGCCGGCCCGCGCCTTGCTTGACCTTGCCGGCTGGGCCGAGCAGGACATCTTCGCGCATTAGCGCCACGCGGGTTGCGCTTTGGGGCGCGCGGCCCCGGGGCAATCCTCGGGCTTGGTTTTGGGGGAAAAAGCGATCGCCGTCTCGCTCGACACCGTATTCAGCAGCTTGGCGAGCAGCCTCGCGCATAACGCCCATGAGCCTGCTGCGCTGGGTCGCGATCTCGAGGTCGCGCGCCGGGTCATTCGCGCCGAGATCGACGGTCTCGAACAGCTCTCGCAAACGCTCGACGCCGCTTTCGGCGCCGCCCTCGATCGGTGCGCCGCGGCGCGCGGCCGGCTGATCGTTACCGGCATTGGCAAGAGCGGTCATGTCGCGCGTAAGATCGCCGCGACTCTGGCCTCGACCGGCGCGCCGGCCCAGTTCGTCCACGCCGCCGAGGCCAGCCACGGCGACCTCGGAATGATCGGCGCCGAGGACGTGATCCTCGCGCTGTCGAATTCCGGCGAGAGCGCCGAATTGGCTGACATTCTGGCCTATTCGCGGCGGTTCAAGATCCCGCTCATCGCGATCACCGGCGGGCGCGGCTCGACCCTCGCCGAGGCGGCCGATGTTGTGCTGCTGCTGCCGCGCGCCGCCGAAGCCTGCCCGATGGGCCTCGCCCCGACGACCTCGACGACGATCATGATGGCGATCGGCGACGCGCTGGCGATCGCGCTGCTCGAACGAAAGGGATTTTCCTCGGTCGATTTCCAGCGTTTCCACCCCGGCGGGCGGCTCGGGCGTCGGCTGTTGCGGGTTGGCGATATCATGCACCCATGCGACAGCGTGCCGCTGGTCTCGCCGCACGCACCGATGTCCGAAGCGATCCTCGTCATGACCGCCAAGAGCTTTGGCATCGTCGGGGTCTGCGGCGACGACGGCGTGCTGGTCGGGGTCGTTACCGATGGCGACCTGCGCCGCCACATGGATCACCGGCTGCTCGCCCGCACGGTGGGCGAGATCATGCACGGCGACCCGAAAACCATTACCGCCGGCCAACTCGCCGCCGAGGCGCTCGGGCTGATGAACGGGTTCGCGATTACCTCGCTGTTCGTCGTCGATGACGGGCGGCGTCCGGCCGGGTTTCTGCACATGCACGACTGCCTGCGCGCCGGGATCGCATGAGGCTGGCCACGCGCGGATCGGCCCAGCGGGCGCAACGCCCCGAGCTCCCCCCATCGCCGCCTGTCGCCGGGGGGAGCGCCGCCGGCTGGCTTGCTGCCGCCCGGGCTGCCCGGGCCGCCCGGACGCTGGGCGGTCTCCCCAACGATCGGCACAGCCGGCGCGTTGCTCTGCTGAAACGAGTGCTGCCGGCGATCGGCGTGGCTCTGCTGCTGCTGGTGGCGATGTGGCCGCGGCTGGCGCCGCTGTGGGAACGGATCAGGCTCAGCTTTCCGGCGATCGATTTGCGCGATGCACGCGACCTGCAAATGATTAACCCGCGATACGCCGGCATCGATCGCGTCGGGCGCCCGTTTCTGGTCACCGCCGCTTCGGGCCGTCAGGTGCCCGACCGGCAGGATCTGATGTCGCTGCAGGCGCCGCGCGCCGATGTCAAAACGCAGGGCGGCGCCGTCATCGTCGTGTCGGCCATGCGCGGGGTCTACCAATCGCAAGTCGCGCTGCTCGACCTGTTTGGCGATGTCACGCTGGTTCATCAAAACGGGACCCGCTTCCTCAGCCAGACCGCCCGGGTCAATGCCGCCGGCAACACGGCCGAGGGCAGCGACCCGGTCGCGGGGCACGGGCCGTCGGGCGAGATCGCGGCGCAAGGGTTTCGGATCCTCGACCGGGGCGACACGATCCTGTTCACGGGCAAATCCGATATGCGGCTCAAAGGCGCCAAACCGGGCGCCGCCAAGAGCGCCCCGGCGGCCTTGCCTGCCCCGATCGCCCTCGTCGCGGCGCGGGTCGAGGCCGAGGCGAGACCATTGCTCGCCGCCGATAGGCGCGCCGCCAAGCCCAAAGCCGCCGATCCCAAAGCCGCGGGGGCGAGCGCCCCGATCAAGCCTGTTCGCAAGAACCCCTAGCATGCCGCCATTTCGCGCCAGGTCCCGGCTCATCGGCGCCGCAGCCTTCGGCGCGGCGCTGGTTCTGTCGGGGTTGCCGCCTGACCCGGCGACGGCGCAGATCCTCGGACCGTCCGACAATCAGCCGCTCCAGATCCAGGCCGATTCGGGGATCGAGTGGCAGCAGAACGCGCGTCTTTACATTGCGCGCGGCAACGCGGTCGCGACCCGCGGCTCAAGCGAGGTGCGCGCCGACACGCTGACCGCCCACTACCGGGACGCCAAAACAGGCGATGCCGGCGGCAACACCGAGATATACCGGGTCGAGGCGGAGGGCCGCGTCACGCTGAAGCGCGATACGCAGAGCGTGGTCGGCGACCGCGCCGTTTACGATGTCGACCAGGCGATCGCCGTGGTCACCGGCAAGGGGATCAAGCTGACCACCGCCAACGATGTCGTAACCGCGCGCGACAGTCTGGAATGGTACGACCAGAAACAGATCGCGGTGGCCCGCGGCGATGCCGTCGCGACCCGCCAGGGCAAGACCATCAAGGCCGACATCCTGACCGCCTATATGAAAAAGACAGCAACACCGCCAGCAAAGGCCGGTGCGCCTGCCGGCCGGCCGGCTCCGGCTCGGGCTAAACCGTCGGTCACGCCCGCGGCGTCGGGGAGCAGCACGGCCAATGCGGGCACGGCCGCCGGCGAGTCGAAAATCAGCCGGGTCGACGCCCAGGGCCATGTCGTCATCACCAACGCGCTCGACACCGGCCGCGGCGATTTCGGGGTGTACAACGCGGACACCGGCATCGCGACGCTGATCGGCAACGTCGTAATCCAGCGCGGCAAGGATGTGATCCGCGGGCAGCGCGGCGTCATGGACCTCAACAACAATGTGAGCCGCCTGATGCCGGGCGGCGGCCCCGGAAGTCAGCCGGGCGAACCCCGCCAACGGGTGCAGGGGCTGCTCGTTCGCGACAACCCGGCCGGACGCGCCGCTTCCCCGGCGACGACGGGCGCGAAGCAGCCGTGACGCCCGGCGGGAACGGACCGATACCGCCGCGCTATGCCGGGCCGGCCTGGCTGGATCAAGGCCAGGGCCAGGGGATCGGTCAGGGGATCGGCCGGGGGCCTCGCCTCGTCGCCGACAATCGCGGGCTCGTCGGCCACGGTCTCGGCAAGAGCTTCAAGCGCCGCCCGGTGTTGCGCGATGTCAGCATATCGGTTCAGCGCGGCGAGGTTGTCGGGCTGCTCGGCCCCAACGGCGCCGGCAAGACCACCTGCTTTTACATCATCACCGGGCTGATCGCGGCGGATACCGGGACGGTCGAGCTCGACCGGCGGGACATCACCGAATTGCCGATGTACCGCCGCGCCCGGCTCGGCATCGGCTATCTGCCGCAGGAGGCGTCGATTTTCCGCGGCCTGACCGTGGAGCAGAATATCCGCGCCATTCTCGAAGTCGCCGAACCCGACCCGCAAGCCCGCGAGGCAATGCTCGATGCGCTGCTGGCCGAGTTCTCGATCAGCCATTTGCGCCGCGCCTCGGCGATGGCGCTGTCGGGCGGCGAGCGGCGCCGGGTCGAGATTGCCCGGGCGCTCGCCACGACGCCGAGCTTCATCCTCCTCGACGAGCCGCTTGCCGGGATCGATCCGATCGCGGTCGGCGATATCCGCGACCTCGTGGCGCATTTGAAGGACCGCGGCATCGGCGTCTTGATCACCGACCATAATGTGCGCGACACGCTGAAGATCGTCGATCGCGCCTACATCCTGCACGAAGGACGGGTTCTGATGGAGGGCTCACCCGACGAAATCGTGGCCGACGCCGAGGTAAGGCGCGTTTACCTCGGCGAACGCTTTAGCCTATAGCCCGCTCCGGACGGCGCTCTTGGTAAACAGGATCGGTTTTTCACAACGACTCGAACTGCGGCAAAGCCAGGCGTTGGTGATGACGCCGCAGCTGCAGCAGGCGATCAAGATGCTGCAGCTCTCAAACCTCGAGCTGACCGAATTTGTCGAGGCCGAGATCGAGCAGAACCCGCTCCTCGAACACGGTGAGGGCGATGGGGGGGAGGCGCCGGCGAGCGAACCCGATCCCGCGGCGACGGCGATGAACGGTGCCGCCCCGGGGATCGCCGAGGCGCTGCCGGCGGCGCAGGCGGGAGATTCGGCGCCCGGGGATTTGGCGGCTGGGGATTTGGCGGCCGACGCCGCCGATCATTGGGTCACCGCGGCGGGCGAAGACGGCGACGGCTCGTTCGACCGCGGCGGTGATGCCCAGCCTTGGCAATCCCGCAACGGTGGAAGCGACAACGACGATAGCTCCGGCATCGAGCGGGCCGCGTCTCGCCCGCAGACATTGCGCGAACATCTGGTCGAGCAGATCGGCGCGGATCTGCCCGATCCGGTCGATCGGATCATCGCCTTTCATCTGCTCGATCAGCTCGACGAGGCGGGCTATTTGCGCAGCGATTTCGCCGGCGATCTTGGGGGCGATTTCGGGGGAGCGGCCGAGCGGCTCGGCTGCCCGCCCGAGCGGATCGAGCGCGTCCTCGCGCGCTTGCAGGAATTCGACCCGCCGGGCGTGTTCGCCCGCGATCTGGCCGAATGCCTCGCGCTGCAGTTGCGCGACCGCAACCGGCTCGATCCCGCGATGCGGATATTGATCGACAATTTGCCGTTGCTCGCGGCGCGCAACGCGGCGGCGTTGATGCGCCTGTGCGGCGTCGACGCCGCGGATTTCGCCGACATGGTGGGCGAGATCAAGGCGCTCGACCCGCGCCCGGGGCACGCCTTCGACCCCCCGCTCGCCCAGCCGGTGATCCCCGACATCATCATGCGCGCCCACCCGCAGGACGGCTGGATCATCGAGCTCAACGCCGACACTCTGCCGCGCGTTCTCGTCAACAACCGATATTATGCGCGGATCAGCGGCGCCGTGCGCAGCAAGAGCGAGCGCGAGTATCTGACCGACCGGCTGCAGGCGGCCAACTGGCTCGTCAAGTCGCTGCACCAGCGCGCCACGACGATCCTCAAGGTCGCCGGCGAGATCGTCCGTCAGCAGGACGGGTTCTTCCGGCACGGCGTCCCGGCGTTGCGTCCGCTGATCCTGCGCGACATCGCCGACGCAATCGGGATGCACGAGAGCACGATCAGCCGGGTTACGACCAACAAATACCTGGCGACGCCGCGCGGCATGTTCGAATTGAAGTATTTCTTCACCTCGTCGATCGCCGCCTCGCGCGGCGGCGACGCGCATTCGGCCGAGGCGGTGCGTTTTCGCATTCGCGGCCTCATCGAGGGCGAGCCGTCGCAGGAGACCCTGTCGGACGAGCGGATTGTCGAGTTGCTGCAAAAAGACGGCGTCGATATCGCCCGCCGCACCGTCGCGAAATACCGCGAGGCGATGCGTATTCCTTCTTCGGTGCAGCGCCGCCGCGACAAAATGTTGGTGCTGTGAACCGAGGTTGCCGGCGCCGCGCTTGACCCCGCCGGGGCGGATGCCCATGTCGCGTCAGCACGCCGTTGCGAGCGGCCCCGGCTAGCTTGAGTGGGTGTTCGAGCCATGCAATTGACGGTCACGGGCAAGCAGGTCGATGTCGGCGATGCGTTGCGCGGTCATGTCGAAACGGCGCTCGACAACCTCGTCGGCAAGTATTTTCGCTCGGCAATCGAGGCGCATGTCGTCTTTGCCCGCGAAGCGCATTTGATTTCGGCCGAATTGTCGCTGCATGTCGGACGCGGGATGGTGGTCAACAGCAGCGCGACGGCCACCGATCATTACATCGCCTTCAATGCGGCCGCCGAGCGTTTAGCGAAACAATTGCGCCGCTACAAACGCCATCTGCGCGACTATCACGGCAAGGCGCGCCCGCCGGCCGAGCCGCCCGAGATCGCCCGGTCCTTCGTCCTCGCCCCGATCGACGAGGAGGCCGAAGGATTGGATGACGAAATCGTCGAGCCGGCAGCGGCGGACGGCCCCTCTCCGGTCGTCGTCGCCGAGATCAGCACCGAGTTGCCGCAACTCACCGTCAGCGAAGCGGTGATGCGGATGGACCTGGCCGACGCGCCGGTTCTGTTGTTCCGCAATCGCTCGCACGGTGAACTCAACCTCGTGTACCGGCGGGGCGACGGCAATATCGGCTGGATTGAACCCGCGGCCCCGCGCCCCGCCCCCGGCCCCGGCCAGAGTCGCTCGGGCCGCCGATGAGCCGATCGCGACGGCGCGCGGCCTGGTCGGGCGGTCGGCCCGAATCAGCCCGCAACTGAACGGCTGCAGAGCTGCCATCGATGGAAATCGCCGACCTGCTCACCCCGCGCGGCGTGATCGCCCAGCTGCGCGTGAGCAACAAAAAACAAGTGCTTCAGGAAATCGCCCGCCGCGCCGCCGGTTTGACCGGCGTCGCCGAGCGCCGCATCTACGATGCTCTGGCCGAGCGCGAGCGGCTCGGCAGCACCGGCATCGGCCGAGGGGTGGCGATCCCGCACGGCAAGCTCGTCGAATTGCCCCGCCTCGTCGCGCTGTTCGCGCGGCTGGAGCGACCGATCCCGTTCGGGGCGGTCGACGACCGCCCGGTCGATCTGGTGTTCGGGCTGCTGGCGCCGGCCGACGCCGGGGCCGAGCATTTGCGGGCGCTCGCCCGGGTCTCGCGCTTGCTGCGCGATGGCCCGATCTGCCAGAAATTGCGCGGCACCGACAATGCCGACGCTCTCTATGCGCTGCTGACCGATCGCACCGAGAGCCACGCCGCCTAGGCTACTGGCGGCCGATTGGGCCGCTCCGGTGCAGCACGGCCGCGCTGACCCGGTAATTGTGCAACAGCCAGTAGGGCTTGCGCATCGAGTTCCGCCACTTGGCGACATCGATAAAAGGCACCGGGAGCCGCAGCAGGTGGCGCGCCAGGATCCACGGCCGCCTGCGGACCTCATCCAAATAGGATTGGCCGACATCGATGATCTCGGCCGCAACCACGGACGTATCGGGAAATAGCGCCGCCGCCTCGGCCGGTGTGGGGCGGTAGAGCGTGTCGATCGGGTCGGCGTGATGGGGATAGCTGCGCGGCACCGTGACGATGATGACCCCACCGGGCTCGACCAGAGCGGCGCATCGCCGGGCAAATTCGGCCGGGTCTCTCACGTGTTCCAGAACGTTGCAGCACAGGACGGCGCGGTAACGCCGGGATCTGACGCGGGCGAAATCCGCCTCGTCCAACAGGTCCGCGTTGATGTCAATGCCGGCTCCGACTCGCGCATCGAGGTGGACGACCTCAACCCCGCGCGCGGCGAGCGGCGCGAAGATATGCCGGGTCGTCCACGACTGCGCGATCTCGCGGAACTCCCGGGTGCTGCTCCCGATATTGAGTAGCGGCGAGATCGTCGGCGCCCCGTAGCCGGCGAGCGTGGCGCCTATCCAGCGCGCCTCGATGTCGAACATTCGGCCTGCCGATACGCCTTCGCGCAGCTCGGAATAGCCGGCTCAGTGAACGCTGACGGGCTCCATGTCGTGTTGCCGCACCACCGCGAAAGCAACATCGCGATTGGGCATGACCGCGATCTGGGTGCCGTCGGCGGCGTGCACCGCGAATGCATCGCTGCCGTCGACCACGACCCGCTTGACGTAGGCGACGTCCTCCATCCCGAGCAGCCCCAGCTCGCGCGGCGACAACTGCCTCATACCCTCAACGAACAGCATGACTTCCTCCATCGCGCCGCCGGGGCGGCCGGAAAAACCGCAGCCTCCATTAGGAAACGACTCCAGGCGCTCGAATTATCCGATGAGCCGCCCGCTACAGGCCATCGCCGCCCGGATCGGCTCCGCGGATCGGCACGGAGCGTACCCGGGTCTCGACCGTCGGGCGCACCAGATCGACATGCAGCAACCCGTTGTCGAGCCAAGCGCCGCGCGCCTCGATGCCCTCGGCGAGAACGAAGGAGCGTTGGAACTGGCGCGCCGCGATCCCGCGATGAACATAGACGCGCTGCGCATCGTCGACCTGCTTGCCGCGGATCACCAGCTGATTGTCCTCGATCGTGATTCCCAGATCGGCCATCGCGAACCCAGCCACCGCCAGCGTGATGCGCAGCTCGTTGTCGCCGAGTTGCTCGATGTTGTAGGGAGGATAGCCGTCGCTCGAGCCCTTGTTGACGCGGTCCAGCGCCCGCTCGAAATGCTCGAACCCCAGCAGCAACGGCGAGTTGAACAGCGAAAGGCGCGACATGCGGCTCTCCTCGATGCGAGCGAGATGCGCTGCCGGGCCCGCGGGCGGCACCCGGAAGCGGTAAACGTCGATGCGAGGAGTGATTTGGGGCTCCCCGTCGCACCGATCAAGGAAGACCGTGTGCCCGCCCGGAAATGCCCATCCGGGGTTCAGCCGCGGTTAAGCGTGATTCAGACGCCAAAATCGCCGATTGTTCTTTCTCTCGGCTCGCCATGACCTCATATTGATGAACGGTTTCCCTCGATCGCGGACGGACATACCATGTCAAGACGATCGCTCTCCACCCATCTGATACGCCGGCAGCCGCAGTGGTACATCCTGATGCTGCTGTTTTTCTGTCTCACCCTGGCGCTCGCCCCGAGCCTGGCCGAGGCCCGCGCCGGCAGCTCCTCTTCGGGCTCGGGCAAGTCCTCATCGTCGAGCATGGGTAGCCGCGGCTCGCGCACGATCGAGAATAACGGCGCCGCGCCGGTCACGCGGAGCATGAACCCGGCCACTCCGGCGACCAGTCCTTCGGCCGGCGCCGCTGCTGGTGCCGGCGGCATGGCCGGCGCGGCGGCCGGCGGCGGCAGCTTCTTTCAGCGCCACCCGCTGATGACCGGCCTCGCGGGCGGCTTTCTCGGGTCGATGCTGTTCAGCAGCCTCGGCGGCAGCATGGGAGGGATGGGCGGCATGGGCAATATGTTCGGCGGCATTCTGCAATTCCTGATCATCGGCCTGTTGCTCTTCTTCGGGATCCGGCTGGCGATGCGCTTTTTCGCCAACCGCAACGGCTCCTCGGCCGGCGCGGGCGGTCCGATGCCGATGCCGCGCTCGGTCGGCGCCGCGGCCGCACCCGCCGCGGTCCATTATCGCGGCCACGACACGACGGTTGGCGACAACGATCTGAACGCCTTCCAGACGATCCATGCGGCGGTGCAGGAAGCGTGGAGCCAGAGCGATCTCGGCCGGCTGCGTCAGGTGATGACGCCCGAAATGCTGAGCTATTTCTCCGAGGAGCTGACCAGCAACGCCAGCCAGGGCGTGCAGAACGTCGTCGCCGACGTGCGGCTGTTAAAGGGCGACATTACCGAGAGCTGGGAAGAGGGCGACCTGCAATACGCCACCGCCTACCTGCAGTGGAACGCGATCGATTACGTCGCGCGTCTCGGCCGCTCACCCGGAATGCCGGATTACCTGGTAAGCGGCAACGCGACGGCGCCCGCCGAGGCGGAGGAAGTGTGGACCTTTGTCCGCCGCCGCGACGGCAACTGGCTGCTTTCGGCGGTTCAGCAGGTTTAAGGGCTGGATCATCGTTCATGTCGTTAAAAGGCGCGCGCCAGAGACGGCGCGCGCTTTTTCAGGCTTGGATTACGGCCACGCGGCCTCGGGCGGCAACGACATCAAAATGGCCTCGACATTGCCGCCGGTGCGCAAACCAAACCGAGTACCGCGATCGTAGAGCAGGTTGAACTCGACATATCGCCCGCGACGGATCAGCTGATGGCGCCGCTGCTCGGCGGTCCAGGGCCGGTTCATCCGCTGGCGAGCGATTGACGGGTAGACCGCCAGAAACGCGTCGCCCACGGATTGGACAAAAGCGAAATCGCGCTCCCAATCGCCGCTGTCCAGATAGTCGAAAAAGATGCCGCCGACGCCGCGCGACTCGCCGCGATGCGGCAGATGGAAATACTCGTCGCACAACGCTTTGAAACGGGCGTAGCACTCGGGGTCGTAGGTCGCGCACGCGGCGCGCAATGCGGCGTGGAACTGCTCGGCCGCATTCGTGTCGGGATAGATCGGCGTCAGGTCCGCGCCGCCGCCGAACCAGGCTTTGCGGGTGACGATATGCCGCGTGTTCATATGCACCGCCGGCACCAGCGGCGAGCGCATATGCGCGACCAGCGAGATGCCGCTTGCCCAAAAGCGCGGATCCTCCTCGGCTCCGGGGATCTCGCTGCGGAATTCGGGCGAGAACTCGCCGAAGACCGTGGATACATTGACGCCGACCTTCTCGAACACGCGCCCGCGCAGGACCGCCATCGTGCCGCCGCCGCCGCCGTCCCGATGCCATGGAGTGCGCTCGAACCGCCCTTGCGCCAGATCGGGCGCGCCGGGTCCGGCGTATTCGGTCTCGATCGCTTCGAAAGCCGCGCAGATCCGGTCCCGCAGCGCCTCGAACCACGCCACCGTCCGCCGCCGCAGTTCCGGCTCGGGAAACGAATCATCGGGTGGGTGAGGCGCAACAGACATCAGTCTCTCCAAGCTCGATATTGCCGAAGATCGCCGCATTTGATAATGCGCATCGCGCTTATGGAGCGAACATGAAGCAGCACCGGGTCGCGATCCTCGGCGGGGCCGGGTTCATCGGACGATATGTGGTCAAACGGCTCGCCGAACGCGGCGATGTCGTGACCGTCGGCGGACGCAATGCCGCCGCCGCCAAGTTTCTAAAGCTCAAGGGCGATGTCGGCCAGGTCGGGCTCGTCAATCTGTCGATGGCCGACGAAAAATTGCTCCCGGCATTCGTCGCGGACAACGACACGGTCGTCAACCTGGTCGGCATTCTGCGGGAAAGCGGGTCGCAGCGGTTCGATTCGCTGCATCATTCCGGGCCGGCGCGGCTGGCGCGGCTGGCGCGCGAGGCCGGAGTCGCGCGCTTCGTTCATATTTCCGCGATCGGCGCCGATCCGCGATCGCGCTCCGCCTATGCCCGCACCAAGGCGGCCGGCGAAGAGGCGGTGCGCGACGCCTTCCCAACCGCGACGATCCTGCGGCCGTCGATCGTGTTCGGGCCGGAGGACCAGTTCTTCAACCGCTTGGCGGCGCTGGCGATGGTGTCCCCGGTCATTCCGCTGATCGGCGGCGGCGAGACAAGGCTGCAGCCGGTCTACGTCGGCGATGTCGCCGACGCCGTGCTGCGCGGCATCGACGATCCGATGGCGGCGGGGCGTGTTTATGAACTCGGCGGGCCCAAAATCTACACGCTGCGCGCCCTGACCGAATTGCTGCTGCATGAGATAGGGCGCAAGCGGCTGCTCGTCGACATCCCGTTCGGCGTCGCCGCTTTCCAGGCTCGGCTCCTGTCGCTGCTGCCGAACCCCCCGTTGACGCCGGAGCAGGTCGAGATGCTGAAGCACGACAATATCGTGTTGTCGGGTGCATTGGGCCTCGATGCGCTGGGCATCGCGCCAACGGCGGTCGAGGCAATCCTGTCAACCTACCTCGACCGCTTCCGGCGCGGCGGCTGGTATGCGCGCGAGCGCGCGGCGTAAGCAGCAGATCCGCGTGCTTGCTGTCGCGGCCCGATAGATTTGGATAAGGTTGGCGCTCCAGGAGTTCTGATCAATGATTTCGGCTTTTCGCGGGTTCGTCGGAGTATGCGCGGCCCTGATATTCGGAGGCACGGCAATGGCAGCAGATCAGGAAAACACGCTTTATGTGGACGTGCCCTTCGGGCGGGTGGTGATCGCGATGCGGCCCGATCTGGCGCCCAATCATGTCGCCCAGATCAAGACGCTGGCACGGCGCGGGTTCTATGACGGCGTGCCGTTTCACCGGGTCATCGACGGCTTCATGGCGCAGACCGGCGACCCGACCGGCACCGGCACTGGCGGCTCGGGAACCAAGGTGAAGGCCGAGTTCTCGGCCGAGAAGCACGTGCGCGGCATCGTGTCGATGGCGCGATCGTCCGATCCGAACAGCGCCGACAGCCAGTTTTTCTTCGTGTTCGCCCCGGCGCCGTTCCTCGATGGGCAATACACGATCTGGGGTCAGGTTGAATCCGGCATGGAGTTCATCGACAAGGTCAAGAAAGGCGACCCGGGACGCAACGGCAGCGTCGCCAACCCGGACAAGATCGTCAAAATGCAGGTCGCCGCCGATGCCGATAAGGCCGGCGCCGCCAAGGCAAAATAAGGGACGCCTTTCCTCGCGGCTGGCTGTACGTCGATGAGCACCCCGTTTCGCTTCGATCCGATCGAGCTGCCCGCCGAATGCGAGGCGCTGCGCCAAGAGGTGCGCGCCTTTATCGCGGATGAGCTGGGCGCGGGGCGATGGGTCCCGAACAGCGATTTCGGGTCGCATCGCGCCGCCGATTTCAGCCGCCGCCTCGGCGCCCGCGGCTGGATCGGCATGACCTGGCCGAAGCGCTACGGCGGCGCCGAGCGCAGTTTTCTCGAGCGCTACACCGTCACCGAGGAACTCCTTGCCGCCGGCGCGCCGGTCGGCTGCCATTGGATCGCCGACCGGCAGAGCGGGCCGTTGCTACTGCGCTACGGCAGCGACGCGCAGCGCGAGCAGTTTCTGCCCGGTATCACGCGCGGCGAGATTTTTTTCGCGATCGGCATGAGCGAACCGGATTCGGGCTCCGATCTCGCCTCGATCCGCACCCGCGCGACTCCGGCCTGCGGCGGGTACGAGGTTACCGGCGCCAAGGTGTGGACGAGCTATGCGCACGAATCGCATTACGCGATCACGCTGGTGCGCACCGGTCCGGCCGAAGCCGACCGCCATCGCGGGCTGACGCAGCTGATTCTCGACCTGACAGCCCCGGGGGTGACGATCCGGCCGATCCACAACCTGGCCGGCGAGCATGATTTCAACGAAATCGTACTCGACCGCGTCTTCGTGCCGAGCGGGATGCTGGTCGGCCAGGAGGGCGAAGGCTGGCGCCAGGTCACCAGCGAACTGGCTTTCGAGCGCAGCGGCCCCGAGCGTTTCCTGAGTTCCCACCAGGTCCTGTGCGGGCTGGTTGGGCGCGCCGGGGCAAACCCCGAGCCAGCGCAAGGCGAGGCCCTGGGCCGCATGGCGGCGCGGCTGTGGACGCTACGCCAGATGTCGTTGTCGGTCGCCGGCATGCTGCAGGCCGGCGAGAGCCCCAATCTCGAAGCGGCGCTGGTCAAGGATCTCGGCGGCGCCTACGAGCGCGGCATTCCCGAGCGCGCGCGGGAATTGGCGCGGCGCAGTCGCGGCGCCGCAACGGACCGCTTCGAGGCGGCGCTGGCCGAGGCGATCCTGCACGCGCCGTCCTGGACGTTACGCGGCGGCACGCGCGAGATTCTGCGCGGCATCATCGCGCGCGGGCTGGGCCTGCGCTGATGTCCGACACGATCCTCTATGACAGCGCGATGCGCCTCTTTGGCGACCATGTGTCGCCGCGGATCCTTGCCGCCGCCGAAACCGGTTCCTGGGCCGGCCCGCTATGGGATGCGGTAACCGAGGCCGGCTATCTCGACGTTCTGGTCGAGGGCCCGGGCGGCATGGTCGAGGCGACGACGATCCTGCGGGCTGCCGGCCACCACGCGGCGCCGATCCCGCTGCCCGAAACCATGCTGGCGCGCTGGCTGTGCGCCGCGGCGGGAGTTGAGGCGCCGGCCGGGTCGCTGACCATCGCATTACTCAACCCCGGCGACCCGATTGGCCGGGCCGGGCCGGCGCCGTGGGGCAGAACGGCGATTGCGCTGGCGGTCGTCGCCGGTTCGACGCTTTGTCTGGCGGGGCGCGATCAGGTCCGCTTCGAGCCCGGTCGCAACCTCGCCGGCGAACCGCGCGATCGGCTCCTCGGCATAGTGTCGGCGCCGCCGGTACCGCTGTCCGGCGCGGTCTCGGCCGAGACCGTCCGCGGGATCGGCGCGTTGATGCGCTCGGCGCAGATGGCCGGAGCGATGGAGGCGGCGCTCGAGCTATCGACCCGCTACGCCAACGACCGGGTCCAGTTCGGCCGGGCGATCGGCAAATTCCAGGCGATCCAGCAGCAGATGGCGTTGCTCGCCGAGGAGGCGGCGGCGGCGCTCGTCGCGGTCGAGAGCGCGGCGCGCAGTGTCGCCGGGGCGCGACCTTCGGCCGAGCTGGCGGTCGCGGCGGCGAAAATCCGCACCGGGGAAGCGGCCGGCAGCGTCGCCGAGATCGCGCATCAAGTGCACGGCGCGATTGGCTTTACCGCGGAACATTCCTTGCACCACCTGACGCGGCGGTTGTGGTCGTGGCGCGATGAGTTCGGCGACGAGGCCTATTGGGCGGCGGCCCTCGGGCGGCGGGTGGCGGCGGCCGGCCCCGAGGGGTTGTGGAACCTGATCACGAGACCCTGAACCAGAAGGGAAGAACGATGTCGCAGCACCATACCGTGCCGTGCCGGCCCGATCATTGCCATTGGGGGTTTTTCGACGCGGCGCTGACGCCGGTCGTGACGGTCGCGTCGGGCGACACCGTCTCAATCGACTGCGTGTCGGGCGGCCGCGATATTTTGCCGTCCGATCCCGCCTTCGAGATCCTCGCCGACCATCGCGCGATCCACGGAGCGCTGACCCCGCGGCTTGGCGCTCACATCCTGACCGGACCGGTCGCGGTCGACGGGGCGATGCCGGGCGATGTCTTGCAGATCGATATCCTGTCGATCGAGCCGCGGCAGAATTGGGGCTACACCCGCATGCGGCCGCTCGCCGGCACATTGCCCGGGGATTTCCCGATGCACCGGCTCTGGCACAGCGGCATCGACCGCCAGCGCGGCGTCGCGACGCTGCCATGGGGTCTGGAGATCGATCTGGCGCCGTTTTTTGGTGTCATGGGGGTCGCGCCGCCGCCGGTCTACGGCGCCTGCACCTCGATCGTGCCGCGCGAATTCGGGGGCAACATGGATTTGAAGGAGCTGGTTGCCGGAACCACGCTCTATCTGCCGATCTGGACCGAGGGCGCGCTATTCTCGGTCGGCGACGGGCACGGGGTCCAGGGCGATGGCGAAGTCTGTGTCACCGCGCTTGAAACCGCGCTTGCCGGCACGTTCCGGCTGACGCTCCGCCGGGATCTGAAATTCACCCTTCCCCGTGCCGAAACGCCGTCGCACCACATCACGATGGCGTTCAACGAGGACCTCGACGACGCGGCGAAGGACGCGCTGCGCGAGATGATCATCCTGATCGGCGAGCGCATGGGGCTCGACGCCGCCGATTCTTACATGTTCGCCAGCCTTGCGGTCGACATGCGGGTAACCCAACTGGTCGACGGCAACAAGGGCATCCACGCAATGCTGCCGAAACGCTACGCGCCCTAAAGCGCTGACAGACGCATCAATCCCTGGCAGGCGGCGCACGTCATGGTATACTAGAAGCCCGTTTAACCCGCGGAGGACGTAATGAAAATCACGATCGAGTGGTGCAAGCCTTGAAACTATGAACCGCGCGCTCTCCGTGCGAGGGCAATGCTGGTCGAGCAGTCCGGCGCCGAGGTCGATCTGGTCCCCGGAGTGGCCGGAGTATTCGAGATCACGGTAGACGGTCGGCTCGCCTTCTCAAAAAAACAGACCGGCCGGTTTCCTACCGATGAGGAAATCAACGCGATCGGAGCCGGAAGTTCTTGACCGATGCAACGATGGCAAGGCGAGCAGCTTCGCCTGCCATCCGTTTTATTCGGGCTCGTCCGGCAGGAGTTATACAGATGCTTGCCATTCTAAGTAAACTTGTCGAAAATGAGGAGGGCGCAACGGCGATCGAATATGGCCTGATCGCTGCGTTGATCGCGGTTGCGGCGATTGCCGCGTTTCAGCTGGTCGGGACCAATTTGAGCGCGACTTTTAACAACATCGCCGGGCAGCTCTAAAGGAATTTTCGCCTGGATCGTTGTTGCAATTGCTCGGCGGCGCGGGCGCCGCCAAGCCGCGACCTCACTGCTAGAGCACGATCACTTAAGCTCGAAGCACCCTCGATACGTCACCCCCGCGAAAGCGCGGGTCCAGGGGAAGCGGCACCGCTTTTGCCCTGGATTCCCGCTTTCGCGGGAATGACGAACTCTTGAAGCGATGCTATCTGCCCCGATCATGCTTTAGATTGGCGGGTCATGATTGGCGGGTCATGATCCTGATCCCGCTCTCCGACGCGACGATCACGGCGGAGCTGCGGCCGGCAAACAGACCGTTCTCGACGACCCCGACGGTCATGTTGATCAGCCGCTCGGTTTGCTGGGCATCCTCGATCGGGGCAAAGCGGCAGTCGAGGATCAGATTGCCGCCATCGGTGACGAAGGGAAGGCCATCGCTTTGGCGCAGCACGGGTTCGGCGCCGAGCCTTTCGAGCGCCGCCGCGGTCGCCTGCCAGCCGAAGCGGGCGACCTCGACCGGGATCGGGGTGTGCTCGCCGAGCCGGTCGACCAGCTTTTCGTCGTCGACGACGACGATAAAGCGCCGGCTCGCCGCGGCGACGATCTTCTCCCGCAACAGCGCGCCGCCGCGGCCCTTGATCAAATCGAGACGCGTGCGCTCGACCTCATCGGCGCCGTCGATCGCCAGGTCGATATGGCGATGCTCGGCAAAACTGGTGAGCGGTATGCCGAGCCGGCAGGCCAATTCGGCGGTATGCTCGGATGTCGGAATGGCCACGATCCGGAGCCCACCGGCGATCCGAGCCGCCAGCCGCTCGATCACGAACCCGGCGGTCGAGCCGGTGCCAAGACCGAGCACCATCCCGCTCTCGACGAACTCGACCGCGCGGTCAGCCGCGGCGCGCTTCAGGCGATCGCGATCGATGCTCACCCGGCCCGCTCAATCCGTGCCGGGCGGCGCCGAATGGCGGATCGCCGCGATCGCCGCGCCGTAATCGGCCGCGCCAAAGACCGCCGAACCGGCCACGATCGCGGTCGCCCCGGCCTCGATCACTCGCCACGCATTGCCGCCGCTCAACCCGCCATCGACCTCGATCACCGGATCGAGCCCGCGCTCGTCGCACAGGAGCCGCAAGGCGCGGATCTTCGGCACCACCGACGGCAGGAATTGCTGGCCGCCAAAACCTGGATTGACGCTCATCACCAGCACGATATCGCACAGATCGAGCACTTCGGCGATCTGTACCAGCGGCGTCGCCGGGTTCAGCACGACGCCGGCGGTCTTCCCGAGCTCGCGGATCCGCGACAGCGTGCGGTGGAGATGCACGGTGGCGGCCGGCTCGCAATGCACCATCAGGTGGTCGGCGCCGGCCCGCGCGAAATCATCGATGTAGCGCTCGGGTTCGACGATCATCAGATGCACGTCGAGCGGCTTTGCCGTGACCCGGCGCACCGCCTCGACGATGACCGGGCCGATCGTCAGATTGGGCACGAAGCGGCCGTCCATCACATCGACATGGATCCAATCGGCCCCGGCCGCGTCGACGGCGCGCACTTCCTCGCCGAGCCGCGCGAAATCGGCGGACAGGATCGACGGCGCGACGAGGAGCGGTTTGGTCAATGGGCCGTCGCCGGATGACATGTTCGGTGCGAGCGTCTGAATCGTACCACCAGCCTAGAACTGCACGCGCTGGGTCAGTGCGCCGTCGATGATCAGGTTGGTGCCGGTGATGAAGCTGGCGCGCGGGCTCGCCAGGAAGACGACCGCGCTCGCCACTTCCTCGGGGGTCCCCATGCGGCCCATCGGGTTGCGCGCCAGCATCTGGCCGAACATCTCCGGGTTGCGCTCACGGACCAAATCCCACACGCCGCCCTCGAAAAAGACATTGCCGGGGGAGACGATGTTGGCCCGGATGTTCTTGGCCGCGAGATTGCGGGCGAGCCCCTTGACGTAGGGCAGCAGCGCTGCCTTGACCGCCGCATAGGAACGAGTCGGACCATAGATCTCCGCCATCGCCGTGCTGCCTATGACGACGATCGACCCCGCCTGCGAGCCTTCGATGACGGGCAGCGCGGCCTCGATCCCGAATACCGTGCTCATCACGTCGATCTCGAAGCCGCGGCGCCACGCCGCCTCGTCCATGCCCTGGGCCAGCGCGCTGACATTGGCGACAAAGATGTCGAGGCCGCCCAGCGCCGCGCTCGCCTCGGCGATCCAGCCGCGCAGCGCCGCGAGATCGGCGACATCGACCGCGCCCCCGGTCGCCTTGACCCCGGTGCGGGTCAACGCGGCGACGGTTTCGTCGACCGCGCCGCGGTTGCGCGCGCAGATCGCGACGTCGCAGCCTTCGGCGGCGAGCAGGTTCGCGACCGCACGGCCGATGCCGCGAGTGCCGCCGGTGACAATCGCCTTCTTGCCTTTCAGTCCGAGATCCATCGGTGTCGCCGCCCTATCCTGAAAGCGCTCGCGGCGACCCGAACGAAGCGCGCCGCGATCCGCGAAAGACCGACCCCGGCCGGCCCGCTGCCCGGTACACTACGCCGGCCCGCCCGAGACCAACAACAGCCGCGCCGGCAGGCCTGGAAAATCCCCGGAACATGCGCCTCGATCGATCGCCGCTTGCCGCTCTGAGGGCCGCGCTGGGTGCTGTTTTGGGCAGCGCAGGCGGACCGAGAGCCGTCGCCACTGCCGTCGCCACTGCGCCACCCGCCATCACGTCGCGCTGGGGGGTGCTGGCGAGCCCCGATTTCAGGCTTCTGTGGCTGGTTGGAAACGTCGTATTCGCGGTTCGCTGGCTCGAAATGCTGGTGGTTGGCGTGTTTGTCTACCAGCACACCGGATCAGCCTTTGCCGTGGCGCTGATGACGCTCCTGCGCATGCTGCCGATGGCGCTGTTCGGGGCGGTGATCGGCGCCGTCGCCGAACGGGTGGAGCGGCGCAACGCCTTGATCGGTGTCGTGCTGGCGATGCTGGCGACCTCGCTCGGTCTCGCCGCGCTCGCCTATGCCGGCAGCCTCGCGGTCTGGCACCTGGCCGTCGCCAGCTTCTGCAACGGCATTGCCTGGGCGGCCGACAATCCGGTGCGGCGGGTCATGATCGGCGAGGTCGTCGGGCCCGAGCGGATGGGGCCGGCAATGTCGATCGATGTCGGCGCCAACAACGCGAGCCGCATGGTCGGCCCGACGATCGGCGGTCTGTTGCTTGCGGGCTCGGGGATTTCCGGGGCGCTGACCGTCAGCGTCGTCTGCTATGCGATCGCGCTCGTCGCCGCGATTCGGGTGCGCCACCGCAACAGCCTGGGATCGGCCGGGATGGGCACTGTGCTGACGCGCATGGTCGAGGGGTTTGTGCTGGTGCGACGGGACCCCAGGCTGATCGCGACGCTGACGGTCACGGTGATCTACAACGTGTTCGGGTGGCCGTTCATCGCGATGATCCCGGTAATCGGGCAGGACAATCTGCACCTCGGCGCGACCGGCATCGGAATCCTCGCCAGCATGGACGGCCTCGGCGCGTTCTGCGGCGCGATCGCGATCGCGCTCTACGCCAAGCCCGTACACTACGCCCGGCTCTATGTCGGCGGGGTGGCGGCTTACCTCGTGCTGATAATCGTTTTCGCGCTGGTCCCGAACGTGCCGCTCGCCGGCGCCGCGTTATTGCTGACCGGGGTGTCGGGCGCCGCGTTCAGCGTGATGCAGGCGACCCTGATCTATCTCGCGGCCCCTGCCGAGATGCGCAGCCGACTCTATGGCGTTCTGTCGGTCTGCATCGGTTCCGGCCCGATCGGTTTTCTGGGGCTTGGGATGCTCGCCCATTCGATTGGCGCGTCGTCGGCGACCGCGATCACGGGCGGGCTGGGTCTTTTGGCGCTCGCCGCGTGCTGGCCGTGGTGGAGGCGAATCGGCACGGGCTGATCTTCGACGGTTGATCGGCTGCGACGGCATACGCGCGGGAACGCAGCCTGGTCGGCGGCGTTGATCCGAACGACGACGCAGAGCAGGGGCTGGCCCGATGGAAGATCCACAGAAGCTGCGCGACCTGGCCGCGTGGTACCGCGAATTCGCCGAGAAAACCGGCAATCCCGCGATCTGGGAAGCACGGCTGCGCATGGCCGAGGACCTCGATCTGGAGGCAGGCCGGCTCGAAGGGCGCCAGGCGGCGGTGCTCCAGGTCGGTTGACCCGACCGATGGAATAATTTCGGCGAGGGTCGGCCGCCCTTCCGTCGCTTGATGTCCCGAAACCGTCGATTGCCGGGGATACCCGGCAATGACGGCAAGGGGTCAGCGACGTCCAGTCAGGCCGCCGCGTGCGATTACAGATCGCCGGCGATGGTGTTGAAGATGCTGCTCAAATTGGTGCCGACGAGCTGGAACGCGGCGATTGCGGCGACGGCGATCAATGCGGCGATCAGGCCGTACTCAATCGCGGTGGCGCCGTCTTCGTTCTTAAAAAGCTGTGTCAAATTGCGGATCATTTGGCTTCTCCATACGGGTCTGTCGTCGCCCACGAGCGACAAACTGGACTGGAATTCTTACGAACGCGTTAATCGCTGGGCCCGCGATCACGATTTTATCGCCGGCATTTTCCGCGCCGAATCTCGCGGTAAGCGGTACGCGAGCAACGTCGTCTATCCCGGCGGATAATCATCGGACCAAAATTTTTGGCGTGAGATTGGTGGAGCCGAGGTCCGTATAACTCCTGGTTCTGGATGCTCCGCGATGGTTCATAAGATGCTGAAATATCTTTGCAATGCCATTGCAACGTGTCAAGCTGTTTCTGCTTGGTTCAGGGTAGCCCAGAACGATTTGTGGGCTGGTTTGGGAGTCAAGAAGTTTGCGGTAACTGGTGGGCTGACGGCACGCGATGGGCGCTTTGACCGTAATAAAAATCAGGGCTTTGACCCGGCCCGGCCGATACGGCGACGGCGATGGACTGTGGCTTCAGGTTCGGAGCGCTGATCACCGATCCTGGCTATTCCGCTACATGCTACGTGGCAAGGCGCGAGCGATGGGGCTGGGGCCGGTCGACCTGATATCGCTCGCCGACGCGCGAGGGGCCGCGCGCGAGTGTCGCCAGCTATTGCTTGGAGGCACCGATCCGCTGGAACACCGGCGCCGGATGCTCGCCGATGCGGCCGGAGCCGGGCCGACCTTCAACGAAGTGGCTGAGCTTTACATCACCGCGCATGAGGCTAGCTGGAAGAACGCGAAGCATCGTTACCAATGGCGGAACACGCTCAGCATGATCGCAGCGCCCGTCTTTGGCGATAAACCGATCGCCTCGGTCAACGTCGGCGATGTGATGATGGCCCTTGAGCCGATCTGGCACTCAAAAGCAGAGACCGCAAGCCGCACCCGCGGGCGCATTGAATCGGTGCTCGACTATGCGGCGGCCCGAGGTTGGCGACAAAGCGATAATCCGGCCCGTTGGCGCGGACACCTCGCGAACCTCCTACCGGCTCGCCGCAAGTTCGCCGCCATTGGGCACTTCGCCGCGCTGCCCTGGCGCGACATGGCCGCCTTCATGGTTGAGCTGCGACAGCGGGAGGGAAGCGGTGCCCGCGCACTCGAGTTTGCTATCCTGACTGCGGCCCGGAGCGGCGAAGTGCGGGGCATGAGCTGGGGCGAGGTCGACCTTGGAGAGCGATGCTGGAAGGTGCCGGCGGCTCGGATGAAGGCTCGCCGCGAGCATCGGGTGCCACTAAGCGAGGCCGCCTACACCGTGCTGTCCGCGGTGGCGCCGCCTGCTGCAAACCCCGATGTAGCCACCCTGGTATTCGCGAGCACAAAACCGGGCAAGCTGCTTTCCGATATGAGTTTGATGGCTGTTCTACGCCGAATGGGCCGCAGCGATCTCACGGTACATGGGTTCCGATCGAGCTTCCGGGATTGGGCATCCGAGGCGACGGTCTACCCGGGCGAGCTGGCCGAATCCGCGTTGGCGCATGTTATCTCCAACAAGGTCGAGGCCGCGTATCGGCGGGGTGATTTATTCGAAAAACGTCGGCAAATGATGGATGCCTGGGCGGAGCATTGCGCGCGGCCGATGGTACCGTCAGAGGTCGTGCTCCTCCACGGGCAACGCGCGCGGCAATAATATGCTGCCGCGTGCTCCAGAGTCTGCCCCGCCGTCCAGGGATGATGTTCGACAATATCGCTCTGGGCTCAAGCTGCTCGATGATATCAGGCGTCCTGAGGAGGAGCTGAATGAATGGATTCGGTTCGTTTCTCTGATCCTCTATGCATGCAAGAAAGCGATCGTGTGGAAGCGCTCTGAAGCGGAAGCCATGCAGACTGATTTCAATGAGTTCTATAGCGAGATAGTTTCAGCAAAAAACGGTTTGACTAAGCTGCTCAAGTTCAGTCAACGACACAAATATAGATTCGATATCATCGCTTCTTTTGCCGAAGGGAAGGTCGGCCTGACCGATAAAGGCGGCTCGAATAGCATGCTTACGCGACGACTGCTTCACGTTTTCTTCGATGAATTGAATCGCCCACGAATGGAAATCCGAGACCAATTCCTGGAGAAATGGAACGGTGAGGCCGGTCTACGAATGTTGCGGCTGGCAGGTCCGTTGTGTTTTCCGGGGATTATAGCAGATCGCAAGCGACCCGATGTGAAGTTGACCGGTCTGCAATTTGAGCTTTCGTTCCTGTTAAGGCGCTACACTGCTTGCCTCACGACGCGGCCACTCATCAAAGGGGACGAAGTTCCCTCAGAGGGGCGACCGTGTCACGCAATCGTAGCCGAATTTATCCGATGCTCTCTGATGCCCGAATTCAGCGACGACAAGGGCCAAGCGTTCTTAAAGGTCCTTCGAGAAAATCGCGATCCCGAGGGCAAAGGAATCGTCTGGAGTGGCTGGTGTGTAGCGGGAATGGCGGAAGCGCCAGGCGGCAAAATTAACCTTTTCGGCGCATAAGACGATGACCTCCGAAATTTTCTAGTGGATCGTCGCTCGACATAGAAGCTGTCCGGCACTTATCTCCTCGCCGGTTCGCCCTTGTCTGATCCGGGGCTATCCTGAGCTGGGGATTGAAATGGGGCTGTCGCGAGATCTGCCTGCGAGGCAGTTGGCTTGCCAATTGGAGTTGTTGGCCTTTCGACTACCGGATGCCACTGCGGTTTCGGGTCTTTCGAGGAGTTCCATTTATCGGTACGCGGCTGCGGGCCGCCTGATCCTGAAAAAAGCAGGCTCGGCGACGTTGGTTGACGCTGCATCATTGCGTCAGCTAATCGCCGATTTGCCGGTTTTGGCGGTCAGGCGCGCCGAGGTACCACCCTCAGGTGGTGAGGCATCCTAGCTAGATGATTGCCTGCAACTACGGTCGCGACGTACACGATACCGCGGGCGACGTGGGCCCCATAGCAGTGCGAGCCCCAAATATTGCCAAGTATACGCAACGAGAATGCACAAGACCGAGCGATTTTGCAGCCGGCGATTACCGGGGTGAGCCGCCGTGCCCAACATGACCCACGGGGCACACGGCGATAAACATTCCCGAACGGGGACCTTTTTCGCGGATACCGCCTCCAGACTCCTCGAGCGGGGATACTCAACCCGTGCCGGTGGTCCCGTCGGGCAAGGCTCCAGCGGTGAGGGGTGGCAGAACTACGGCGGGCGCCAGCCATCCTTGGCGGTTGTTGAGCGATGGTCGAAGCAGGTCGCCGGCCACAATGTCGGCGGCGCCTGCGGTCGGCTTGTTGCGCTCGATATCGATGCGGAGTCGTCTGAGGAGGCGTTCAATCTGCAGCAACGGGCGTTTCGTGATTTCGGCGAAACGCGGCGCCTGTTGGTGCCGAAGGCGGCGCTCGACCGGATGCTCAACGGCAGCGAGGCGGCGTAATGCGGGCGCGCGACCGAACTCGCCCGCAGGAAACGAAAAAAGCCGCCGCCGGTCAGGTAGCGGCGATCTCAACCGTGCCGCCCGAACCGATGAGGGCTGCCGCGCGCTTCTCGCCGGACGGGCGGGGGATGCGATGAGCGGCGCACCTTTCACGGCAGGGCGCGGCATTCAGCAAGGTGAACCGACCCCGCGAAACGTGACACCCTTGTCAGCTGCCGAGCGCAAGCGCCGCCAGCGCGAGCGAGCCCGGTCTGCGGCTCTGCTCTATAGTCGCGACGACTGGCAGCTTTTTCTCGACATCGCCACTCTGCCCCAAAAGGCCGGCGTGCAGCCGGTAGATCTACCCACCGTCGTTTTGAAGGAGCTCGTCGACAACGCTTTGGACGCCGGCGCCACCGGTGTCACCCTGTCCAAGGTCCAGCGCGGGGCCGTCCTCGAATACGTCATCGCCGACGATGGCCCCGGCATCCCGCCGGGTATCGTACCGACCCTGTTCTCGGTCAACCGCCCGCTGCTGTCGAGCAAGCTGCGACGGCTGCCGCTGCGGGGAATGCTCGGCAACGGTCTGCGAGTCGTTGCGGGGGCGGTGGCGGCGTCGCTGGGGTCGCTTGTCATCGAGACCCGCGGGCACCGCCTGGTGCTACGCATCGACGACGTCACCGGCCTGACGAGCATCGAGACTGACAAGTCTGTCCCGTTTAATCCCGGCACCGTTGTGCACGTGGCGCTGGGCATTGGGTTGCGGTTTCGCGGCGACGAGCATCTGTTCATACAGCCGGCGATCGATATTGCACGAGTGGGGAAATCCTACGGCGGCGCGTCGTCGCCGCACTGGTACTCGGACAAAGGGCTCCACCGCCTATTTCAAAGCGTCGAGCCCGAGCCGACGACGGTCAGCGACGTTGTCGCAGATCTTGGTTTCATGCTCGCTGATGATCGCCGCGCACGCGACCTGAGCCGAGAAGAGGTGGCCAAAGTCCTAGAGCAGCTCCAGGGCGCGATGCCACCTGTGTCGGCCGAGTCGCTTGGCTATATCGGCCGCAGTGCCTTCGGCAACAGCTATGCGATCAAAACGGGGGCGGCCCTGATCGGCGGCGCATACATCCCGTTCGTAGTCGAGGAATGGGCGGCGTGCAGTCGCGGCGAGGTGCGCGGCCAGGGCGAGGTGGAGATCGGCCTGTTGCTGAACCGATCTCCAAGTTTCGCGGAGATCGCTAGCGGCATATACGGTGGCGCTCTCGTGCTGAAGGGCTGCGGGATCCACCAACGCGTCACAGGCGTTGGCGCCGGCAATTACAACATCACCGTCAGCATCATCATCCCGGTTGTTAAGTTGGCTGGCGACGGCAAGACGCCGGCGCTGTCTCCGTTCCGCGGAACGATTATCGAGGTCGTCGGCAAGGCGGCCAAGGCGGCGCATCGCGCGATGGTTCGCCCGCGAGCTGCCGTGTCGATTAAGGAGGCGGCATGGGCGGCAATGGAACAGGCCTACGCCAAGGCCAGCGACGGCGGCAGCCTGCCGGCGAATGCTCGGCAGGTGATGTATGCGGCGCGGCCCGCGATCCTGGCGAAGACCGGTAAGGACCGGCTCGACGACAAATACTTCACGCAAATCCTGTTGCCAGATTTTGTCGAGGCGAACCCCGAGATCTGCCGAAATTGGGATGTCGTCTTTGACGCGCGCGGCAATTTCGCGGAACCTCACACCGGCCGCACGGTCGCGCTCGGCACTTTGGATGTGCGCCAATACCTTGGTGAGCGTCCCTCGCTCGGGTTGCCCGCGGTACAGATTAAACGCGACGATCAATACCCGACGATCGGCCCGGAAAACCGCTTCAGGGCCGTCGTGTTCACCGAGAAAGAGGGTTTCGACCATCTGTTGAGCGCCGCGCGGATTGCCGAGCGGTTCGATGTCGCGATCATGTCGACGAAAGGCATGTCGACCACCGCTGCGCGCCTGCTGCTCGATCGGATCAGCCCCAAGGTCGAGAAGATACTGGTTCTTCATGATTTCGACGTCGCCGGGTTTTCGATCTTTGGCACCCTCGGGACCGACAGCCGACGCTACCAGTTCACGAATAACGCCCCGATCATTGATGTCGGCCTGCGGCTCGTCGACGTCGAGACGATGGCGCTGCAAAGCGAGCCGGTGGAGGTGAAGGATTGGCCGAAACGGCGCCTAACCCTGGCGAAGCATGGCGCCACCAGCGACGAAATCACTTTCCTCCGCGATCGGCGCGTCGAGCTGAACGCGATGACCTCGCGCCAATTCATCGAACTTATCGAAGCCAAGCTCGCCGAGCACGGCGTGCAAAAGGTCGTACCAGACAATACCACCCTTACGGCGCATGCCCGGCGCCTCGTTGAACGGCGGATTGCGAGTACAGCACTCGACGAGATCCGCGATGAGATCCGCGAACAAGCGGGGACGGTTCGGCTGCCTGATAATCTGCAGCGGCGAATCCATGAAGAGCTGGAACGCGACCCTGGGCTGTCCTGGGATGGCGCGTTGGGGCAGATCATCGGAGGGCAAAATGGCTACGACGTCGTGGTCTGAGCGCCTTTCCCGGGTCCCAATCCCCGAGGAGCACGTCATCGAAGGCGTCGCTCGTGCAATCTACTCGGCGCACTGGCGTCATCCCTCGCCCGAATGGGAACACGCCAGTGATAACGTGCGCGACTGGGTGCGGGCGCAAGCCCGAGAGGGGCTGACGTATCTGCGCGGGCTGAAGTCCCCATCACGCTGAGCGCCGGCCGCAATTTCCGCCGCCGCGGGGACAAGCAGAATGCTGAGAAATTCGTCATGCTTCCGGCCAACCTGTTCGTGCGGCCGGAATTTGCCAGCCTCCCTCCGCCAGCTAGGGTCATCTATGTCGACATGGCGAAGCTGTACCGACCGCCATGGAACCGGCGGCCTGGGAACAACCGCGAGATCTGGTACGGATGCCGCCAAGGTAGCTGCGCCGCGAATATCTCCTTCGGATGGGCGGCGGAGATGCTGCGCAGGATCGAAGAGAGCGGCGCTGCCTCGATAACCAGCAGAGCTAACTTCAATAACAAAGACAGCCACAAAGCGCAGGAATGGGAGCTCGCGATATATCCCACCTATGGCGCCGTGCCACGATGGAGCAGCGAACGCCACCTGCGGCTCTACAATTGGATGACGGAAGCACCCGCCTATATTGCCTTATCCAGCAGCGCGAAATGCATTCTCTGGGAGTTGATGCGGCGTTATGACGGGAACAACAATGGAATTATCGGTTTCGGTGGCCAAAATGGTTCGCACGCGAAGTTATCACGAGATGTAACCGAAAGGGCGCTTGCCGAAATCGAATGCGCCCGCTTCATCGTTGTGACCGAGCCTGCTATCCCCCACCGCAAGAGGCCACGCAAATGGCGCCTCGCGATGTACCCGGCCGATGGCAAGCCAGCTACCAAGGACTTCATGAAAGCCGGCTCGGCCCCGCCGCAAAATTCATTTCACGGTGAACTGCACGTGGATGACCCCTCCGCTGCGGTGAACCCGATGCGGATAACAAATTTGCCGTCAGCGGCGGCAAGGAGCGCGTCTATCAACGAAAACCCCAGCATCATCTTGGTTTTGCCAGGCGGAACGCACCGGCCAAGTCATCCGCGCATACTTCACGTTGAACCGCTAAGTCATCCGCGCACAGTGCACACAAGTATAGAAGCCATGTCTGGAAGGCACACGGCCCGGGCCGCCGCCCCGGTGCCGGCCGGTCAGATGACCGGGTCATCGCTCCAGCCCGCGATGCTTTCCCATCCTCTGTCCGCACAACAATCAGGGCTGCAGTCGCAGCTGGAAAGTGCACCGGGGCCCGGTGGCCTGTTCGGAGTGGCATTGACTAAGGTGCCAACGCCGATGGAACGGCTCCGGGGCGACCTCCGCGAAGTCCTCGCTCGGCGGCGCGGTACACAATCCCGGCTAGCCGACGCGTTGCGCATCTCACGTCACACACTGTCGAACGCAGTTAACGGCCGCGAACGCTTCAGTCCTACGGCCGCCGCCGCACTGCGCCGATGGCTTGACGGCAATCCGATATCGGAAGCGTGGCCACCGCTACCTCCGAGGGAAGAGGACGCCGCGTGATGTAC
>CAMATN010000015.1 GCA_945861155.1 Rhizobium sp. Q54
CGAAGCGGGCGGCGAGCGATGCCCCAGCACGCTCGCCGGCAAGCTGAAGTCGGCACCGTCCCACAGACGGATGCCGAAATTTGCTCGGGAGTCGGGCGGGTAGCCCGACGCGCGCGACTTGCTGCAAAGCCATATTCTCGATCTCTTCCCCGCCTTACCCTAAAGGCGGGGCATAAGGAGGGGTTGCCCACAACACCGATCACTGCTGGGAGGCGCCGCCAAGCGCCGCATCTTTGCGCATTTCCTTTTTAAAAGAATGCATCCCATGCTCTGTATTATTATTTCTGGGTATTGTTAACTGAGTATCATTAATAGAGGATATCGGCCCGTCGAACTCATGATTACGACTTGTCGATATCCTGATATCGGCCGGCCGATATCAGGATATCGGACCCCGTGTCCTTTTCGCGGCTTTCTGCACAACAAACTTGATTTTGTAGAGGTTGGTCTTGCCCATGCCACGACGAGTGATTTCGATGAGCCCGGCTGCTGCGAGCTCCTTGATGAATTCGCTCACCCGCGACTGGCTCATGCCCATGTCTGCGGCCAACCGTTCCTGGCCGGGAAAGCAGCTGTCGTTGTGCCAGGTGTAGTGCAAGAACATTGAGTAGGTCACTTTTGCGCCAAGGCTGAGTTCGCCGTTTTTGAGGATGAAATTCGGGACCTGCGTGAAGCCACCGCGAACGACGGGGTCATTCGTTGCCAGTTCGATATTGCGCTCTCGCAGCGCATCGCCGATGTGCTCCATGCGCGCATTGTAGCGCGGTTACGGATGCAGCTCTGAGTTATCCCCTGCTTCGGTGTGGCCCCTTCGGTCCCCGTTGTCGAATGCGGCGGAGTACGATCGATCGTCGGATGCAGATCCGGGCCGTCCGAGAAGCGGCGTCAGCATTTTTTGCAAGCCGGCGATCAGGACGTTGGTCTCGCGAGCCCGTCCGGTCTGTTCTTTGATCTGCTCGTCCTTGACCGCGATCTGTCCGCGGAGGAATTCGTTCTCCCCTTCGAGGCGGGCGACATAGCGCGACACGAATTCGCTTTCGGCCGTGGTCTGCCGCGGCACGTCGCGGCCGGCCGCCGGTTGTCGGACATCCTGCTGCACTGGCGTTGTTGGTTCTGAGATTGTCGCGACGGGCCGCGGCTCGTCGCGGCCGGCCATGGTCTGTCGCGTCTCCTCGATATACGCGATGTGCTTCGCAACCGATGCCGGCGTGATCAGGTACTTCTCGCCGTAGGGAATTTCGACGCGCCGAGAATCGAGATGGCCTTTGGCGCAATAGCGCTGGATCGTGCGAAATGTGCGGGGAAGACCAGCGCGCTCGTACAGCGCGGCGGCGTCCTCGATCGATAGGGAATATTCGTTGTCGGGGCTGGTCGCGACAGGTCGCGGCTGGTCGGTGTCCATCAAAGGTAATGATAACGCGTCTCGTCGCACCTCTCGGCGGTTATCCCCAATAGGGAAGGTCGTTACCCCCGGAGCGGCGAAAGGAGCTTCACCAACTGGCGTTCTACAAAAGCTTTGATGCCTTCGAGGTCGCGGATAAGCATGCCGCATCTTGAATGATATTGGCGGCAAGTTCACGCGTGAGCGCCGCGAGGACTTCCGGTGACACGTGATTGGCGAAGCCGAACATTTCGTAAAGCGTGTGTGCTCGCGCGTCGAGGTCGTGGCAGACGATGACGTGCACGCGAGTCCGCCGGGAGGTGATCGAATGCTCCCGCGCCGCTACGATGTCCACGCCGGGTGGGTTGGTTGCCGCGGTGCTCATCGGTTCAGGAGGTCAGGAAATTGAACGGGGGATAGCCGACCCGCTGCCAATCTTCGGTCATCATGTGGCCGGACGGCGGGCGCGGTTTCTCAAACGAGGTGAACGCGGGGAAGGTCTTGAACAGGATCATCTTCGAGCCGGCGCCGGATGTGACGCGCTCCAGCAGCTTCATCATCGAGGCAAGGCGCACCGCATTCGTCGTGACGATCGGCACGTAGAAGCTCGGAAACCCGAAATGCAAGCGGTCGATGCCCTGCGCTTCGACCGCCAGATAGAGGACGAATTTCTTGAACAGCGACGAGCGCTGGAAATCCGATGTGTCGATCGGCTCGGTGCCGCAATCGGCTTCGATGCCGGGGCAGAAGAAATACGCGGTGCCGCTGCCCGTCGCGCGCGCGATGCCGAACGGCTCGCCGTCGGCAGCGACATGGGTCGCGGTCGCGGTGCCGTCGATCGCGACGGTGACGGGGATGTTGTACGGCTTTGGAGAGCGTCGCGTCGCGTCCGGCAAGCTCTTGCTTTGCAGGATGTCGGGCCAGGTGATCAGCCGGATGCCGGTCTCCCGTGCGCCGAGCTCGAAGGATGCCATCAACTCGCAGGTCATCAGCTCGTGCGCGAAATTCGTCGGCGCGCGCGAGCGCTCGCTTGCGATGCCGCGTTCCTGCATCACGCGCCAGCCCTTGTCGGCGAGTTCGTAGATCATCCGGCGATGATTGGCACCGGCGTTTGCGCGCTGCTGATGTGGGCGCGCGACATACCGGTTCGGTTGCCGACAGAGCAGGTTGAGGCGGTTGACGAGATAGTCGAGGCTGCCGCCGGCGAACGCGTGGATGTAGTCGGCCGGCAGATAGCGGTAGCGCGTCAGCGGCTTGAAGATTCCCTCGATGTCGCGCTCGGTAATGCACGCGGCACGTGCGTTGCCGTCCCCGTCCAGTATCGGCGTGTCATTCCAGCGCGAGTTGCGCTTTTGAATTGCTGTCCTCATCACAAGCCTCCGAAAACGGATGGCTTGCATTCAGTGCATCACAGCGATGGTGTCAAAGTTCGCGGTGCGTCGCGCCCGGTCGCGGTCGGCCGCGACAGGGCGCGCTCCGTCACGATCACAGTTTGTTTCAGCTCCGGCTCTTTGTTAATTCCAATCTGGCGCGCCTTCCGTCTGGCTGTTGGCCGCGTTCGGCGTGGTGTTGCGATGCGGCCTCGGCTTCGCCGGTGAGGGTCCTTGCGGCTCAGCGTGCTTCTCGCCCGGCCTGGTTGAGTTCTCCAATCGTCGGTCGAGCTCAGGGTTATCGTCGCTCAGTACCGGTTCGTCGGGCGCGCCCTTGTTATGAGGCTCGTTCGCCTGATCGGTGGCGCTCGCCGGCGATGATGTGTGCGGGATCTGCCGAGGTCGCCCGTACCGATCGCGCATACGCTCGGCAAGCGCCGTGCGCTGGGCAGGAGAGAGCATTTGATTCTCGTGGAACTCGACCTTGTGGACCGAGACCGCAACTGCTTCAGGAGTCAGATCCCGGACAAAGGCCCCGAATTTTCCGCGGCTGAGATGTTGCAGAAAATGCTGCGACGCGCGCAGGCGTGGCGCCAACGAGCGGGCTTCCTCGTCGCTGTTCGCAAAGCGGATCGCGCAGTTCGATAGAGCGTCGAGTACATTTTCGGACGTGATCTGTCTCGTGCGCTGGTGCGCCATGATAAGTGCGATTTTCTGGCTGCGGCATTCGTCGAGGATCGTCGGGATCTTCTCGTCTCGGGCAATCACGTTCTGGCATTCGTCGATATAGAAGTAGACCCGGCTTTTGTCTTCGTCCCGCCGCGTCGATCGCTGCTGCGCCGCCGCGAGCACCTGGGCGATAAAAAACCGCCCGAAGAATTCGGCACCTTGATCGCCGAGCCGGGCTTTTGAATTATTGATGATCACGATTTTTCCGGTATCCATCGCCTCACCGATGCGGAAGCGGGTGCTCGCGGCGGTCAGCATCCCCCGCATCGTCTCGTTGTCGAGCAAAAGGCGGAGGCGTTGCAGCACTTCCTGACGGCGGTCGACGTACATCCTTTCGTTGAAATCTTTCTGAAAGAATTCGCGAAGGTCGGGCGGCAGCTTGTCGATGTACTCTTGGTATTTCTCGTGGCCGTTGCTGAGGAGGTCGCGAAAGGTTGCGAGCGTCGGGTTCGGAAACGCGATCACAAGCGCGCGCAGCACGCTGCGGAACAGCGTGGTCTGCAAGGCGGTCAATTTAAATTCGAGCAGTGAGGCAAACAGATATTCGAGCAGGTCGATGGTCTGCCCAACGTCGGCCTGCCCGATATCGAGCGGATTGATCGCAACCGGGTTTTCCGGATCGGGATCGATAATGATCAGCCGATCGCGGATCTGAGCCAGCCCGCGTATCGGGTCGATCAGGTCGCCTTTGCTGTCCATCAGGATCAAGGACGCGTTCGGACGTGCGATGTCCTGCATGACCATGGCATGCAGCAATGTGGTCTTGCCGCGTCCGGGCGGCGACAAGATCCAATGGCCGGCGAAGCGGGCTTGGTCGGGAAGTCCAAACGGTACATCGATGTCGAAGAGGCGAGCGAGCGGGGTCTCGTCGAACACCCCCTGGTCGACCGCGCTCCGGAACTCGCGGAAAAGGTCCAGCTCCAGAGCATCCGGCCGGCAGAGCGGGGAAGTAAGATCCTCGATCAGCTGCTTCGGGTCTGGGAGCACGTGGCTCGCTGGGACCGTCAGAGCGGGTCGTCGCTTTCCGAGTTCCAGGAACTCGTCTCGCCCGACCAGAACCGAGTTCGGCAACTCATCGCGAAACAAAGCGAACGAGCGCGTCAGCGCATCGGTGAAGACGCCGAGCGTCCTCGGGGCATCATGCATCTTGAGCGCATGGAGGCGCATCTCATCGCGCCAACGGGCTTGCTCGATCGGGCCGTCGGGGATTGGGGGAAGCGGGTTGTTGAACGCCTCCATCTCATAAAGGTCGGCGGCGATTCCCACCATGCGGGCCAGCACAGTGGGAGCCGGCAGCCGCGGATGCCACGCACTGATCAGGCGCTCGGCATAGGCTTCGGCGAAAGCTGCCGCATCGGGGAAATTGGCGGCGATGACATGCTGCTCAACCGCGGCAGCGATAGCGGGATTGGAGTAGGGCGGCGGCCGATAGTAGTACCAGCGAAGGAGCCCGAGGATACCGAAGAGAACCGCAATCGGAACGAATATCAAAACGCCAGCGGGAATTATGAGTAATCCCATGATTAGGAACGCGCCGGCCGCGAGGATATTTACGACCGGATCGCGGGATCGCGTCGGCCAGCGCGGCATATGGGATTTCATAGCTGGAAGGTTTCCGCCTCCTTGATGTCGCGGTTTCCGAGAAGCCCGTTTTTGAGCCGGGCGAGGCTCTCGCGCACTTCCAGGTCGAGCGCCTTGCCCCGCGCGTTATCGATCGCATAGCTCGTGAATTTCGGGTTGGTTAGCAGGCGAGCCAGCGTGACCGCCTGCTCCGGCTGCTGGGCGATGCGGAAATAGCGCTTCAGCGCCATCCCGCCAAAAAACATGGCGAGAGCCGCAAATAACCCGAACCCGGTCGTCGAATCGCCGCCCCGGCTGTTCCCGGCGACTGTCATGCCGAGCCCGGCGACGCACCCGCCGAGAAGAACGACGGGTGCGAGCGCTTGCAGCAGGATGCCGAGCCTGCGGTGCGACCGGGAAACGGGCGGAACCTCGGAGTCGGCCACGATATAGTGCCGACCGAGGCCGCGCTCCCGGATGATCGCTTTCTCTTCCTCGGAAAAGAGGACGGTGCAATCGACGTAGTGAAGTTTCTTGTTTGGGAGCAGCCCGTCCTCTTGCCGATGCTGGATCGTGACCCGCACGGTCAGATGCGGCGCGGGTCGGCGACGGCTGGTTGCGGGTTAATCGCGTTGACGATGCGATCGGTTCGCTTGTCGGCGTGGTAGCCTGCGATTGCCACAAAGGCCCACAGAGTGGCGGGCAACCAGCCGATGATCGTGATTTGCAGGATCAGGCACAGGATTCCCTGGCCGATTTTTCCCATCGTCAAAAACACGACCCATGGCAAAAACAGGGCGAGCAGATAACGCATGACATTTCCCCCAACATGCTTGTTGCAGGGGAATTCGATCAATCAGGTCGAGGGCACGTCAACAAAAAAAGAGCCCCGCTGTGGAAGGCGGGGCTCTGCCTTCGCCTCAAGGGATTGAGGATCAGGCGGCGGGTCTCTGCGAAGCAGTCCTGCGGTCTTCAATCCACGAATCGACATCCGATTTGAGAAACCCGACGCGGCCCCGAGCGTACCGCGTAAAACGCACCCGGCTCGGAAACCAATGATCGCGCTCCCAGCGTCGCAGCGTCTCTCGTGAGATGCGAAGTTTGTAACAGACCTCCTTCACCGTGTAGAACCCATCCATCCGAATGCCCTCCTCGAATGAGGCCGGCATCCGGATGCCAGCGGTTAAGCCAGCAGCACGATGCTACGCACTTTGCATCGATGAGGCAAAAACTCCGGTGCCTCACCGTGCCTCATGCGGCGCGATATTTTCCATCTTCACGCCGGACCTGGTTGCCCTTGGTCAGCGCGGTGAGCGCATTCGAGACGGACATCTCGCCCGATTTGTCGCCCTTGAGGCCCATGCGCTCCAGGATCTCGCCGCGAGAGAGACTGCCGCCGTTGCGGACAACTTGGAGCAACGCCTCGCGCCTGCTGCCCCGAGCTTGCCGGCGTCGGCCCCCGCCGGACGCTTGTTGCGGCGGCGCAGCTTTTCCGCTCTTTGCGGACTCGTAGGCGTCGATCGCCTGCATCTCGCGATTGATCTCGGCGAGCTTCGTTTCAAGCTCCTGTTGTTGCGTGAAGATGGCTTCGCGTTCTGCGTGTAGCCGATCGCGCTCCCGCTGTATGTACGTCGCGAAGGTTTCGTCGGCCATCGGTATCCTCCGTTTTCGATAGGAGGGCTTGTAGCCATTCCTCGAAAGAAAGCAAAGCCGATTTCATTTCCGGTAGATATGTCGCGCGGTTATAGACTGCTGCAACACGCGTAATAGACCCGGAACTGTGCGCGAGGATTCGCTCGATGACATGGGGAGCGATGCCGAGTTCAGCCATTCTCGTAGCGGTCGTTCGGCGCAAATCGTGGAGCGTCCAGTCGGAGGTTTGGGAGAGTTTCAGCAGCTCGCGCTTATTTCGGCCTTCGCTCCACCCAGAGAAGGAATGGTTGCCGATCGTGCGGGCAATCGTCGGTGTAAGAGGGATGACGTGGGTTTTCTTGCCTTGCATCACGTCGGCGGGAAACACGATGGTGTCGCCGTGGATGAAGTCAGGGCGAAACGCATACCATTGACCTTTTCGCTGCGCCGTGAGGATCAAAAGTCGTATGAAGGCGCCAAAGCTGCCCTCGGACGCGGTGTTCCATACGCGGATGAGATCAGCGTCTGAAAGGACGTGTTCGCGTGTCCGGGAGGGAGGTGGAGCCTTCAGGCGCGAAATCGGGTTTTGGTCGAGGTAGCCGCGTTGGTAGCACCAGTTGAGAAAGGCCCTCAGGTAGATAAAGCCGTTCAGTTTCTCGCCGGGAGCGTGGATGGCATCGATCGTGGCTGCCAGCTCCGAGGTCTTGAGGTCAGTGAGCCTGCGAAGGCTGAGCGTCTTAAAGCGCTTTGAGAGAATCCGGATGGCTTGCTCTTGAGAGCCGGGGCGCATGCTGGGAACGTGGAGGGTTTTGAATAGCTGAAACGCAGCATCGAAGGTCATTGCAGCTGGCTGCTCTTTGGCTACTCGCGCTTCGGCCAGCAAATCGCGGGCGCGTTCCCTGGCCTTCGAGAGCGTGAGGTCAGGGTACTGGCCTATCTTCACGCGCGTGCGCTGAGCGCCCTTTCGGACAAGCAGCATGAAGGTCTTGCTGCGCTTCCCAACGCGGACCGATAATCCACGCACGGCGTCGTCGATGTAGTCGCGCTGGCCGTCCTCAAACGGCAGAGCGCGCAGCTTGAGGTCGGTGAAAATCATTGTGCTCGGTTTCCTGCCTAGGTGCCAATTAGGTGCGCAAAGCCGGTGCGCTTCGGTGAGACAAGGTGCGGCGCTCAATGGAGCATATCATGCCCAAACGGGAAAAAATACAATGAAAGCCATATACTTAGAGTGTCACCATGGGTCACCATGCGACACGGTGAGGGAGGGATTTTAGTATGCTGTTCACATGCCTGCCCGAAGGGGCGCAGATCCCGGGACGCTTCCCGGGGCCGACGCACGCGCGCGGCAAATGGTTCACGGTCGACATCCATTGCCATGTGCTGTGCGCGAAGGCCGAGGAGATGGTCGCCGGCGCGGGCCTGACGATGGACTGGCAGCCGCGACACCAATTCGCCAACGAGCACACCCGCGAGGTCAATCGCGAGCAGGGGCGGCGCACCCGCATCCAGTTCACCGACATCGCGACCCGGCTCGCCGACATGGACCGCATGGGGATCGACATCCAGGCGATCACCCCCTCGCCGGCGCAGACCTTCTACAGCGTCCCGCCCGATCTCGGCATCGAAACCGCGCGGGTCGTCAACGACAACATCGCCGACATCTGCGGCAAGCACCCGGACCGCTTCGTCGGGCTCGGCACGGTGCCGTTCCAAGCGCCCGAGCTGGCGGTCGCCGAACTCGACCGGCTGCACAAATCCCTGGGGCTGCGTGGCATCGAGATCGCCACCAACGTCGCCGGCGCCGATCTGTCGGAGCCGCGCTTTCGCCCGATCTTCGCGCGCGCCGAGGAACTCGGCCTCGTCCTCTTCATGCACCCGACCGGGTTTCCCGAGGCCGGGCGGTTCCGCGACCATTATTTGACCAATGTCATCGGCAACCCGCTCGACACGACGGTCGCGGTGCATCACCTGATCTTCGGCGGCGTATTGCACGACCACCCTAATTTGAAGCTGGTGCTGTCGCATGGCGGCGGCTATCTGCCGGCCTATTCCGGGCGCATCGACCATGCCGCGTCGGCCCGGCCCGACACCTGCGAGTGCATCCGCCACATGCCGACGACCTACCTGAAGCGGCTCTATTTCGACACGATCGTCTACACCCACCACCAGCTCGAATATCTGATCGAGCAATACGGCGCCGACCATGTGCTGATGGGCACCGACTACCCGGCCGACATGGGCGAGGTTGACCCCGTCGGCTTTGTCGAGGGCGCGTCCGGGCTCGACGATGCCGAGCGCCGCGCGATCCTTGGCAACAACGCCGCGCGGCTGCTCAACATCGAAATCCCGGCACGGCGATAGAAGGGGGTGGGGTCATGCTGTTCACCTGCGCGCCACCGGGGACCGCGATCCCCGGACGCTTCCCGGGTCCGGCCCATGCTCGCGGCAAATGGTTCGCGATCGACATTCACTGCCATGTGCGCAGCGACACGGCCGCCGCGATGGTTGCGGGCAACGAGGCCGTGTCGCGCTGGTTTCTCGAAACCCAAGCCAGCCCGACGAGCCAGGCGCAGAACCGTGCCAACGGCGAGCGGACCCGTCTGCAGGGCAATTCGCCCGAGCAGCGCATCGCCGACATGGACCTGATGGGCATCGACATCCAGGCGATCTCGCCGGCGCCGCGCCAGACCTATTACGGTGCCGACCCCGATCTCGGCCTGGCCACGTCGCGCGCGATCAACGACTTCATCGCCGACATCTGCGGTCGCCATCCCGACCGTTTCGTCGGTCTCGGCACGGTGCCGTTCCAGGCGCCCGAGCTGGCGCTGGCCGAACTCGACCGGCTGCACAAATCGCTCGGCTTCCGCGGCATCGAGATCATGACCCATGTCGCCGGCGAGGATCTGTCGGCCGAGCGCTTCCGTCCGATCTTCGCGCGCTGCGAGGAATTGGGGCTGCTCGTCTTCATGCACCCCGACGGGTTTACCGAGGCGGGGCGTTTCCATGACCATTATTTCGCCAACGTCATCGGCAACCCGCTCGATACGACGGTGGCGGTCCATCACCTGATCTTTGGCGGGGTGTTGCAGGACTACCCCAATCTGAAGCTGGTTCTAGCGCATGGCGGCGGCTATTTGCCGGCCTATTCCGGCCGCATCGACCATGCCGCCTCGGCCCGACCCGATTGCTGCGCGCATCTGCGCGAAATGCCGACGACGTACCTGAAGCGGCTCTATTTCGACGCGCTGGTCTACACCCACCACCAGCTCGAATACCTGGTCGAGCAGTACGGCGCCGACCACATCCTGATGGGCACCGACTACCCGGCCGACATGGGCGAAATCGATCCGATCGGCTTTATCGAAGGCGCCCGGGGCCTCGACGACGCCGCCCGCCGCGCGATCCTCGGCCACAACGCCGCGCGGCTGCTCAACATCGAGGTGCCGCCGGCCGCGGGGTAGCGTGGCATTGAAGACGCAGTCATCCGTGGGGCCCGCTATGAATTACCAACTTCACGTCCCCGTGCGCGAATCTCGGATGAGGAGGTGTCAAAGCGGAAACGATGCTCGGGGATTTCGGTGAAGAGATCGGCATAACGCCGCGGCACGGAGATGTCGTTCAGCGCGCGTACGCGCCCCGCCGCGTCGATGCGCACGGCCACCAGAAAGCTGCCCCCGGAATTGGCGATTTCCTCAAGCGCCAGGTGCATTCGAGCCTCGTCATCGCCATAATATTGCGGCTCAAACAGCCGCTCTGCCGTATCCACGCCGACCACAAAAATAGCCCCCGGAAACAAGCGCGACTTTTCGACGAAGGTCGGCGCTCTGGTCAGTTCGACCGGCGACTTCCAGGCGAATTGCGCGAGCCGGTGTCTGACCGTCTCGCCCGCCAGCGGCGGCTTGTCGACGTTCGTGACCGAGATTTCGAACGCCAAGGAAAGCTGCGTGAGCTCTTCGGCGGCCCGCGCCAGCAATACATGTCCCTCGTGCATCGGGTTGAAAGAACCTGGGAACAGCACTGAGGGAAGCGGCGCCGACAGCATCATTTGACCATCGGGCTGGACGGTGACGCGATCGACTTCGCCCGCCAAGAGCCGATCGATCGGATCCACGGAAGCGACACCCCTCTCCGGAAAGACTGCCTCCGCATAATGTTCATCGGCATCGCAGAGGCTGCGCGGCGACGGTGCGGCAACCCCGCACGCGCGGGCCAGCCACAGGACGATCGCGCGCGCAACGAGGTCTTCTTCAGCGGCGCGATCGCGTCGGCCCTTGGCCAGGACGCAAGTGCAATGCGCGATGCCGGCGGAGTTGGCGAATGCGATATGAAATCGATGCTCGCCTTTACGCGGGCGATCGCTGACCAGTGCCGCCGTCGCCCCCAGGCCAACCAGATCGGGGCCCGCCCCAACGCTCGTGCTCGGCACCAGCTTGGCGGCGCGTGCCCGTGCGGTTCGGGCCATCGCGATTGTGGTGTCGGAGCTGCACGCCTGTGCCGGCGCAAAGCCCAGAAACATCTCAAGCGCCAGCGCGTCGTAGGGAATTTGCGCCTCGAGCAGCAACCGAGAGCCGCCGGGAACCCGAAGCAACTCGCCGACCGCCCCACTGCCGCCCCCGGTGATCGCGAGTGCGGCCTTGCGGCCGGACCCGTGCAATGTGGAGATCAATTGTTGCCACGCGGCGTCCGACGGGCTCATGGGGTGTCCGTGGTCCGAAGCTGAAAATACCTCGCGAACGGTGAAAGACAGTTCGGACAGAGTCAACAGAGTGCATGGCTTGCCAGCAAAGCGGCCGGCGTGCCGTTCTCCATTGGGTCAGCCGGCTGCCGCCGCGATCAGCAGGTCGCGGAACCAGGCTTGCGCCGGCTCGCTGGTGGCGCGGCGGTGCCAGGCCATCGACACGGTCACCGAGAGATCGAGCGGCAGTTGCACGATCTCGATCTCGGCCGTGGCGGCGATCTGCTCGGCGACCCGGCGCGGCACGGTCGCGACCAGTTGCGACGCCGCGAGCGCGACCGGCAGCGCCAGATAGGTCGCGACCAACAGCGAAATGCGGCGCGTCAGCCCAAACCCCGCGAGGGTCCCGTCGATCGCGCCCGAGGTGGCGCCGCGCGGCGAGACCAGCACATGGTTCGCCGCCGCATATTCCTCGAGCGACAGCGGCACCGCCGCGATCGGATGATTGCGCCGGGCGATCAGCACGAACGGGTCGCGCAACAGCACCACCGCCTCGAAACGCGCCGGCAGCGGGGCGCCGAGACGCGCGACGGCGACATCGATCGCGCCGCGGTCGAGTTGCTCGGCGGCTTCGGCGCCGGTCAGCGGCGTCAGGCGCAGCGTCGCGCCTGGAGCTTCGCGGGCAAAGGCCTCGGCGAGGCGGCCGACCAGCGCGACCTCGGCATATTCGGCCATGCCGGCGGTAAAGATGCCCGTACTCTTGGCCGGGTCGAAGCCGATGCCGAGGTTGAGCGCCGCCTCGATATGGCCGATCGCCGCCGAGACCAGAGGGGCGATCTCGCGGGCGCGAGCCGTCGGTTCCATCCGGGTCGGGGTGCGGACGAACAGATCGTCGGCGAACAGGGCGCGCAGGCGCGACAACGCATGGCTCATCGCCGGCTGCGACAGCCCGATCCGGCCGGCGGCGCGGGTCACGGCGCGCTCGCTCATCAGCGCGTCGAACGCTTTCAGCAGGTTGAGATCGACCGCGCGAATATCCATCCAGCGAATGAATACTATATCATCAATCGATTTGATAGATGGTCGCCGGTGCTGTCTTATGGCCTCTGCGAACAACCCGAACGGGAGCACCCACCCATGTCAGCCGAAGCAGCGCCGCGCCTGAGCCATGTCGGGCTCTACGTCCACGACGTGCCCGTTATGATCGATTTCTACACCAAGGTTCTGGGCTTCGTGGTCAGCGACGGCGCGGAGGACGGCCGCATCACGTTCCTCTCCCGCAACCCGAGCGACCACCACCAGGTCGTGCTGGTGCGCGGCCGCACCACCGATACCGCGACGCCGATGGTGCAGCAGGTCTCGTTCAACGTCGAGACGCTCGCCAACGTCCAGCGCGCTTTCCGCAAGGTGCGCGAGGCCGGCTGTAAGGTCATCGATCCGCGGTGCCACGGCAATGCCTGGTCGGTCTATTTCAGCGATCCCGAAGGCAACCGCATCGAGATGTTCTGCGACACGCCGTGGTACGTGCCGCAGCCGCTCGGCTATGAGATCGACCTCGACAAATCCGAGGACGAATTGTTCCGTGAGACCGAAGCCGATTGCCGGGGACGCGAGGGCTTCAAGCCGATGGAGGAATGGCGCGCCGAGATCAGCAAGAAGATCGCGGCCAAACTCGAAGCGTAAATCAATCGACTTCAGCAGGAGGTTTTCCGATGACCGAAAACAAAGGCTATCACGCTCACGTCTATTACAACCAAGCCACCAAGCCGACCGCAGAACGCCTGCGCGACACGATCGTCGGCAAGTTCAAGGTCGAGCCCGGAGTGTTGAGCGACGAACCGCGCGGCCCACACCCGATCTCGCAGTTCGCCGTGATCTTCGAGGCGCCGGCGTTCCAGGACATCGTGCCCTGGCTGATGCTGAACCGCGAGGGCCTCGACGTGCTCGTGCATCCGCTGACCGAAAGCTCCTACGACGACCACAGCAAGAACGCGCTGTGGCTCGGCACGCCGGTACCGATGCGGCTCGACATCCTGCGCCCGAAATACAGCGAAAGCCTGCTGCCAAGCGCCCAACGGGCGTAAAAAGAAGAACATCTCACCGCGGAGGACGCCGAGGATGCGCAGAGGACGCGAAGGCAATGAGTCCTTTGCGACCTCTGCGCATCCTCGGCGTCCTCCGCGGTGAAGCGTTAGTTTTTTTTAGGGAGGACGGCGATGGGCGAGATCCTGGGAGTGGGCTGCACGCATCGGCCATTGATGCTGCGCCCCGATGAAGACTGGACCTTTATGATGCGCGCCGCCCTCGACGACCCGGCGATGCCGGCGGAGATGAAGGACCCGGCGCGCTGGCCGGCGCCGTTGCGCGCCGAGCTCGGCAACGATTGGGGCACCGCGTCGGCGACGCGTGGGCGCGAAGTCTACCGCGCCCATTTCGCCGAGGCGCGGCGCGTGATCGACGAATTCGAGCCCGACCTTGTCGTGATGTGGGGCGACGACCAGTACGAGAACTTCAAGGAAGACATCGTCCCGCCATTCGCGGTCCTCGCCTATGACGACCAGGAATTGCAGCCCTGGCTGCACCGCCGCTCGCCGTGGAACCCGTGGAACGAGCCGGCCGACACGACACTCACGGTGAAGGGCCACCGCGAAGCCGGCAAATATCTGGCGACGGGGCTGATCGAGGCCGGCATCGACGCCGGCTATGCCTACAAGCCGCTGCACCACCCGATGGGGCACGCTTTCCTCAACACGGTGCTGTTGCTCGACGACGAGCGCCGCGGCTTCGACTATCCGCTGGTGCAGTTCTCGGTGAATTGCTACGGCCGCCGGGTCAATGCCGCGCGCGGGTTGCGCCTGCCGCTGGCGATGCGCGACGACATTCGCGACCTCGACTCGCAACTGTTCGATCCGCCGGGACCCAACCCGCATCGCTGCATGGAGGTCGGCGCCGCCGCCGCTCGCATCATGGCCGAAAGCCCGTGGCGGGTCGCGTTCGTCGCGTCGTCGAGCTGGTCGCACTCGTTTTTAACCGAAAAGAACTACCAGCTGTGGCCCGATGTGGCCGCCGACCGGGCGCTCTATGACGCGCTCGAAACCGGCGATTACGCAGCCTGGCACCGCTATACGACCGCCCAGATCGAGGATAGCGGCCAGCACGAGGTCTTGAACTGGTTCTGCCTGTTGGGCGCGATGGAGGCGCTCGGCCGCAAGCCCGACAAGGCGACCTTTATCGAAACCTGGGCCTTCGTCTCGCCGGTCGTCTTCGCGTACTACCAGGCATAAGAGAACCCCCACCCCAACCCTCCCCCGCTTGCGGGGGAGGGGGCGCGCTGCGACCTGAACACTCCCTCCCCCGCAAGCGGGGGAGGGTTGGGGTCACCGGTACTCCGGCTTCCGCTTTTCCAGGAACGCGGCAACCCCCTCGGCGAAATGCGGGCTGGCGCGCACCCTGTCGCCGAGTTCCTGCTCCAATGCCTCGCGGCCGCGCGCGTAATCGGCGATCCCGTCGCTGATCTGGGTTCGCACCGCCTGCACCGCCGATGGGCTGTTAGCCGCGATCACCGCAGCCGTTTCGAATGCCCACGGCATCAGCCGCTCGCGCTCGACAACCCGGTTGACCAGCCCGACTCGCTCGGCAAAACCGGCATCGACCAGCCGCCCCGTAAGCAGCAGATCCATCGCGTGGACATGACCGATCTGCTGCGCGAGCTTCACGGTGGCGCCGCCGAACGGATAGATCGACCATTTGACCTCGGGCAGGCCGAAGCGAGCCTCGGGCGAAGCGGCGCGGATATCGGTCGACAACAGCAGTTCGAGCCCGCCGGCGACGCAATCGCCATTGACCGCGGCGACGATCGGCTTCGAGAATGGCGTATTCTTCAACAGCGCGCGGCTGACGACACGCGCCAATTCCGGGGAGGCGCTCAAATCGCCACCGAGATCGGCGCCTGACGAAAAGGCGCGCTCGCCGGCCCCGGTCAGCACGACAACGCGACAGTCGGCATCGTCGTCGAGCCGGTCCCACAATTCGGCGAGGTCAGCCATCATTGCCCGCGTCATCGCGTTGCGGCGCGGCTCGTTGGCGATCGTCACGATGGCGATGTGCCGCTCGCGCGTCTCGACCCGAATTTCCATCGTCAGCGCTCCCGGCGTCGTGGCCTCGCGGTGCACACTCTAACAGAGCATGAAAACGCGCCGGCAGCTTGCTGCCGGCGCGCCAGTGCCGTGGGTCGGTGTTGGATCAGGCGATGGGCGGCCCTCAGCTCGGTCGCGGTCCCGGATAGGAAGGCAGCCAAATCGGCCTGGACCTATAGTCCTGATAGTCATTGGAATTGAACGCCGGGTATGGCGAGCCCTGATAGGGCTGTTGGTAATGCGTGGCCGGCGGCGGCGCGCAAGAGTAACCATAGCCCGTCCACCAGCATTGCGACTGCGCCTGAGCAGCGCCGGAAAACGCGATACCCGCCAGCGCGAACGCGCCGACAGCACTCAAGAGGGTTTTGTTCACGTGGAGTCTCCTGTTGATAGCGTGACAGAACAACAGGGCGTGGGCGAATTTATCTCCCGATGTCACTTGTGATTGCGGGCTTCAGAACCAGCGCGACTTATCGACGATGTTGCGCAACGGCTGACCGGCGAGGAAGCGCCGGCAATTGTCGCTCAGCACCTCGAAGCGGCGCTCATCGAGATAGGGGCCGTGGCCGGCGGTATGCGGCGTGATCAAGACGCCCGGCATCGTCCACAGTCTGTGATCGGCCCGCAGCGGCTCCTGCTCGAACACGTCGAGACCGGCGCCGGCGAGTTCGCCGGCCTCCAAGGCCGCGACCAGATCGTCGAGCCGGGTCGTCTTGCCGCGCCCGATATTGATGAAGAAGGCCGTGCGCTTCATCAGCCGGAAGCGAGCGCGGTTCATGAACCCCTCGGTCTCGGGGGTGTGCGGCACGGTCAGGATCACGAAATCGGCGCGCGGCAACAGGCTGTCGAGCGCGGCGGCGCGGTGCAGTTCGGCCACCCCTTGCGGCTTGTCGGTGCGGCGCTCGTCGATGCCGATCACAGTCATGCCGAAGCTCGCGGCGAGCCGCGCCACCTCGCTGCCGATGCCGCCGACCCCGACGACCAGCGCCGTCGCCTCGGGCAGATGGACGACGTCGCCCGTTTCGCGCGGGACCGCTCGCCACTCCCGACGCAATTGCTGCGGTAGATAAACGTGCAGGCCGCGCGCGAAGGCGAGCACGAAGGCCATCACATGGGCGCCGATATGATCGTTGTAGATCTCGCGGAAATTGGTGATCTCGACCGGGTGATCGATCAGCTCCGGGTAATAGAACCCGGCGGGCGGCGCGGCCTGCGGCGCCTGCAGCCAGCGCAGTTTGTCGGCGCGCGCGAGGAGCGCCGGTGGGATCGTGCCATAGGCGCCGTCGGCCATCGCGATCACCTGCTCGGCCCCTTCCATAGTCTCGGGCGCGATGATGTCGAGGTCGGGGCGAGCTTCGGCCAGAAGGTGCGCCCATTCGCGCGTCTTGTTGTTCTGCGGCGGCAGCATCAGAAAGGTCGTCGGCATCTTGGGAACCTCAATCTTGGCGGGGTTCGTCTCAGCATCGGTTCTGCGGCGGTTCGGTGCAAGAAGCTCGGTCGGGACGCCGAAACAGGCTATGTGCGACTGAATGGCGCGGGCTGCTTGCCACATTGGCAACCGGCCGCAGGAAATTCATATTAAGAGGCATTCGCAATTGGGAGGGGCCTTTAGATGCGCTCGCCGGTATCCCGCGCTTTCGTCGCGCTGCTCGTGATGGTCGCCGCTTGCGTCGCCCAAATTATCGCCCCTGCCGTCGCTCGGGCGGCTGAGGTGAATTTGTATTCGACGCGGGAGCCGGGGCTGCTCCAGCCGCTGCTTGACAGCTTTACGGCCAAGACCGGGATCAAGGTCAATACGGTTTTTCTGAATACCGGGCTGGCCGAACGGGTCGCCGCCGAGGGCGCGTCCTCGCCGGCCGATGTGTTGATGGTCGTCGACATCGGCAATCTGGTCGAGCTGGTCAAGCGCGGTGTCACCCAGCCGATCCGCTCCGCCACCCTCGACGAGGCAATCCCGGCGTCGCTGCGCGATCCCGACGGCAACTGGGTCGCGCTCTCGCTGCGCGCCCGCGCCATTTTCGTCTCCAAGGAGCGGGTCAGCGATACGGCGATGACCTACGAGGATCTGGCCGACCCGCGCTGGCGCGGCAAGGTATGCACGCGCGGCGGGCAGCACCCCTACAACACCGCGTTATTCGCGGCGATGATCGCGAAGCATGGCGAACCCGCTACGGCCGAATACCTGAAGGCGTTGAAGGCGAATTTGGCGCGGCGGCCGGCCGGCGGCGACCGCGATGTTGCCCGCGACATCTTCGCCGGGATCTGCGATGCCGGTCTGTCGAACACCTATTATGCCGGGCTGATGCTGTCCGGCGCCGGAGGGCCCGAACAGAAGCGCTGGGGCGAGGCCGTGCGCGTGATCCTGCCGACTTTCAAGAACGGCAAGGCCACGGGCGCCCAAGGAACCGGCACGCATGTCAACGTTTCCGGGGCGGCGGTCGCGCGGCATGCACCGCACCGCGCCGAGGCGCTGCGCCTCCTGGAGTTTCTCGCAACGCCCGAGGCGCAGCGGATCTATGCCGAGGCCAATTTCGAGTACCCGGCGCGGGCGGGCGTCGCGTTGCAGCCGATCGTCGCCGGCTTCGGAACGCTCGAGATCGACCCGACGCCGCTCGCGACGATCGCGGCCAAGCGCGAAGAGGCGAGCCTGCTGGTCGATCGTCTCGGCTTCGACCGCTGAGAACTTGTGAATTAACGGCGGTCGTCTGGATCAGCTCGGTGCGTCCTTTGAGACGGCCGCGTTGCGGGCTCGTCAGAGCTTGTGAATTAGTTCAAGCGAAACTCAAAAAGACCGGCTGCAATACCATCGCGCGTCCTTCGAGACGGTGCTCCGCGCCTCCTCAGGATGAGGATATGTCTTTGATGGCATTAAGAAAGAACCTCATCCTGAGGAGCCCGCAACGCGGGCGTCTCGAAGGACGCACGGCGTCGGTCCAGCCGAACGCCAATTCATTCACATGCTCTCAGCATGACGTTCTTTCTTAATGCCATCACAAATCTACGTCACCCTGAGGAGGCGCGGAGCGCCGTCTCGAAGGACGCGGGATCGTGTTGCAGCCGTTCTTTTGCCGGCATGGCTAGATTTATTCACAAATTTGAGGCGCGAAGATCGCTTTGATCCCAGCCAGAGGCCAAGCCGGCACAGCGAGCGGCACCCGGCCCCGGCGCCAGCGAAGCCGCGGGCTGGTCGTGCTCGCCTGGGGAATCGCGCTCGCCGTGTTGCTGCCCCTCGCGGCGCTGGGCGCCATCGCGGCGCGGGGTTCGGGTGCGCTCTGGCCGCATCTGATCAATTATGTGCTGCCGGAAGCCGCGCGCGAGACGGCGCTGCTGCTTGCCGGCACCGGGATCATCGTCGTCGCGGTCGGCACCGGGACCGCCTGGCTCGTGACGGCCTATCGTTTTCCCGGCCGGAACGCGCTTTCCTGGGCGCTGCTGCTACCATTGGCGACGCCGGTCTACATCGTCGCCTATGCGTATCTCGATCTGCTGCACCCGGCCGGGCCGTTGCAGTCGGCGCTGCGCGACCTCCTTGGCCTGGCCAGCCCCCAGGATCTGCGGTTGCCGGAGTTCCGCTCGCTCGGCGGCGCCATCCTGCTGTTCGGCTTCGTGCTCTATCCCTACGTCTATCTGAACGTCCGCACCAACTTCCTGCTGCAATCGGCGGAAGCCTTGGAGGCCGCGCGGATCCTCGGCAGCTCGGGGGGACGGGCATTCTTCCAGATCGCGGTTCCGCTGGCGCGCCCGGCGATCGCCGCCGGATCGGCTCTCGCGCTGATGGAGACCCTCGGCGATATCGGCGCGTGCGAATTTCTCGGCATCCAGAGTTTGACCGTTTCGCTCTATGTGACCTGGGCGACACGGGGTTCGGTCGAGGGGGCGGCGCAGATCGCGTTGGCGATGCTGGTGCCGGTCGCCGGCTTGCTGCTGCTGACTTACCGATCTCGGGTCGGTCGAATATCCGCCGCCGCGACACCGCGCCCGCTCGCCGCGCGACGACTGGCGCCGCTCGCCGGCGCCGCCGCGGCGACCGCGTGCGCGATCCCGGTCCTGCTCGGCTTCGCCGCGCCGGCCGTGCATCTGTTGCTGCTCGCCTGGGCGAGGGTATCGGAACACGGCGTGTCGCCGCTGCTGCTGTCCTATGCCTGGAACAGCGCGCGCTTCGCGGCGGCGGCGAGCGTGCTCGCGGTAGCGGCCGGGTTTACCCTGGCCTTTTGCCAGCGTTATGCCCGGATCAACATGCCGGTTCGCATCGTGCAGACCGGGTATGCCGTGCCCGGCACCGTTGTCGCCGTCGGCCTTCTCGGCATCCTCTCGGCGGCCGACGCCGCGATCGGCTTCCTCGGCATCGAGAATTTGCGCGGGGCCTTGCTGCTGGCGTCTCCGTTCGGGCTGTTGCTGGCCTATCTGGCGCGTTTTCTGGCGATCCCGACCAGCGCCGTCGAGGCCGGATATGCGAAACTGCCGCCGGCGCTCGACGAGGCCGCCCGGATCGTCGGCGCCAATGCATCGGCGGTCGCACGCGATATTCATTGGCCGCTGTTGCGGACAACGATCGGCTCGGCCGCATTGCTGGTGTTCATCGAATGCGTCAAGGAACTGCCGGCGACGCTGCTGCTGCGCCCGCTGAACACCGAGACGCTGGCGACTTTTCTCTATGGCGAAGCCTCGCGCGGGGTCTACGAGGACGGCGCGGTCGCCGCGCTGGCGATGATCGCGCTCGGCGTGCTGCCGATCTTGCTGCTGTCGCAATCGGGCAGGCCGAGACGGTCGGCCCCTCCGATCGCCGCCCGGGTCGCCGGGGCGCTGCCCGATCGCCCCCTCGCCGCTCGGCCCTGACCGAACAAGATTTTGACAGCCCCGGCGAATTATACGAGCTTCCTTAGCGAATCAGGCGATGGAGGCAAACGGTGCGGCGGTTCGAGGGCAAGATCGTCTGGGTGACGGGCGGCGGCAGCGGCATCGGCGAGGCGGCGGCGTTGGCCCTGGCGCGGGAGGGCGCGGCGATCGTGCTGACCGGGCGCCGCCAGGCCCCGCTCGACGACGTGGCTGGCCGTGTCCGCGAACTCGGCAGCACCTGTTATGTCCAGCCCGGCGATCTGATGGATCCCCTGTCGGTGCGCCGGATCGGCGATTTCATCGGCGGCGAGATCGGCCGGCTCGACATCCTGCTCAACAATGCCGGGCTCAACATCAACGACCGGCATTGGAACAAGCTGACCCCGGAAAACGCCCATCTGATGATCAACGGCAACCTCGCGGCGGCGGCGCAATGCGTGACCGTGGCGCTGCCGATCATGCGCGCCCAACAAGACGGGCTGATCATCCACACCGCCTCGGTCGCCGGCCGCTTTGTCGGCGGCTTCCCGGGGCCGCTCTACTCGGCGGCGAAGCACGGCGTCGTCGCGATGAGCCACTCGATCAACATGGAGGAATGCGTGCATGGCATTCGCTCCTGCGTCTTTCTGCCGGGCGAGGTCGCGACGCCGATCCTCGACCGCCGCCCGAACCCGGTCGGTCCCGAAGAACGCGCCCGCATGGTGCAGCCCCAGGATTGCGCCGATCTGATCCTCTACATTGCGTCCCTGCCGAAGCGGCTCGTCATGAACGAAGTCATGCTGAGCCCGTCCTGGAACCGCGCCTATGTCGCGGCGATCCAAAACCTGTCGTCGCTATAGCGTAGGGCGGAAAAGCGCAGCGCACTCCGCCAACTCGGAGGACCGCGGCCGGCAGCGAAGCGGCGGAATGCGCTGCGCTTTTCCGCCCTACAAGAACACGGCGCTGCGACCTGAAATCAAAAGGGGAGACCGATGGCACAATCCGCACAGACCAACATCAAAAAGCTGCTGCTGCCCAACACGCTGGCGAAAGCCGGTTGGGCGATCGTCGAGGCGCGGGAGGATGTCGAGGGGGTGCCCTACGACGTCACCGTGCCGAAGGCCGAACTGCACCGCCTGCTCGAGGACGTCGCCGGGGTCGCGCTGTCGGTCCAGCCGTTTAGCGACCCCGAGCTCGATGCCGGGGCCAACCTCGAAGTCGTCGCCCGCATCGGCGTCGGTTATGACGCGGTCGACGTGCCGGCGCTGACCCGCCGCAACATCCCCTTAATGATCGCCGGCACCGCCAATTCGGTCAGCGTCGCCGAAGCCGGCATCTTCCTGATGATGTCCCTCGCGCGGCGCGGTGCTGCGATGGATACGATGGTCAAGGAAGGCCGCTGGCGCGACCGCTACAACGAGATGCCGGTCGACATGTACGCCAAGACCGTGCTGGTCGTCGGCTTCGGCAAGATCGGCTCGCGTTCGGCGAAGCGCCTCGCGGCGATGGAAATGAACGTGCTGGTGTACGACCCCTACACCTATTCCGAGACGATCCGCGGCATGGGCTACGAGCCGGTCGGCGACCTCGACGAGGCTGTCGCCCGCGCCGATTTCATCACGATCCACTGTCCGAAGACGCCGGAAACAATCGGCATGTTCAACGCCGCCCGGCTCGCCAAGATGAAAAAGACCGCGTTTCTGGTCAACACCGCGCGCGGCGGCATTATCGACGAGCCGGCGCTACACGAGACGCTGTCGAACAACCGGATCGCCGGCGCCGCGCTCGACGTCTTTGTCGAGGAGCCGACCCCGGCCGACAACCCGCTCCTCAAGCTTAAGAACTTCATCGCCGCCCCGCACGTCGCCGGCGTTACCAAGGAGGCGGTCGACCGCATGGCGATCGTCACCGTCCAGAACCTGCTCTCGGTCCTCGACGGCAAAACCAACCGCGACAACGTCGTCAACAAGGATGTGCTGGGCTGACCGGATAACCTCGACGGGGGTGCGCCGGCGAGAGCGTCGGCGCGCGCCCCGCTTGACTCCGAGTAGCGGGCGTTTTTGCAGGCTAACGAGGGGCGCTATAGCCCCGCCCCATAGCTCCAGTGGGCCTGCGTCATTTCGATAGGCGTTGTTCCGCGCACCGGCACGTTGCGCGCCAGGATATCGCCCAGCTTGCTGGTCTCGTGGATTAGGTCAAAGCCCCATTGCGTGAATGTGTTCGCATTGAATACATGCTCGGCGAGGAGGGGGTTGGTCAGCGCCTGACTGAACGCATCGACCGCCACCATTGTCATCAGCAACCGGGGCAGCGGCGAATCAGGCACGCGGTCCTCGGCGAACAGGCCGGGATAGAATTCTAAATTGTCCGGCACCCCGTACAGCTGCGTCAGCAACGCGACGACATCGGGATTGCTGCTGATTTCGTCAAATGTTTCCGCCGGGGCCATGCCGAAGGCCTGGCGATAGTGGTTGTAGGTGTCGAGACGGTTGACGCGTGCCTGCCTCACCGCGAGGCCTTCGATCAGCAGCAGCGCGTCGGCCGTATTGAAGGCGCCGATCTCGCCCGCCGGCTGCCGCGCCGCCGCCGAGAAAGCGGCGTCCAACCCGGCATTCAGCAACGGCCTGTTGTCAACCTGGAAGGCGCCAATCGGGATCGCTCCGCCCGGCCAGTCGATGCTGTCGGGCATCAGTGAATGCCAACGATAGAGAAGGCTGAACTCGGCGGTGATCCAGTTCGGCCGGTTCCACTGCGCGGTCCACGCGACCTCCGGTTCCGCGCGCAGGCTGAAGGGGAGCGGCGTGATGTGGTTGATGTACTGTTCCACGACGATCTTGATGAACATCGGGATCATGATGTTGCGAGCGGTCTGGAATATGCGCTCGTCATCCCACGCGGGGTTTCGTGCCTCCAACTCGCCGGCGACGCGATTATGCTCGCGCAGCAGCAGCGTATTCATCATGGCGCTGAACGGGGTGGTGTTCACGCGATCACCGCCGACCGCGAATATCGTGTCCAGCTTATGCTGCGGCAACGGCGGCTGATCGGGGCGAACCAGCAGCGGTGGATCGAGAGCCGCGAATTGCGGATCGGCGATGTTGTCGTGATTGGGGTATAGGAACAGCGGGAATTCTTCGCCGCCGATCATCTGGCTTTTCAATTTGCCGCGGTGGTTGGGTGCGTCGATCTTCGAGCGCAGTGCGTCGGTCTGCGCCGGCGTGCGGCCATATAGCGGGCACAAATCGATTTCGTGGTTGGTGGTCGTGCGCCGCGGATTGCCAGGGACCGTACGGATGAACCCATCGGTCAGGTATTGAGCGAAGGCAGGAAACAGGCAGGTGGATTTCGTCGAAAGACGTGGCGCCTTGCCGGCCGGTCGCCGGAACAGCTCAATCACGTCCTCCTCCGCCGGTTGCAACGGTACGTCGGCCGGCCGGAGGTGGCGCGCCAGATAGGTGCGGTCAGTGAGGCTTTGCCACGAGATGTAGTCGGAGTAGGTGCTCCAGGGATGCGGCCGGTTTCGCGTAGACTCCACTATTTCGTTGATCACCTTGGCGCTGGCCACGCCCGAAAGCCACGCCCAGCCATCGATGAGCGAGCCGGCGCGGGAAATGAGGTGTCGGCTAAGCCAGTCGGACATGCGGTGCTCCTCTCGTTTGTGCGCCAAGGCGCCGTAGCTGTCGGCTACAGGGTGAAGTCGGTTGGCTCGCGCCGCGGTGCTCCGTTCAGGTCGTGACGCAGGCGGGAAATGGTTTCGTAGACAGGGCGGCGAGCCCGATTGATGCCGCCCAGCGGGCGGTGCGCCTCGACGCAATGCCAGGGGGTGAAGGACAGATTTTCACAGAACACCCGCTGCTCGGCCGAATCGAAGCTTTGCGGTGGGATCGTGATCCTCGCGACCGGGACGAACGGAGCGGCATCCTCGTCCCAGACGATGGTGGGGTCCTCGATCGGCATGGTGTCGGGCCGTGCGCGCAACTGCACCATGAAATCGAAGGATGCGCTCGACTCGGCCAGATGGCTTGCCAGGTTGGCGCGCAGGAAGTCCGGCGACTCCGTGGCGGTAAACGGCGACGCCGCGCCCGCGGGCCGGGCGGAGTATTTGCCGGCGGCACCGCCGAAACAGAAAGGGGTCATGCTCCAGTAGCGGATATTAAGGGGGTTGACCACGGCCTGGCGGGTGGTGGCGCGCGCGACGAACAGCTCGTGCAGCCGAAAATGGAACGGATTGAAGCCGGGAAAGAAGAAGCGCAAGGGATTCGAGGCGGCTTGGAAATCGACATAATCCGCGGCATTGCGGACGAAGAATGCCGGGTGGTTGATCATCAGGAAGTCCTGCGTCGTCGACGGGCTTTGCGCGACCCCCATCAGCTTGATCGCCATGCCGCGACCATCGCCGACAGAATCGGGTTGTGGTGTCTCTGAGCCATTGGAAAATCGTACCCAGGCCTCAAAAGTGCGGGGCGCCGTGAAGACGCCGTTACGCAATGCAAGGGGCAGATCATCGAGCACCCTGAATTCGGCTCGCAGGCATCCATGCGCCTTGGGATGCGCATCGCGGCGGGCGGGTTTGTTTGTCGCAGCGGCTGCGCGCACCCGATCCTCGATCGCTCGCACGATGATCCGTAGGGCATCGGCCTCGCCGGGGGGCACGATTTCGCCAGCGACGGGAGCATTCGCCTCGTCGGCGGGCCTTCCGGTGCCTGGGTCGTTCGTTGCCATCGCCGCCTCGTCGGTTGTTTGCTTTTATGGCCGACCATCGCTTGACGCCCGTCTAAGTAGCATATTTCGATCCAATGCGCGCAATAAGTTATGGCGTGATGGCCAATTTATGGCCGACGCGCCGTGAGGGACACGCCAGCGATCGGCGGTCACGGGGCGGGCGTCCTTGTTCTTCGCCTGCACAAAGGCAAGACCGGCGCCGCGGAACCGGGAACAGCGCCGCGTTGTTCAACCGGTAGGTCCATCAATTGAGGATTGTGGGATGGCGGACAATTCGAGCGGCAATGGCGGCTTGTATTTTATCGTCGGAGGGCTGGCGGTCGTCGTCGTGATCATCGTCGTGGTGATGACCGGCGGCATACCGTTCGTCAGTGGCGGCGGCGGCGGCGGCGGTGGCGGCAAGAGCGTTAACGTTACTATCGAAGCTCCGAAGGCACCGGCAGCCGCGAAGTAACCCGCGCGCCCCGCTCACGGGCGCGGCGCATCCTCCCGTTACATCCCCGTTACCGCGGGCGCTTGACTTCCGCCGGGTTAGCTGGCGGGATCGGCCGAGCTTGATGCGGCTTATTGGAGGATCGGATGGCGCGGGCGAACGGAGTGCGGGAAATTTGGGCGTCGGGCAAGGCCGTCGTCAACAGCTGGTGCGGCGTGTCGTCGAGCTTTTCGGCCGAGGTCATGGCGCATGCCGGCTTTGATTCGCTGGTCGTCGACATGCAGCACGGCATGATCGACTACCAGCTGATGGTGACGATGCTGCAGGCGATCTCGACCACCAATACGGTGCCCTTGGTGCGGGTGCCGTGGAACGACCCGGCGCACATCCAGAAATCGCTCGATGCCGGCGCCTACGGCATCATCTGCCCGATGGTCAACAACCGCGCCGAGGCCGAGAAATTCGTCGGCTCGTGCCGCTACGCGCCGCTCGGCTATAGGAGTTCGGGGCCGATCCGCGCCTCGCTCTATGGCGGCGCCGATTACCACATGAAGGCGAACGACATCGTGCTCGCCTTCGGCATGATCGAAACGCAGGAAGCGCTCGACAATCTCGACGAGATCCTGTCGGTCAAGGGATTGGACGCGATCTATGTCGGCCCGTCCGACCTGTCGATCTCGCTTGGCTACAACCCGGGCGGCGACAAGCCCGACGAGTGGATGATGGTGGCGCTGAAGAAAATCCTCGACGCCTGCAAGCGCCATAAGGTCCAACCCGGCATCCATTGCGGCGCGCCGGCCTACGCCAAGCAGATGATCGCGATGGGCTTCACCTTCGTCACGGTCGGCGGCGACACCCGCTTCCTGACAATGGGCGCCGCCGCCACCGTCGCCGACATGCGCGACGCCCCCCGCCCGGCCGGCAGCAGCAGCCCGTACTGAGCCGGCGAGCGCCCCCCGCCCAACCCTCCCCGGCTTGCGCGCGGCTGTCCGGGGAATAAAATGCGGTTGCAAGCTGATACTTTAGGTCAACCAGAGGTATCCCATGGCCGGGCTTGTCCACACGGCAGTCCGGTTCAGTTTGGGTCCCATTGGAGCGCCATTTGAGCTGGATTGAAAGGGGACAGCTCGATCGCCCGGCGGCGCTTGTAGAGATCGGCGATTTGTCGGGCGTTGGCGTCGCGGCACCGGCAGTTCCGCGACCAAGGTCAGCGGGGTGTTGGATTTGAAGCGGGTGACGATGCGGCATTGCGCCTTGTCGAGCTTGGCCCACCAGCCTGCCCCGGCGCAGGCCGGGATCGCCCCCGGGATCGTAGATCAGGTGCGCCTTGGCGCCGCAGGCCAGGCCGGCGACGATCTCGCGCAAAGCGAGCCACGGGATATGCTTCAGAACTCCGTGAAACACCGTATTCTGACGGGGCGTCTAATGCTGTTGGTGCCCATCACCGTTGCGCCTCGACCGTCCGGCCGACGCCGAACAGCCCGGCGCTCTTCTGCTGGATCCAGACGAGCCATGGCCGCCGATGGTGGGTATCGACCTCGACCGTGGCGCTTAGCCCGGCATGAAGCGGCAGCTTCGGGTTGGTGCTGTCGAGCGTGAGGCGCACCGGCAGACGCTGTACGACCTTGACCCAGTTGCCGGTGGCGTTCTCGGCGGGCAGCAGCGAAAACGTCAGACCGGTGCCGGGGCTCAGGCTTTGTACGGTGGCGTTGAGCACGGTCCCCGGATAGGTGTCGATCTCGATCGTCGCCCGCTGACCCGGCCGCATATGGGTCAGCTCGGTCTCCTTGAAGTTCGCCTCGACCCAGATCCGGTCCGAAACGATCGAGAACACCGGCGTCGACGCCGTGGCGTATGAGCCGACTTGAAGCTGCTCGACCTTGGTGACGGTGCCGCTGTCGTGCGCGCGCACGATCGTATGGGACAACTCAAGCTGGGCCTTGTCGAGCGCGGCTTGGGCGCGCTGCACCGAGGGGTGCCGGTCGACCGCGAGGTTGGGGTTGCCGCCGAGCTGGGCCAGCATATTGGCCAGGTCGCTCTGGGCCGACGCCGCCTTCTGGCGGGCCACCTGCATCGCGTTCTGCACTTGATCGAAGGTCGAGCGCGCCGCAACCCCGCTCGCGGCGAGCTGGCGCTGGCGCTCGTGTTCCCGCTGCTGATAGGCGAGCGTCTCTTCCGCCGCCTTGGCGTCGGCGATCTTTTGGCTGTAGGTCGCCTGCAACGCCTGGACCTGGAGTCGCGCCGCGGCAAGCTGCGCGGTGGCATCCTCGACGGCAATGCGGTACGGCCGGTCGTCGAGCCGAAACAATACCTCACCCGGCGAGACGCGTGCGTTGTCGCGCACCGCGACCGCGACCACCCGGCCCGAAATATCGGCGCTGACCATCGTGCGCGCCGCCTGAACATAGGCGTCGTCGGTCGAGACATAGCGGCCGCTCGTCAGATACCACCAGGCGCCGGCGAGCAGCACGACGATCGGGCCGGCCAGCATCATAGGCATGCGCAGGCGCTGACGCAGCGGGCGAGACGATCGCGATGCCAGGGTCGGGTCGCGACCCCCGAAAACGCGCCGGAACCCGCGTGACGGTACGTCCGGTTCGGTGGAGGTCGTCACCGTGCGGCCTCAACCGCCGGGAGCGGCGCGTCGGTCGGTTCGGCCAACGCTCCCCCGGTCAATGCTCCCCCGGTCAGGGCCCGAGCCGATCCTCGCGCCGCCGTTCGAGCCGCGCCGCGTGGCGACGACAGGCTCCCCGGGTCGTCGCCGGCATCGACCGGCACCCGTTCGGACAGGGTGCCGTGCACCCGCCCTAACAGGTCGATCAGCTGTTTCGCCTCGGCGGGGGACAGCCCGACCAGCGCCTCGTCGCGCGTTTCGTTCGCCACGTCCCAGATTCGCCCGAGGATCGGACGCGCCTTCGCCGTCAGGAACAAGCGGCGCGCCCGCCGGTCGGCCGGATCGGGGCGGCGCTCGATCCACCCGGCTTCTTCCATACGGTCGATCTGCCGGACCAGCGTCATCGGCCGGATTTCAAGAAGGTCGGCGAGGCCGGCTTGGTTGATGCCCTCATTGCGGGTCAGATAGCCCAGAGTGCGGCATTGCGCCCGGGTCAGGCCGAGCCGGTTCCCGTTCTGGGAGAACCGACGCCCGAACAGGCGCGCGACATCGTTGACGAGAAACCCGAAACTGCGGTCCAGGTCCAATGATCCACCCCCGGAATAGCACGCCAGGCTGATCATAAGGAGATAATATCATTTCATCCCCGCGCCCATAGGCTCGGGCGGAGGGCTGGTCTACGCGAATGCGATGGCTTGACCGGAGCCGCGAGGACGGGGTTCTCACCGCCCCGCGATTGCCCCGCGATTGACCGCCGTTCGGATCAGCCGCTATCGATGACTGATTGGCAGTCTCCGGCCAGCAAATTTCATTTTCCGGTGGGCTGGCCGCGGCGCGCTTTTTCCTGAAAGTACGGGATTATCTGCTCGCCGAAGAGGCGGAGGGTGTGCAGCACTTCCTGGTGCGTCGCCGGGCCGATGGCGCACAATAAAAACACCTCCTCGATGCCCAAGGCTTCGTACATTTCGAGGAACCGGATGCAGTCCGCCGGCGTGCCGACGCAGAACGAATTGCCCTGCTCGCGCACCTGCCGCGGCGTCGGCTCCCCCGGATGCGGCCCGCTGGCGAGGCGCTGATCGCGCGCGTAATAGCCCTGGTAATCCGGCGGCACGGTGGTCGGATCGTAGTCGCGCCACACCAGGCGGGCGCGCTCGCGCTGCTGCTCGATATACCAGCCGACGAGTTCGGTCCCGCGTTCGGCGACGACAGCCGGATCCTCATGGCAAAAGCCCGCGGTCATCAACGCGGCGCGGCGGTTCGGCGCCGCCCCGTTGTTCGGCGCGGCCGTCCCCAGCGCCTCCTGATAGAGCGCCATCAGCTGCTCGACGCGGCCGGGGCCGCCCTCGCTGCCGAACAATCCGCCCATTCCCAGGCTGCCGGTCAGCCGCGCCGTCTCGTCGCTGCCGCAGGCGGACCACAGCGGCGGGTGCGGCTGTTGCACCGGCTTCGGCAGCACCTCCCGGCGCGGGATCTGGTAATAGGTCCCGTCATACGAGACCTCCTCCTGGGTCCAGATGCGCGGCAGCAGATCGGCAAATTCGAGCCACATGCCGCGGGTGTCGCGCAGATCCGCCCCGTACGGGGTCAGCTGGTAGGGATAGCCAGTCCGGCCCAGCCCGACATCGACGCGGCCGTGGCTCAGGATGTCGAGCGTCGCCATGCGCGCCGCCACGTGCAGCGGATGGTGGATCGGGGCCAGCACGACGCCGATGCCGAGGCGGATACGGCTGGTGCGCTGGCTGACCGCGGCGAGGGTCAGGTCCGGGGCGCTGTTATGCGACCACACCGGGCGGAAATGATGCTCCGAGAACCACACGCTCTCGAAACCCTGCTGTTCGGCGTAGGGAATTTGCTCCAGCGCCTCGTAGATGCGCTGGGATTCGCTGGAGCGGGTCCACGGTTTGGGAACTTGAATTTGATAGAACAGGCCAATTCTCACGCGACTGCCTCCTGCGGACCGGTTCCGGCGGGTTCCATTGGAGCGCCATTCAAGCCGGATTGAAAGGGGGGCTGTCGGGGTTGGAGGAGCCGATGCGCATTTCCCATATCAGCGTGGAGCGCCGCGTCGCGGGTTGCTATCGTCGCGGCCGGCGCAGGCTGAGGAGGGTCGGATGACCGGGTGCATCGTCGGGTGGGCGCATACCAAGTTCGGCAAGCATGACGGACGCGACGTCGAATCGCTGATCGTCGAGGTCGCGCAGGGCGCGCTCGCCGATGCCGGGGTGGCGGCGGCCGACATCGACCAGGTCTTTCTCGGCACGATGAACGGCGGTTTCGTCAAGCAGGAGTTCCCGGCCTCGCTGGTGTTCCAGGCCGACCCGGCATTCCGCTTCAAGCCGGCGACACGGGTCGAGAACGCCTGCGCCACCGGCTCGGCGGCGATCCACATGGGGTTGAACACGATCGCCGCCGGCAAGGCGCGCCTCGTGCTGGTGGTCGGGGTCGAGAAGATGACTGAGGTCGGCGGCGCCGAAATCAACGATTTGCTGTTGCGCGCCTCGTACCGCAAGGAAGAGGACCAGATCGAGGGCGGCTTCGCCGGCATCTTCGGCCAGATCGCGCAAAAGTATTTCCAGCGCTACGGCGACCAGTCGGACGCGCTGGCGCGCATCGCCGCGAAAAACCACAAGAACGGCGTCGCCAACCCATTGGCCCAGATGCGCCGCGATCTCGGCTACGAGTTCTGCCGCAATGTGTCGGACAAGAACCCGCTGGTCGCCGGTCCCTTGAAGCGCACCGATTGCTCGCTGGTGTCGGACGGCGCCGCTGCGGTCGTGCTCGCCGACACCCAGACCGCCCTCGCCATGAAGAAGGCGGTGGCGTTCCGCGCCGCCGAGCAGGTCAACGATTTCCTCCCGATGAGCCGCCGCGACATCCTCGCCTTCGACGGGCCCGCGCTGGCCTGGAAGAAGGCGCTGGAATCGGCCCGGCTCGGCCTCGACGACCTCGACCTCGTGGAGACGCATGATTGTTTCACGATCGCCGAGCTGATCGAGTACGAGGCGATGGGGCTGACCCCCAGAGGCGAGGGCGCCCGCGCGATCCTCGAAGGCTGGACCGAGAAAGACGGCAAATTGCCGATCAACCCATCGGGCGGGCTCAAATCGAAGGGCCATCCGGTCGGCGCGACCGGCGTCTCGATGCATGTGCTGGCCGCGATGCAGGTTACGGGGCAAGCCGGCGACATGCAGATCCCGAACGCCGCGCTCGCCGGCATCATGAACATGGGCGGCGCCGCGGTCGCCAATTTCGTCAGCATCCTCGAACCGCTTCGGACGTAGCGACGAATGACAGCCGAAAGAAGGTGTCGAGCATGAGTACCTTCCGCGCCTTGGTGCTCCATGAAGAAGCCGGCAAAATCGTGCCGCGCCTCGAGAGCGTCGACGATTCGCGACTCCCGGCGGGCGAGGTCACGGTCGCGGTCGAGTATTCGACGCTGAACTACAAGGACGGCATGGTCCTGCAGGGGCAGGGCCGGCTGGTGCGCCAATACCCGCATGTGCCCGGAATCGATTTCGCCGGCACGGTCGAGCGCTCCGATTCGCCCGAGTTCCGGGCGGGAGACCCGGTGATCCTGACCGGCTGGCGGGTCGGCGAATCACAATGGGGCGGCTATGCCGAGCGGGCGCGGGTCAAGGCCGATTACCTGGTGCGCCGGCCGGAGCGGCTGAGCGCGCGCCAGGCGATGGCGATCGGCACCGCCGGGTTTACCGCGATGCTGGCGACGATCGCGCTCGAACGGCACGGCCTCGCGCCTGCCAACGGCGAGGTGTTGGTAACGGGCGCCGGCGGCGGGGTCGGCAGCATCGCGGTGGCGCTGCTGGCGGCGCTCGGCTACCGGGTCGCCGCATCGACCGGCCGGCCCGAATTGCGCGACTATCTGGAGGGGCTTGGCGCCGCCGAGCTGATCGAGCGCGCCGCGCTCGCGGCGCCGCCCAGCCGCCCGCTCGATCGCGAGCGCTGGGCCGGGGCGATCGACGCGGTCGGCGGCAACACTCTCGCCACGATCCTGACCCAGCTTAAATACCGCGCCAGCGTCGCCGCCTGCGGGCTGGCCGGCGGCAGCGAATTGCCGGCCAGTGTGCTCCCGTTCCTGCTGCGCGGGGTCAACCTGCTCGGCATCGATTCGGTCATGTGCCCGCGCGACGAGCGCACCCTGGCGTGGGACCGGCTCGCCCGCGACCTGCCGCTCGACCGCCTCGACCGGATGACCGAGATCGTCGCGCTCGCCGGACTGCCCGCTCTGGCGCCCCGCATCCTCAGGGGCGAGGTGCGCGGCCGCATCGTGGTCAGCCTCGCGAACTAAAGTCGGGGACCAGTTCGCGCCTGCCGGCGTTCGCACATTGGCCGGCTGAGGTGCAAGACATGAGCAAGGCTTCGACTGAGATTAGCGGTGTCCCGGCGGCAGAGCGGGGATGCGTCATTCAGCGCGTCATGGTGGATCGCTGGAGCCCGGCGCAGGCGGGCGCGCATTACGGGGTCCCCGAGCGGCAGGTCGCGCGCTGGGTCGCCGCCTATCGCCGCCACGGCATGGCGAGCCTGCGCGACGATGCGGGCCTCGATCGGGCGACGGGTCGCTGGATGCGACGATTGCGCGGGGTGATCGTGCGGATCTGCCGGCGGCCGGGCAGCGGGCAGGGCGCCGGCCAGGGCGCCGACCCGGCGCGCTGCATCGTGCTGCGACCGGGCGACGATACAAGCCCGGCGAGCGGCGCCCACCGGCGTATCAGATGACGCCCTCTTCGGCGAGCCGTTCGACCTCGCTCGGCGAGCGGCCGAGCAGTTCGGTCAGCAGCCACATATTGTCTTCGCCATAGCATGGCGCGCCGCGGTTTGTCGGACCGCCGATATAGGCCGGGGTCGCGCTGAACTTCATCGGCAATTCGTAGATCGGCCAAGTGCCGATCTTGGTGCCGGTGACCTCGGTCAGCCATTTGAGGTGAGCGAGCTGCGGATCGGAATCGACCCGGTCTTGCGAGTTCTGGCACATCCCGGCCGGCACCCCGGCGCGTTGCAGCTTGATCATGCAGTCGTGGGGGTCCTGGGTGCGGGTCCACGCCTCGACCGCCGCATCGAGCGCATCCTGGTGCAGCAGACGGTGCTGCAGCGTGGCGAAGCGCCGGTCGTCGAGCCACCCGCCGTGCCCGGCGACCTGCGCCAGGGCGCGCCATTCGGCGTCGGTGAAGCAGGCGATCGCGATCCAGCGGTCCTTGCCGGCGCAAGGGTAGGCGCCGTGCGGGGCCGCCGGCTTGTAGGGCGAGCGGTTGCCGTAGCGCCGCCATTCGCGCCCGTTAGCCGACCAGTCGAGGATCGTCGCGCCGGTCAGGAACAACCCCGACTCGCATTGCGAGGCATCGATCCACTGGCCTTCGCCTGTGGCTTCGCGGTGGTAGAGCGCGCCGAGCAGCGCCAGCGCATAACCGTAAGCGCCCATCCAGTCGAGAAACGAATAGCCCCAGCCCACCGGCATCGCCGGCTCGGGCAGCCCCGACATCTCGCCCTGCCCGCCGAACGCCGCGGCAACCGGGCCGACCGTGCGCATCCGCCCGTACGTCCCGTGCCCGCCCATGCCGGATTGCTGGATGTAGATGATGTCCGGCCGGATGCTCTTCAGGACGTCGTAGCCGAGCCCGAGGCGTTGTAATACTCCCGGCGAAAACCCCTCGGCGACGATGTCGCACACCCGCACGAGGTCCTTGGCGATCTGCAAGCCTTTCGGGTGGCGGATGTTCAACGAGATGCCGCGCTTGCCGGCATTCTTGTTGTTGAACTGGCCGCCCATGTCGGGGTCGCGCACCGGGGGCAACGGGCCGGTCGCGCCGTCGCGCGCCGCACGGCCGCCAACCGGCGCCATCGCGGCGAGCCGGGTATCGGGATTGTCCTTCCACTCGACCTTGTAGCTCTCCGCGCCCATCGCGGCCAGAAAACGCGTGCCGCCGGCCGACGCGAGAAACCATGCGAAATCGAGGATTTTTACGCCTTGCAGCGGGAACGGCTTGTTGTGCATCGCCGACATCAGCGGGTTTGCCGCGACCCGCGGCTCGGCGGGGACGCTCGGCCGTCGGGCCGCCTCGCCCAGCACCGCTTCGGTGTCTTCGCCGAGCAGCGGTGCGCGCCGTCCGACCTGCCAGCTGGTCCGGTTGCTGAGCCACTTGCTGGTCGGATAGCGGAAGCTGCGGCCGTGCTCCGGATGATCGACATCGGCAAAGCTCCGGCGGGCCAGCCAATGTTCGTCGAGCGCGTTCTCGTGCGGCTTGCGCAACGGCGCCCACAGGAGCCCGGCATCCTGCGCCTCGCGCCACGGCATGTCGGCATAGGTCCACGCCCGGACAAAGCGCTGTACGACATCGAGCATATGCGCCCGCGTTTCGTCGCCGGCCGCCGTGCCGGGCACTTGGCGCGCCCTGAGATCGGCATCGGGCGGGGGCGGCTGCAGATCGGCCTCGGCGCCGTATTTCGCCAGCAGCGGCACCAGGTTCTTCAGGTCGCGCGCGCCCATGCCGTGGGTGATGAACCAGCGCCCGTCCTTGGTGTGGCAGATGCCGGGCGAATGGTTCGGCGTTTCGGCGGCATGGCGATTGGTCATCCGCCACAGCGGTACTCGCCGCATCACCCAATGCATGATGTCCTGCTCGGGGTTCTTCGACACCGCCTCGTGGATGGCGACCGACACCTCCTGCCCCTGGCCGCTCCGGTGGCGATGGATCAAGGCGGCGATGATCCCGGTCGCCAATTGCTCGCCGGCGATGTGATAGGCGTGCCAGATCTGCGGCGCGATCGGCGGCGTGTCGTATTCGAATTTCGGATCCGGGTCGTAGCCGCAATTCATCATCACCCCGCCGAGCGCGAGATGGATCAGGTCCGAGCTCTTGAAATCGGCCCACGGCCCATCGTCGCCGAACGGCATCATGCGAGCATTCACCAGCTGCGGAAACCGCGCGCCGAGCGCCGCCCGGTCGAGCCCCAGCGCCCTGTTGAGGGCGCCGCAGCTCGCATCGAGCAGAACATCGGCCCCGCCAAGGAGGCGCAGCAGATCCTCGCGCGCCCGCTCGCCCTCGGGGGCCTCGCGCAGATCGAGCACGACCGATTTCTTGTTGCGGTTGTAGTTCCAGAAGAACAGCGAACGCTCCGGCCCCGGCTGATCTTCGAGAAAAGGGCCGATCCGCCGCGTCGCGTTGCCTTCGGGCGGCTCGATCTTGATTACCTCGGCGCCGAGCCCGGCGAGCAGCAGCCCGGCATATTCCGCGCGCTCGTCGGCGATTTCGACGACCCGCAAGCCCTTCAGCATGCCTGGACCGGCGTTGCCCATCATCTCGCCAGGCCCCTGCGCCAGCGCGCCTCTATCGGACAAATGCGCCTCCTCCTATCCGCGTCTCCCGGGTGATTGGAGGCGGACGGGGCGGGGTTGTCAACGCGACCGGCCGCATAGCCCCGATCGGCGGACCGCCAGAGCGACGTAGGGCGGAAAAGCGCGCGGCGCGCATTCCGCCGGCGGGCCAGGCTCGACCTGTGCCGGAATTCGGCGGAAGGCGCTTCGCTTTTCCGCCCTGCGACCCCGAATCTCGGGTCGCTACAGCTTCGGCAGGAGCGGCGGCTGGTCGGGATCGAGCTGCATGTCGAACGCGGTCAGGAGCGCCGCCGTCGCCGCGTAATTGCCCATCAGCGCGACCAGATCGACGAGCTTGCGGCGGCCGAACTGCGCCAATGCGCGCGCGAAAAGCGCTGAACCGACCTTGCGCGCCGTGAAAATCTCGCGACCCAGTTCGATGACGATCGCGTCCGCGGCGGCGAGCCCGCCGGTGTCTTTGCGGAATTTGATCGTGGCGATGATTTCCGCGGAGACCCCCTCGCGCAGCGCTTCGGGCTCGTGCGCCGCCCATTCGAACTGGCTGTCGAGTTCGCGGGCGGTGGTCAGGATCGCCATTTCGCGCAGCCGTCCGCCGAGCCCCGCCTCGTGCCTCAGGTAATGGTTGAGGGGCCGCCCGTGCCGCGACAATTCGGGGCTGTGGAGCTGAATGCCGCCGGGCCCGCGCAGTCCCCGGATCGACCCGCCCTTCGGATCGGCGAGGCCGTCATAGACGGCGAGGGCCGCGCCGCTCAGATCCTCCCGCCTGGGCAGCGGCAATCGGCAGCCCGATTGCGGGTCGACATCGTCGGGGTACATGGGCGATCTCCAAAAAACGGGGGAAGAACAGCGGCACGGCCGATTGCATGTTCGGCTACAATCCAGGCGCAGTATCGAACGGAGCGCCCATGCCTGATTTGCACCCGCAGATCGAGAAAATCATCGAGGCCATGAACCGGGTCGGGATGAAGCCGATCGAATCGATGAGCCCGGAAGCGGCACGCCAGCAGATGGAGGATACCGCACGGAGCCGCAAGGCCGAGCCGTTGCCGGTCGCCCGCGTCGAGGAACGCGACATTCCCGGTCCCGCCGGCTCGATCCGGCTGCGGCTCTACTGGCCGAACGCCACCGGGAAATTGCCGGCGATCGCCTATTACCACGGCGGCGGGCACGTCATCGGCAGCCTCGACACGCACGATCTGATCGCCCGCAATCTGTGCGCCGGCGCCGCGGCCTTGGTTGCCTCGGTCGATTACCGGATGGGGCCGGAAGACAAATTCCCGGCGGCGGTCGAGGATTCGTTCGCGGCCCTCAACTGGCTGCACGCCAATGCGGCGAGCCTCGGCGCCGATCCCAAACGGCTGGGCGTCCATGGCGACAGCGCCGGGGCGAACCTCGCGGCGGTCGTGGCGCTGATGGCGCGCGACGCCGGCGGGCCCGATTTGCGGCTGCAATCCTTGGTCTACCCGGTCGCCGATTACACGCTGAGCACCCCGAGCCATCAGACATACGCCGAGGGTTATGGCCTGCTGACCCGCGCCGCGATGGTGTGGTTCCAGCAGCATTATCTGCGCAGCCTGGCCGATGCCGAGGATTGGCGCGCCTCGCCGATCAAGGCGGCGAGCCTCAGGGGCGTCGCGCCGGCCATCATCGTCACCGCCGAATGCGACGTGCTGCACGATGACGGCGAGCGCTACGCCGAGGCGTTGCGGCGCGCCGGGGTCGCCGTCGCGTATCGCGAGTATCCCGGGATGATTCACGCCTTTTTCGGCATGGTCCCGGCGGTCGACGACGCGATGAACGCGCAGCGCGCGGTGGCGGCCGCCTTCAAGGAAGCCTTCTCGGTTACGCCGGCAGTCTCCCAGGACCGGGGTGGGGGAGGGTAGGGTAGCGGCGTGGCTCGCGCCTCGCGTGAGGAGGACCCAGCCGCACGGGTGACGCTGCCGGCGCTGTTCGTCGGCTTTTTGCTGGTGTCGCTGTGCGCTTTTGGCGGCGGGCTCGTCTGGGCGCGCCGCATGGTGGTCGAACGGCGGCGCTGGCTTGGCGACTCGGAATTCGCCGACATTCTGAGCCTGTGCCAGTTCATGCCCGGACCCAACATCGCCAGCATCGCGGTGTGCGTCGGCGCCAGATTGCGCGGGGCTCCCGGGGCGATCGCCAGCCTTTCGGGGTTCATCTTGATCCCGTGGACGATCGGGTTCGCTCTTGGCTTGCTTTATCTTAACTACACCCATATCGGCATCATGCAGGGCATCCTGCGCGGGATTTCCGCTACGGCAGCCGGATTGATCATCGCGACGGGGATTAAGCTGATGGCGCCGCACCGCCGCTGGCCGGCGGCCCTGGTCTTTGCGGCGTTGGGTTTTGTCGCGCTGGTCTTCGCCAAACTGCCGCTTCTCGCGGTCGTGCTCGGGCTGGCGCCGCTCAGCATTCTGGTCGCCGGCATCGAACGGGCGCGGGCCGGATGATCGCCTCTACCCCATCCACCGCCTTGATCGGGCACCTGGCCGTTCTCTCGCTGATCAGTTTTGGCGGGATCCCCTCGGTGCTGCCGGATTTGCGCGATGTCATCGTCACTGCCAACGGCTGGGTCAGTGAGCGGGAATTTGCCAATTGCTTCGCGATCGTGCAGGCGATCCCGGGGCCGAACATGATCCTGATGATGGGCTTTATCGGCTGGAAGATCGGCGGATTGCCGACCGCCATCGCCAGCAGCCTGGCGATTTTCGTGCCGTCCTGCGCGCTGTGCTTCACCGCGTTTGGCCTATGGGACCGGTTTCGCGACACGGCTTGGCAACGGATCGTGCGCCGCGGCCTGGCGCCGGTCACGATCGGTCTGGTGGTCGCCGGCGGGTACGTCATGGGTTTCGCGGGTGATGCCGGCTGGATCAGCGCCGGGGTCACCGTCGCGGCGGCGGCGCTGATGCTGCTGACCCGGCTCAATCCGCTGTGGCTGCTGGCGGCGGGTGGCACTGTCGGCGGCCTCGGCCTACTTTAAGGGACGCCCAGGCCAGGTTGGCGCACCGGCAAAACGGCCGCTGTTTTTTGACAGGGCTGGGATACACTCGCCGCATGCCTGCCGGTCGGAGGCGGGCCTTGAAGCCGGAACATCGGCGACAATCACGAATGGGGAGAAAACATGGCCAATTCATTGACCCGGCGCACGGTGTTGCGCGGCGCCGCCGCCGCTACCGCCACGAGCGCACTCGCCGCGCCGTTCGTACACGGCGCCTATGCTGCCGGCACGCTCAGCGTCGGGTTCTGGGACCATTGGGTGCCCGGCGCCAACGATACCCTGACCAAATTGTGCAAGGAGTGGGCCGCCAAGGAAAAGGTCGAGATCAAGATCGACTACATCACCTCACAGGGCGACAAATTGCTGCTGACCGGCGCCGCCGAGGCGCAGGCGCGGTCCGGCCACGACATGCTGACCTTCCTCGCCTGGGCCGGCGCGGCTCAGGCCGACGCGCTGACCCCGATGGACGATGTCATGGCCGAACTGATCAAGGCCAACGGCGAGGTCCCGGAAGGCATCGCGACCGTCGCCAAGCAGAAGGGCCATTGGATCGCGATGCCGGCCTCGGTCGGCAGCCCGACCCTGCCGTCCTGCGCTCGGATCGATTATTTCAAGCAATATGTCGGGCTCGACCTGCCCAAGATGTACCCGGCCGGCGCGCCGCCTGACAAGGAACTCGCCGACAAATGGACCTGGGACGCTTTCCTGGCCGCGGCCGAAAAGTGCCATAAGGCCAACCAGGCTTTCGGCATCCCGCTCGGCGTGACTAACGACGCTGTCTCCACAGTCTCTGCCGTATTGCGCGCCCATGGTGCGCAGATGACCGACAAGGACGGCAACATCACCGTCAAGTCCGATGAGATGAAACAAGTGCTCGAATGGTTCAAGAAACTGGTGCCCTTTCTGCCGTCCGGGGTCTTTGCCTGGGACGATTCGTCGAACAACAAGGCGCTGATCTCGGGGCAGGCCGCGCTGATCTTCAACCCGCCCTCGGCCTGGGCGGTGGCGGTGCGCGATGCGCCCAAAGTCGCCGAGCAGCTCTGGACGTTTCCCTCGCCCAAGGGCCCCAAGGGCCGGATCGACCCGACCGTGCCGTTCTTCTGGGGGGTGTGGAAATTTTCCAAGAACATCCCGGCCGCGAAGAGCCTGTTGACCTTCCTCGGTCAGCGCTCCTCGGTCGAGCAGACGGTGGCCGCGAGCAAGGGATACGACATCCCGCCCTTCGCGAAGCTGCACGATTTCAAGACCTGGGCCGAGGAAGGGCCGCCGAAAGGCTCGATCTACAATTATCCGCCGCGGGGCGACGTGCAGGCGGTGATCCCGTACTCAGAGTCGCCGACCAAGATCGCCAACCAGATCTACGCGCAGGGGACGGTGCCGAAGATGATCGCGCAATGCACCCAGCAGGGCAAAACCATCGAGCAGGCGATGGATTGGGCGGCGAAGGAACTCGAAGGCTTCAACCGCAGCTAACGGCGACCGCGGGGCCGGCGGCGGTGCCGGTCCCCCCACCTCCTGTGCCGCCCTGAATCGACCAGACGCCCCCGGGATCCCCCGGGCCGCAAGCGGGTTGGCCCTGCGCGCGCCGAGCGGCTATGGTGGGCGAGAGCGGGGCGATCCACCGGAGCACCGAGCCGCGCGAGCCACAATGCCACCCCCGGAGCCGCCATGCCTGTCATCCCCGAGGTGCTCGACTATCTCGACGAATTGAGCGAGATCCGTCGCGACATCCACGCCCACCCCGAGCTCGGCTTCACCGAGGAGCGCACCGGCGATCTGGTCGCGGCGAAGCTTGCCGAATATGGCTGCGAGGTGCATCGCGGCCTCGCGACGACCGGTGTCGTCGGCACGATCCGGCGCGGCAACTCGCTGCGCGCGATCGGCCTCAGGGCCGATATGGATTGCCTGCCGATGCAGGAGCTGAACGGGTTTCCCCACCGCTCGCAATATGACGGCCAGATGCACGCCTGCGGGCATGACGGACACACGACGATGCTGCTTGGCGCCGCGCGCTACCTCGCGGCGACGCGCAATTTCGAGGGGACGGTGCATTTCATCTTCCAGCCCGGCGAAGAAGGTTATGGCGGCGGCCGGGTCATGGTCGAAGAAGGGCTGTTCGACAAATTCCCGTGCGACGCGGTGTTCGCTATGCACAACAAGCCCGGCATCCCGATCGGCAGCATGGCGACGCGCACCGGGGCGATGCTCGCCGCCTCCGACCGCTTCGACATCCGCATCAAGGCGCGCGGCGGGCACGCGGCCCATCCGCATCTGGGAACCGACCCGTTCGTGATCGGCGCGCAGATCGTCATGGGATTGCAGACGATCCCGGCGCGCAACATCGACCCCGTCGATTCGGCGGTAATCAGCATCGGCTTTATGCGCGGCGGCTCGGCCTACAACGTCATCCCGGACGAATTGCACATCGGTGGCACGGTGCGCAGCTTCCGCCCGGAGGTGCGCGCGCTGCTCGAGCGCCGGATGGACGAGGTCGTTCGCGGCACCGCGTCGCTGCACGGCGCCACCGCCGAACTCGACTATCGGCGCGGCTATCCGCCGACCATCAACCATGCCGACGAAGCGAGTTTTGCCGCCGATGTCGCGGCCGAGATCTGCGGCGAGGCGCAAATCGACCGCAACATCGCGCCCTCGCTCGGCGGCGAGGATTTTTCCTACATGCTGCAGGCGCGGCCGGGGGCGATGCTGTGGATCGGCAACGGCCCGGGCGAGGGCGGCTGCCTGCTGCACAATGCCCGCTATGATTTCAACGACAGCGCGCTGCCGGTCGGGGTCAGCTTTTTCGCGCTTCTCGCCGAACGTTTCCTGGCGGTGCAGTAAGCCTGAGACTGGAGAGACATCCGATGAGAGTGCATGTCGTCAACGTCACGCGGCCGACCCCGGACATCGCAGGCAAGACGCTGGACCGCATTACCGACTTGGCGCGACAGGTCGAGGCGCGGGGCTTTACCGGCCTGTGGCTGACCGATTCGTTCGGACGCGGCCGGGCGACGCTCGACCCGATCGGGCTGATGAGCGTCATTGCCGCGGTGACCAAGCGCATCGAGATCGGCACCTGTGTGCTGCAAGTGCCGGTGCGCCACCCGGTCGAACTGGCGCACCGCATCGGCGGGCTGCACGCGATCGCCGGCGAGCGCTTGCAGCTCGGGCTCGGCAGCGGCTCGACCCAGGCCGATTTCGATATCGTCGGGGAGGTTTATTCGCAGCGCTTCAAGACGCTGATGAGTTCGCTCGAAATCATGCGGCGGGCGTGGCGCGGCGAACCGGTGGACGGCGGCACGCTGACCCCGTGGCCCGGCACCGAGGGCGGCCCGGCGTTGATGCTCGGCGCCTGGCGCAACAAGCGCTGGATCGTCTATTCCGCCGAAGAATGCCAGGGCTGGATCGCCTCGGGCCTCTATTCGCAGCCGGAGGAGCTGGAAGCCGGCATGAAGATCTACCGCGACGCCGGCGGCAAGCGCGCCGTCCTGGCCAATGTCATCATCGACCTGAAGGGCAATGGCGCCGACATGCCGCTCGGCGGCCGGGCGACGGTCATGCTGACCGGCGGCGAAGCGGAAGCCCGCGACAAGCTGCGCCGGATTCGGGATGTCGGCTTCGACGACATGCTGTGCATGGCGACGCCGGAATCGCTCGACGATCTGGCGCGGCTGCGCGACGCGGTGTGACAAATCCTGCTGTCATCGCGAGCCCACGGGTCGGCGCTTCGCGCCGCCCGAGGACAGGCTCCGCGAAGCAATCTCGCGCCGAATTGGGCTCGGCCCGTCGAGATTGCGTCGTCGCGGAGCTCCTCGCAATGACAGCCAATGTATTGCAATGACAGCCAATGTATTATTGACCACCGCCGAGCCCCGCCCTACCTAGGCCGCATGGCTCTGTTACCGATCATCACCGCCCCCGATCCGCGGCTCAAGATCAAGGCGCGCTCGGTCCTGGAGGTCGACGCCAAGGTGCGCCGGCTGATGGACGACATGGTCGAGACGATGTACCAGGCGATCGGGGTCGGTTTGGCCGCGCCGCAGGTCGGCTCGGCGATGCGGGTCGTCGTCGTCGATGTCGCGCGCGACGGCCAACCGCCGCAGCCGATGCGCATCGCCAACCCCGAGATTCTGTGGCGCTCCGAGGCGATGGTGTTGGCGAACGAGGGCTGTCTGTCATTGCCCGAACATTACGCCGATGTCGAGCGGCCGGCGGAGATACGGCTGCGCTATCTCGACCACGAGAACGAGATCCGCGAGATCGAGGCGAAGGGCATGCTCGCCACCTGTCTGCAGCACGAAATCGACCATCTCGACGGGTTGCTGTTCGTCGACCACATTTCCACGCTGAAACGCGGCATCATCCTGCGCAAGCTCGCCAAGTTGAAACGCAGCCGCGTCCTCGCGCCGGTGTAGATTGCGATGCCGTTTTACCCCCACCCCAACCCTCCCCCGCTTGCGGGGGAGGGGGACCAGTGCGGCGCCCCGCTCAATAACCCTCCCCTGCTAGCGGGGGAGGGAGGGGCCCGCGCCGCAGGCGTGGGAGGGTGGGGGTTGCGGCGGTGGCCAGCACGATGACCCCACCGCTCGACCTCATCTTCATGGGCACCCCCGAATTTGCCGCGACGATCCTCGCCGGGCTGGTCGAGGCCGGCCATCGCGTTGCCGCGGTCTATACCCAGCCGCCGCGGCCGGCCGGCCGGGGCCATCGGCTGCTTCCCTCGCCGGTGCAGGCGCTGGCCGAGCACCACGGGCTGAGCGTGCGCTGCCCGGCGAGTTTGCGCGATCCCGCAACCCAGGCCGAATTCGCCGCGATCCCCGCCGATATGGCGGTCGTCGCCGCGTATGGGCTGATCCTGCCGGCGCCGATCCTCAGAGCGCCGCGGCTTGGCTGTCTCAACGTCCATGCCTCGCTATTGCCGCGCTGGCGCGGCGCGGCCCCGATCCAGCGCGCGCTGCTGGCCGGCGATTCCCAGACCGGCATCACGATCATGCAGATGGACGAGGGGCTCGATACCGGGCCGATCCTGCTGCAACAGGCGATGCCGATCGGGCCGAAGACGACATCGGGTGAATTGTCTGAGGAGCTTGCCGAACTCGGCATCCGGCTGATGCTCGACGCGCTCGACGGGGTCGCGCGCGGCGCGCTGGCGGCGCGGCCGCAGCCGGCCGAGGGGGCCAGTTACGCGGCCAAATTGCGCCGCGAGGAGGCATGGCTCGATTGGCGTCTCCCGGCGGCGGCGCTGGAGCGCCAGGTGCGCGCCTTCGATCCGTGGCCCGGCGCCTATTTCTCGGGCCGCGGCGAACGCATCCGCGTATTGGCTGCCGAGGCCGATCCGGAGGTGGCTGCGGCGGCGCCCGGCACCGTGCTCGACGAGCGCCTCGGCATCGCCTGCGGCACGGGTGTGCTGCGCCCGTTACGGCTCCAGCGGGCGGGACGCGGTGCCCTCGACACGCCGGCGTTTTTACGCGGCTTCGCGCTGCCGCCCGGGACCGAGTTGCCGTGCCCCGCTATCGGCTGACGATCGAATATTGCGGAACCGGGTTGGTCGGCTGGCAGCGCCAGGCGAACGGCCTCTCGGTGCAGGAGGCGCTCGAAACCGCGTTGCACCGCTTCTGCGGCGACACGGTCCGGGTGTTCGGCGCCGGGCGCACCGATGCCGGGGTCCACGCGCTGGCCCAAATCGCGCATGTCGACCTCGCCCGCGAGGCCGCGCCCGATACGATCCGCAACGCGGTCAACCACCATCTGCGGCCGCATGCGATCAGCGTCCTCGCGGTCGAGCCGGTCGCGGCGGATTTCGATGCCAGGCTGTCGGCGATCGGGCGCCATTATCTCTACCGCATCCTGTGCCGGCGGGCGCCGCCCGCGCTCGAACGTGGCCGGGTGTGGCATATCGCGCCGCCGCTCGACCTCGCGGCGATGCGAGACGGCGCCAGGCACTTGGTCGGCCATCACGATTTCACGACATTTCGCGATTCGCTGTGCCAGGCGAAATCGCCGGTCAAGACGCTCGACGCGCTCGATCTCGCGCGGGTCGGCGAGGAGATCCACATCGCGGCGCGGGCGCGCTCGTTCCTGCACCATCAGGTGCGCAACATGGTCGGCACGCTGAAGCTGGTCGGGCTCGGGCGCTGGAAGCCCGACGATGTCGCCCGCGCGCTCGCCGCCCGCGACCGCCGCGCCGGCGGCCCGACCGCGCCAGCCGACGGGCTCGCGCTGATCGCGGTTCGCTACGAGCTTATCGCGACGGACGGAACGCCCTAGATTAGCGTGGGTATCGGCCGGGCGTCACCCCGGCTCGGGGCGGATGTCGACGAACAAGGTCGGGGCGAAGGTTTGGACGGTGTCGTCGTGCTGGTTGCGCGTCGTTATCCGTATCTTGACGAGCCCCTGCCCGGGCCGGGAGCGCGATTGTCGCGTTTCGAGGATCTCGATCTCGACGCGCAGCGCATCGCCAGGCCGCACCGGCTTGAGCCAGCTTAGTTCGCCGCCGACCCCGACAATCCCGCCGGCCGGACGGAAATCGCTGGAGAGGCAGAGCCGCATCGTCAACGCCGCGGTGTGCCAGCCGCTGGCCGCCAGCCCGCCAAAGATCGTGCCGCGCGCCGCTGCGTCGTCGAGATGAAACGGCTGCGGGTCGAACTGGGCGGCAAAGGCGATGATCGCATCGGCCTCGATCCTGATTTCAGCCGAATGGAATTTCTGCCCGGCCGCGAGATCCTCGAAATAGAGCATTGGTCGCCTCGGCATTCCGGTTGAGGGGCGTCACGTCGCGCGGGCCGGCTCCACTGCCGGCTCCACTGGCGGGACCGTTGGTCCGCGCGGGCGGGCGGCGAGCACGAGCAGCGCGGCGACCAGGCAAGCAGCGCCCGCGATATAGAAGGCCGGAAGATAGGTGCCGGCAAGCGTGCGCGACAGGCCGGCGCCATAGGCCGCGGCGGCGGCGCCGATCTGGTGCCCGGCGAACACCCAGCCGAACACGATGCCGGCGCGCTCCCGGCCGAAATGAGCGGCGGCGATCCTGATCGTCGGCGGCACGGTGGCGATCCAGTCCAGGCCATAGAACACCGCGAACAGCGACAACCCATAGATCGTGAAGGTCGATGAGGGCAAATAGAGCAGCGACAGCCCGCGCAAGGCATAATACCAGAACAGCAATTTGCGCGCGTCGTAGCGGTCGGACAGCCAGCCCGAGCCGATCGTGCCAACGACGTCGAACAGCCCCATCAGCGCCAGGACCGACGCCGCTGCCACCGGCGCCATCCCGTAATCGGCGCACAGCGGGATGAAATGGGTCTGGATCAGACCGCTGGTCGAAAACCCGCAGATGAAGAACGTGGCGAACAGGATCCAGAAGACCGGGTGCGCGCTGGCCTCGACCAGAACCGCGAAGGCGCGCGCGATAGCGGCGACCGGCAGCACCCCGCCCGATGACACGGCGATCGGCGCCGGAACCGGGCCCCCGACCGGCTTGGGCTCGCCATAGAGGCCGAGCCCCAATTCGGACGGGCGGTCGCGCAGGAACAGCGCCACCAGCAGCGCGACAAGGACGAGAGCCGCGACCGGCGGCGCCAATGCCCAGCGCCAGCCCCAATCCTCGGCGAGCGCGGCGGCGAGCGGCAGGAACACCAGCTGACCGGTCGCCGTGCTGGCGGTCAGCACGCCGAGCACCAGACCGCGCCGGACCGCGAACCAGCGATTGGCGACGACCGCCGACAGCACAATCGCGGTCATCCCGGTGCCGGTGCCGACCGCGACTCCCCAGGTCAGGATCAGCTGCCACACCCGGTCCATCGCCAGCGCCCCAACGAGGCCCGTGACGATCAGCGCGACCGCCATCAGCACGATGCGGCGCAGGCCATAGCGTTCCATCAGCGCCGCCGCGAACGGCGCCATCAGCCCGAACAATAAAAGCCGCAGCGCGAGCGCGCTCGATATCTCGGCGGTGTCCCAGCCGAATTCGCGGCTGAGCGGGAGGATCAGCGCACCCGGAATGCCGACCGCACCGGCCGTCGTCAGCGCCGTGATAAAGGTGACCGCCGCGATGACCCACGCGTAATGAATGCCGCGACGGTCGAGAAAGACGGCAAGGCGTTGCGCTATCACGTAGGCCCTCTCCGTATAACCCGCATATGCACCTTTATATAACGGGTATATACACTGGTTTTGCGAGACCTTATTTTCCGGAGTCCGCGATGAGCGCGAACGGGAAGACCGGCCATCAGGCCAGAGCCCAAGACTGCAACTGCCTGGCCATTCGCCAGGCGGCCCGTCACGTCAGTCAGTTTTATGACCAGCTCTTCGCGCCGGTGGGATTACGCGCGACCCAGTTCGCGATTCTGAGCCGGCTGCGGCATAATGGCCCGATGACGATCAACGCGCTGGCCGCCGCGCTGGTCATGGACCGCACCACGTTAGGTCGAAACATCCTCCCGTTGCAGCGCGACGGGATGATTGAGATCGTGGCCTCCCCGGGCGACCGGCGTCGCCGCGAATTGGGCCTCACCGATGCCGGGCTGGCAAGGCACCGCGACGGCGTCGAGCGCTGGGCGGTTGCCCAGCAGCGCTTCGACGCGGTGTTCGGTAGCGAGCGGGCGAAAACCTTGCGCCTGCTGCTTCAGGAAGTCGTCGCCAGCGATTTTGGCGAGGGCGGGTAGCGCGGCCGTAAATCTATTTGCCGCCGCCGGCCTCGCGCAGTGCCGCCAGATAGGCGCGCACCCGTGTCGCGTTGACCCCGAAATCGCTGCGCCCGAAGCGCGACATCGAGCGTACATCGATCCGGCTGCCGGTGCCGCCCGCCGCGATGCGGATTGCGATGTCATCGGTAAAGCCGAACCACCTGCTGCGCTCGCTGGCCTCGATGCGACCGGCGTCGACATCACTGGCGACGATGATCCACCCCATGTGCCGGGCGGCGTCATGGGCTCGCACGAACGCCTTGCGCGGGTCGAGTTCGAGCGTCAGTGGGGCGATGTCGGGATAGGCTCGCCGCTGCTGCTCGCTGGTTTTGGCGCCGCCATAGACGGCCGGATTGCCGCCCTCGGCGGCGCGCAGCGGCAGCACCGCGTGGAATTGCGGTGGGTCCTGCAGATCGGTCGTGATGTCGTTGATCGGCGGAAAAATGCCGCGCATCGAATCGTAATGCCACGGCACATAAGCGATAGCCGCGCCGACGACAAAGGCGACGATCGCGGTCGTGACGTTGCGTCGCGAATTGCGGCGCAGCCCGAATACGAGCGCGAGCACGGCGGCCGTCATCGCCGCCAGCCCGCAATAGGCGGCCCACGGCATCAACGTGCGGAGGCCGACGCTGTAATGCCACAACCCCGCGCGCCACCCGAGCGGACCGGCGGCGAGCAGCAACGCCGCCGCGATCGCCAGCAGCAGGGCGAGCAGCGACAGCGCGCGCGCCAGCTTGCGCCGTGTTCCGATCGCGCCGGTCGGCGTCGTCGTGATTGTCATCGTTGCCTCCGAAGCCACATTGCGGGGTGGCCGTTGCATCATCTTGCCACGTATATCGCGGCCGGCAAGCGATGCCGGTAAGGTGGCGCCGATAGCGAGATCGGCTGACGGGAGCGGTGCATTATGGGGGTGACGAGGGGAAGCTGCCGTAGGAGGAGGCGGTCTACGGGCGCGCTGCCGAGCCGCGCCAGCGACGGCAGCGTCGGAGCTTCGGCATGAAGGCGCCATCGCTCCCGGTCGGCTGGCCGGAGGGCCGCAGCCTGGCGGTCGCGGTCAATGTCATGCTCGAAGGCTGGACCGACGATTCGGCGCCCGGCATCGGGCCGATGGGCAACCCGCTCAAACCCGGGGTGCTCGACCTGCAGGCGCGCTCCTCGCCGGCGCCGGGTTTGGCTGGCACGCCGATTTCTTCGATACCGATCTGCCTTATCGCGTCGCGACCGTAGCGGGGCCGATCCTCGCGATGCCGTTCACGATGGAAGTCAACGACATGCCGCTTTATGTCCGCTACGGCGCCGAGCCGGCGGCCTATTCGCGGGTGTTCGAGCGCATTGCCGCCAATTGGCGGGTGATTGGCGATCGGCCCGGAATTATCGACCTGACCGTGCACGCCCATGTCTTTGGCCGACCCTACGGTCTGGTCGAGCTGCGAGCCGCGATCGACATCGCGCGGCGCCATCCCTGGGCCTGGCTGACCGACCATGCGCATCTCGCCGAGATCTGGAACGTGGCGTCGTCGGATGGATTGAGCGGAGCGAAACCCATCTTTCGCGGCCCAGAGTGGCGGGTGTCGCCCACCCTACGGGTTAAGCCCGGCCTTCAGCGCGGCGGCGCAGTCGGCGATCGCGCGGCGCGCCGTGCCGATCAATCGGCCGTAGCGGATGAAGCCGTGGTTGATGCCCTGGTAGACCGTCAGGTCGCAGGGGACGCCGGCCGCCTTCAGCTTGGCGAGGAGATTGTTGCTGTCGTCCGTGAGCGGGTCGAGGCTGCCGACGATCAGGTGAGCCGGGGCGACCCCCGTCAGATCGCCGAGGGCCGGAGCGGCGCGCCAGTCGTTCTTTTGTTCCGGCTTGTCGAGATAGGTTTCCCAAATCCAGCGCATCTGGGTCTGCGACAGCCCGGCGCCCTGGCCGAAACGCCGCCAGGACGGGCTCTCGCTATCGGTCGAGAAGCAGCCGTACAGCAGGAGCTGGAAGCGCAGCGCCTTCTCGCCGGCATCGCGCATCGCCAGCGCCGCCGCCAGCGCCAGATTGGCCCCGGCCGAGTCGCCGCCGACGGCGAGCCGGGTCGGGTCGATGCCAAACCCGGCGCCCTCGCGCGCCGCGAGCCTGGTCATCGCCACCATCTCGTCGAAGGCGACCGGAAACTTTGCTTCGGGCGACAGCTGGTAATCGACCGACAGCGCCGCGACGCCGCTTTGGCGCACGAGATCGCGCAGGAAATGGTCCCAGCTCGGCACGCTGCCCTGCATAAAGCCGCCGCCATGCGCATAGACCAATAGCGGCGCGCCCTCGATGCCATCCGGCAGATAGAGCCGGCACGGCACCTGGCCATGCGGCCCGGGCAGCGACAGGTCGCGCTCGCGCTGAAGCGGCGCCGAGCCTTCCCCGAGAAAGGCGCCGATGCGCTCCTGCGCAGCGCGCACCTCCACGAGCGAGGCCTTGGTGCGGTCGGGCGCGACGAGCCCCTTCTGCTGCAGCAATTGTCCGGCGGCGACGAGTTCCGGGTCGATCCAGGGGGCGATATCGTTCATAGCGGTTTCTCCGAGCGCAATTCCAATGCTGATTTTCCGCCAAAGCCGATCCCTCCGCAACAGCGGGGTTGTGGGCATAAGACAATATGCATTACATAATGTGTCATGACTGAACCTGTGCGCCCCGGCATGCCTCGAACCGCGACCGATCCCAAGGCCGATACGCTAACATTTCGGATTCCTCCGGCGCTAAAGGCGGACCTCGCCGCGATCGCCGAAACCGAGGCGAAGCCGATCGGGGCGTTGCTGCGCGAACTGGTCCATGAGCGCGTCGCGCGGGAGCAACGCCGTAGGTTCGAGGCCGAGGCACGACGGCAATCGCTCGAAGCGTCTGCCGTGGCGCGGGACCCGAAGAGCGACGAGGCCGCGGTGATGCGGGAGTTGGACGCCGAGCTTAACGAATTTGGCGACGAATGGAGATAAGGCGCGGCGATCTCGTAACGGTGGCCACAGCCGGCGATTACGGCAAGCCGCGCCCCGCCCTCGTCGTCCAGGCCGATGCGTTTCGGGAGCTGGAATCAGTGACCGTGCTGCGCTTGACGAGCGAGCTGCACGAGTGGCCGCTGTTCCGCATCAGCATCGAACCGACTCCTGAAAGCGGATTGCGACGGCGCTCACAAATCATGATCGACAAGGCGACGACCGTCCGTCGCGGCAAGATCGGGCAACGCGTCGGACGCGTCGATAACGACACGATGCGCGCGGTCGACGGGGCGTTGGCCAGGTTTCTGGGCGTGCAACGATAGAACCGCGCACCGATCGCGGGGGATGATGCAACCCTTGCGTGATCCGATCGCCCTCTCCAGGTCGGTCGGTGTCTCAGTTTGACGCTGCACGAGCGTCGTGCGTCCTTCGAGACGCGCCCCCCGACTAAATCCAGGAGGCGCTCCTCAGGATGAGGTTAAATTGTTGATGGCATTAAGAAAGAACCTCATCCTGAGGAGGACGCGAAGCGGCCGTCTCGAAGGACGCATGAGGATCATCCAACTCGAAACTGAGACACTACCCTAGGCCGATCGGGGTCCGCATGTTAAACATCCCCGCCGGTACGCTGCGGAATTGTGACGACGCGATGGATTTTTCGAACGCCACGATCCTGTGTCTTGGCGATGTCATGCTCGACCGGTTTGCCTATTGCGATACCGAGCGGATTTCGCCGGAAGCGCCGGTGCTGGTGCTATTGCTCCAGCGGATTCAGAGCATGCTCGGCGGCGCTGGCAATGTCGCCCGCAACATCGCGGCGTTGGGCGGCAAGGCGGTGTTGATCGGGCTGGTGGGTCAGGACGACGCGGCGACGGAAGTGAAGGCGCTGATCGCGCATACCCCAGGGCTGGTCGACCGGCTGGTGGGCGGGCAGGTCGCGAGTGCGCCTCGGCCTACCACCTGCAAGACCCGCTATCTGGCGGGGCATCAGCAGCTGATCCGGGTCGATGAGGAAATGACCCACGCTCTCGACCCGGCCGAGGAGCGCGCGCTGATCGAAGCGGCCGAGGCGAGTATAGCCGAGGTCGACGCCGTGATCCTGTCGGATTACGGGAAGTCGGTGCTCGGCCCGAGGGTCCTGGCCGCGACGATCGTATGCGCGCGGGGTCGCGGCGTGCCGGTCTATGTCGATCCCAAGGGCGACGATTTCGCGCGCTATCGCGGCGCCACCTGCGTCACGCCCAATCTGAAGGAATTGGCAATCGCCGCGCGTATGCCGGTCCACACCGATTCTGAGATCGTCGCCGCCGCGACCGCAATCATCGCGGACAGCGGTTGCGGCGCCATTCTCGCGACCCGCTCCGAAAAGGGCATGGTGCTGGTCGAAGCCTCGGGCGCGGTCCATCTCGAGGCGGCGCGGGCGCGCGAGGTCTACGACGTGACCGGCGCCGGCGACACGGTGATCGCGGTGCTGGCGCTGGCCTGCGCGAGCGGCTTCCCGCTGCCGCAAGCGATGCGTCTCGCCAACACCGCTGCCGGCATCGTCGTCAGCAAGCTCGGCACCGCGACCGTCGAGCCCGACGAACTCGCCCTCGAATTGTCGCGCGACGTGCGCGACCGCGAGGAATGGCGGCACGCGAAATACTACAATACCGGCGAGGCCGAGGCGTTGGTGCGGCGCTGGAAAGGCCGGGGGCTCAGAATCGGCTTTACCAACGGCTGCTTCGACATCGTCCATGCCGGGCATGTCGCGCTGCTGGCGGCGGCCCGCGCCCAGTGCGACCGCCTGATCGTCGCGCTCAACACCGATCCCGGGGTCGAGCGCCTGAAGGGGCCGAGGCGGCCGGTCAACCGCTTGGCCGACCGGTCGGCGGTGATCGCCGCGGTCGAATCGGTCGATGCCGTGGTCAGCTTTGACGCCGACACCCCGATCGAGCTGATCGAGCGGCTCAAACCCGACGTGCTGATCAAGGGCGGCGACTACACGATCGAGGAGGTCGTCGGCGCCGCGGAGGTCGAGGCGAGCGGCGGCAGGGTGGTTTTGGTCGATCTGGTCGTGGGCCATTCGACGACCCGCCTGATCGACGCGATCCGCGGCTCGACAGAGGATGCCGCCTGATGTTGGTGATCGGATGTTGGTGATCACGGGCGGCGGCGGGTTTATCGGCTCGGTCCTCGGGGCGGCGCTCAATGAATGCGGACGCTCCGATCTCGTCATCGTCGACCGCTTCGGCACCGACGGCAAATGGCGCAACATCGCCAAGCGCGATTTTAGCGACATTCTGTCGGCCGACGGGCTGTTGCCGTGGCTCGACCGCTTTGGCGGCGAGGTCGAGGCGGTGTTCCATCTCGGCGCCAACTCGTCGACGACGGCCAACGACGCCGACGAGATCATCGCCGGTAACCTCAACTACTCGATCGCGCTGTGGCGCTGGTGCGCGGCGGCGGGAAAGAAGTTGATCTACGCCTCGTCGGCCGCGACCTATGGCGACGGCGCGGCCGGGTTCGACGATTCGGGCGGCATCGACGCCTTCAAACGCCTGCGTCCGCTAAACCTTTACGGCTGGTCGAAGCACGCATTCGATCTGTGGGCGCTGCGCGAGGCGGCGGCGGGGCGGGCTCCGCCACTGTGGGTCGGGCTCAAATTCTTCAACGTGTTCGGGCCCAACGAGTACCACAAGGGCGAGATGATGAGCCTCGTCGTCAAGAACTGGCGGCGCGTCGCCGAGGGCGAGCCGATCCGCCTGTTCAAGTCGCACCGGCCCGATTACGCCGATGGCGAGCAGCTGCGCGATTTCGTCTACGTCAAGGATTGCGTCGCGGTCATGCTGTGGGCATGGCGACACGCGGCCGGCGCCGACATCAACGGCATCTACAATCTCGGCACCGGCGAAGCACGCAGCTTTCTCGACCTGATCAACGCGGTCGGCGCCGCCTGCGGGGTCGCGCCCAAAATCGAATTCATCGACATCCCGCCGGAAATCCGCCCGAGCTACCAGTATTTCACCCAAGCCAACATGACCCGCCTGCGCCAAGCCGGCTACGTTGCCCCCTTCGCCTCGCTCGAAGACGCAGTGCGCGATTGCGTGACGGAACATTTGGCGAAGGCCGATCCGTATCTGTAATCGTCAATTCTTAGAGGAACACAGCACTTTATGCGCCATAGCGGTGCCCTAGCCGTACTCGCTCTCGTGCTTCTTGCTGCGGACTTTGCCTTAATGCTTGGCCCGTTGTATCTTCAAAGAAATGTGTTTCCGTCTGTGGGTAAGTTCGTTGCCGGACCAGTACACGGTTTCCTGTTAGTGACGGCGCCGACCCTAGCTTTCTTGTACCTCCTGTTGTCACTTGCCTTCTTGGCTGATGCAGGTCGACGACAGGGCAGGAGCTACCGTCCCGTTGAGCTTCTCCAGCTTCTGCACAGCGGACGCCGCGGCTGGGTTACCGCTACCATCCTGATTGGCTGCTTTTCCGCCGTCGGGTACGGCACTTCTGCGTACTGGTACGCAACCGCACAAGGTGTGATAGTCAACCCCGGCTGGCCTAGTCAAGCCGTGACCTATAACTGGTCGGATGTGATCAAGCGCTCCATCTCCTGTTACCGGGCGAAAGGCGGGCCGAACGTCGAATTCCGGGTGTGGATGGTTGATGGCCGAGCGCTTGATTTGGCAGAGACGCAGCAAACCGACTTCGCAACGCACTTCGCTGAGTTGACGGCGCTGACCCGGAATGCTGACACCGAAATCGGTCAAATTGAGAAATGCCCGCCTTTCATTCGGACCTTTATACGGCGAAATTAAACAACATCCACTGTCACGCGACCCGGCAGGTTGCGTGCCACAGACCATGATTGTCATCCCGGCGAAGGCCGGGATCCATGTCTGCCGTGGATACCGGCTTTCGCCGGCATGACATGGTGAACGAAAAGCGTTGCGGCCGGGGCGATTCGCGCGGCACGATTGCCCCAATCACGGACTGGGAGGGCGTCGGATGCAGGGCAATAAAAAATGGGTCGGGACGTGGGCGGCGGCGCCGGCGCCGGCGGAGGGGATTGTCGGGTTCAACAACCATACGCTGCGCATGAACCCGCGCATCAGCATCGGCGGCGACCGGCTGCGGGTGCGGATCTCGAATGCCTATGGGACCCGCAATCTGGCGATCGGCGGCGCTCGCATCGCGCTGCGCGACAAGGGTCCGGCGATCGTGGCGGGCTCGGACCGCAAGCTGGGCTTCGGCGGCAGCGACAGCGCTACGATCGCCGCCGGCGCGGTGCTGTTCAGCGACCCGGTCGAGTTCAGCGTGGCGGCGCTGGCGGACCTCGCGGTCAGCATCTACCTGCCCGGCGAGGTGCTCGCGAGTTTCGCGATCACCGGCCGCTACGCGCGTCAGACCAACTACATTTCGCCAGCCGGGAATTTCCTGGGCGAGACCGTGATGCCGGTCGGCAATTTGACCGACCAGTGGTATTTCCTGTGCGGCGTCGATGTGCTTGCCAGCAGTGAGGCGGGCGGGGTCGTCGCGCTCGGCGACTCGCTGACCGACGGCAACATCTCGACGATCGACGGGTACTACCGCTGGCCGGACCAGCTGGCGCGGCGCCTCAATCAACGAGGGGGCCGCCCGATCGGGGTCATGAATAACGGGCTCGGCGGCAACCGCATCCTCTACGACATTCGGGGCGCCAGCGGCCTGCGCCGTTTCGACGGCGACGTGCTGGCGCAACCGGGGGTGACCCACGCGATCGTCATGCTCGGCACCAACGATCTGCGCAACCGCTGGGCCAAGCCCGAGGAGGAGGTCACCGCCGAGCAGATGATCGCCGGCCTCAACCAGATGGCGTTGCGCGCGCACAGCCGCGGCATCAAGCTGATCGGCGCGACCTTGACCCCGTTCGGCAACGAGACCTTCATGGCCAATGCCTGGAACCCGACGCGCGAAAAACATCGGGTCGCGGTCAACGCCTGGATTCGCGACAGCGGCGCGTTCGACGGCGTCGCCGATTTCGACGCGGCGGTGCGGGACCCGGAGATCCCGACGCAGATGGCGGCGACATGGGATTGCGGCGATGGGCTGCACCAGAGCGATAGCGGCTATTGCCACTTGGGCGACGTGATCGACCTCGCGCTGCTCGATTAGTCCACCACGGAGACACGGAGAAGGCGAGTCTCAAGACGAAGGACGCAAGCACAAGTCAGACGTCTCCTCACCGACTTTGTCATCCCGGCGAAGGCCGGGATCCATTTCTGCCATGGATACCGGCCTTCGCCGGTATGACAAGGTAATGGATGCGTCATGTGCGATCTTGTCGACGAGCTGGTACCTCTGCAGCCTTCCTTGCCGCCCCTTTGCACTCGATTTTTCTTCTCCGTGTCTCCGTGGTGAAACCGGGAGGGCAAGACCGTGCTGACCACCAACACCCGAAACGGCGTCGGCGCGTCGCTGCTGCGCAAGGAGGATGACCGGCATCTGCGCGGGCGGGGCGAGTTTGTGTCGGACATCAGGCTGCCTGGCACGCGGGAGGTCGTGTTCCTGCGCAGCCCGCATGCCCATGCCCGCATCCGCTCGATTACCGTCCCGCCCGCAGCGCGCGGCAGCGTGTTCACCGCCGCCGACCTGCCGCGCATGGGGCCGATCCGCGTCGTATCGCACGCGACCGGGGTCAAATCGCCGGCCTGGCCGCCGCTCGCCACCGACAAGGTGCGCTATGTCGGCGAGGCGATCGCCGCCTGCGTCGCGCCGACCCGCGCCGCGGCGGAGGATTTCGCGGCGTCGGTGACGGTCGAATACGAGGTGCTCGACGCCGTGGTTGATGCGCCGACCGGGATGCGCCCCGGCGGTGTAAATTCGCGGGCAATAGTGACCCCCTGAGGGGCGGTTTTCGCGT
>CAMATN010000016.1 GCA_945861155.1 Rhizobium sp. Q54
GGTCTTGCCCGAGCCCGAGCGGCCGAACAGGGCGGTCAGGCCGCCGGGGCTGTCGAAGGCGGCGTCGAGGGTGAAGCCGCCGAGGCGATGCGCGACCCTGACGCTGAGCATGTCAGAGCCCGAGCGTCCGGCGGGTCGCGCGCGCGCTCAGCGCCTCGGAGGCGAACAAGGCGGCCATCGAGATCGCGATCGATACGAGGGTCAGGCGCAGCGCCGCCAAATCGCCGCCCGGCTCCTGGACCAGGAAATAGATCGCGGTCGGTATCGTCTGCGTTTCGCCGGGGATGTTCGAGACGAAGGTGATCGTCGCGCCGAACTCGCCGAGCGCGCGGGCAAAGGACAGGATCATGCCGGCGACGATGCCGGGCAGGATCAGCGGCAGTGTGATCGTCAGGAACACCCACATCGTGCTGGCGCCGAGCGTGCCGGCGGCGTCTTCGAGCCGGCGGTCGACCGCGTCGAGCGACAGGCGGATCGAGCGCACCAGCAGCGGAAACCCCATCACCGCGCACGCCAGCGCCGCGCCGGTCCAGCGGAACGCCAGGACGATCCCCATTCCCTGTTCGAGCAGCCGCCCGATCGGCCCTTTGCGGCCGAACAACAGCAGCAGCACATAGCCGGTGACGACCGGCGGCAACACCAGCGGCAGGTGCACCAGCACATTGAGCAGCGACTTGCCCCAGAACCGCCCTCGCGCCAGCAACAGCGCGACGCCTAACCCGAGCGGCAGGCTGCACAGCATCGCCCAGAACGCGATCCACAGCGACAGCCGGATCGCGACCATCTCCTCCGGCGAAAAGTCGAGGAGCGCGGTCACCGGGCGGTGTCGAGCACGGCAAAGCCCTGCGCCTCGAACACCGCGCGGGCAGCGGGTCCACGCAGGTAGGCGGCGAAGGCCGGGGCGTCGGGGCTGGCGGTCGCCGTCAATGCGAGCGGATAGACGATCGGCGGATGAGTGTCGGGCGGAAAAATCCCGATGATCTTGACCCCGGGTTCGACGGCGGCATCGGTCCGGTACACGATGCCGAACGGCGCCTCGCCGCGCGCGACCAGCACCAGCGCGGCGCGGACATTCTCCGCTGCGGCGATGCGGCCGGCGATGTCGGGCCACACGCCGAGCGTGGTCAGCGCCGCCTTGCCGTAGCGCCCGGCCGGCACGCCGGCGGGGTCGGCCATCGCGAGGCGCCCGTCGCCGAGCAGCGCGGCGAGCGGAAAATCGGGAGCGATCGCGATGTTTGCCGTGCTGTCCGCCGGCGCGACCAGCACGAGGGTGTTGCCGAACATGTCGACGCGCGTCGCCGGGTCGATCAGCCTGCGCTCTTGAAGGTAATCCATCCACTCGCGGTCCGCCGAGATGAACAGATCGGCCGGCGCCCCATTCTCGACCTGCTTCGCGAGGATCGAGCTCGCTGCATAGGAGATCGTCACTCGCTTGCCGGTCTCGCCGCGCCATTTTTCGGCGACCGCGTCGAGCGCATTCTTGAGGCTCGCCGCGGCGAAGACCAGGATCGGGCGCGGCTGCGCGCGGCCAACCCCCGTGATCGCGACCGCGCCAAACCCGGCGGCGACGCGAATGAATGACCGGCGGCGCACCTCGATCCCGAATTTCAGCTGTGGGGGAGCGCTCGCAATATCGCGATCACCGCTGTCAGGATCATGCCACCGATCGCGAACACGGCGGCGACGCCAATGCCCACTGCCCATTTGATCAACTCCGCGCGCATGGCTTGCATCTCGGTGCGCAGACCCGCCATCTCGGCGCGGAGCCGAAGTTCCACCTCGCGCATTTCCGCGCGCAGCTGCACCGCAAGCTCGCGAATTTCGCTACGGACCGCCTGGATATCGGCCTGGCTGGCCAGGTTCGCGGTGAGCGTCTCGGCAAGCGCTTCCGCGGTATCCTGGGCCTGCTTCGTCGAGAATCCGGCAGCCTCCAGCCTGCGGGCGAGCTTCAAGGTATCGAAGGCAACCGTCATGCGATTGATATAGGCGAGATCGAAGCGCTAGGGAACAACACAGCGCCGGGCTCAGCCGGCGGCCTGGGTGGCGCTGCCATTGGCGCCTCGCTATCGTGACGCCTTCCATTTGGAGGACGATCATGAGCGATGCCCCATCCACCCGCGCGGACGATCTCGGCCTCAGCGGCAAGGTGGCGATCGTCACCGGCGGCGGCGCGCCCGATGACGGCATCGGCAATGGCCGCGCCGCGGCGATGCTGCTGGCGCGCGCCGGGGCAAGCGTGCTGGTCGTCGACATCGTGGCCGAGGCCGCCGCGCAGACCGTGGCGATGATCGCGCAAGAGGGCGGCACCGCCGCGGCGTTTGTCGCGGATGTGATCGACGAGGGGCAATGCCGGGCCATCGTCGACGCCGCGCTCGCCCGGTTCGGCCGGCTGGATCTGCTGGACAACAATGTCGGGATCGGGGCGCGCGGCAGCGTCGTCGACACGCCGGTCGAGGATTGGCGCCGGGTCATGCAGGTCAATGTCGACAGCATGTTTCTCGTGTCGCGCTTCGCGATCCCGGCGATGATCGAGACCGCGGGCGGCGGCGCGATCGTCAACGTGTCGTCGATCTCGGCGTTGCGGCCGCGCGGGCTGACCGCCTATTCGACCTCGAAGGGCGCGGTCATCGCGTTGACCCGGGCGATGGCGGTCGATCACGGCCCCGACGGCATCCGGGTCAACTGCGTCGCGCCCGGCCCGGTCTACACGCCCCGCATGTACACCAGGCAGATGTCCGCTGCCGGGCGCGAGGCGCGCCGTCAGGCATCGGTGCTCGGGATCGAGGGTGTCGGCTGGGACATCGGCCATGCCGTGCGTTTTCTGTTGTCGAATGAGGCCCGCTACATCACAGGACAGACGCTGGTCGTCGATGGCGGCGCGACCCTGGTCGGTCCGGGCCGGGCGCCCGGCTGATCCGGCGGCGCTGACCGGGCGACGGGAACAGAGCGGTTCCGCTGTTCGTTTTGTGGGGCAAGAACAACGATCGGAAAGGCAGCGACATGCGTAAAGGACTGGTCTATGCGGCGGCGCTCGCGGGCATTATCGCGATCGGCATGACGGCGCCGGCTTTCGCGCGCGGCGGTGGCGGTGGTGGCGGACGCGATGGGTTCGGCGGACGTGACGGGTTCGGCGCCGGTCATTCCGGCAGGTCCGCCATGCCCTCCGGCTTCAGGCAGGGACAAAAGGAAGGCTGGACCGGCAAGCGGCCCCCCGGCTGGAAAAATGGTCAGAAAACGGGCTGGGGCAAGGGCAAGACCCCGCCGGGTTTGAGAAACCGTTAGGATTGGCCTTACATAGCGTCTCGCCTTTCGTGCCTTGCGTCGGATCCGCTCGGGTGTTCTGATCGCGAAGCGCGGACAGCGGCGGCCGGCGGTCATGACATGAGAATTTTTGATCTTTCCGGGCGCGTCGCGATCGTGACCGGCGGCAATGGCGGGATCGGGCTCGGCATGGCCCGCGGCCTCGCCGCTTCGGGCGCGACGGTCGTCATCGCCGCGCGCAACCCTGAGAAATCGGAGGCCGCAGTCGCCGCGCTCGCCGCCATCGGCGCGACGAGCGCGTTCGTGCCGCTCGACGTCGCCGACCCGGCTTCATGCGGCGACATGGTGCGGCAGGCGGTCGATCGTTTCGGGCGGCTCGACATCCTGGTCAACAACGCCGGCATGTCGATCCGCAAGGCGCCGCAGGATTACGCGATCGCGGAATGGCAGGCGGTGCTCGACACCAATCTGACGGGCGTCTTTGCCTGCACCCAGGCGGCTTATGCGCCGATGAAGCAGGGCGGCGGCGGCAAGATCATCAATATCGGCTCGATGTATTCGATTTTCGGGGCTGCCTATGCCGCGGCCTATTCGGCCAGCAAGGGCGCCATCGTGCAGCTGACCAAGTCGCTCGCGACCGCCTGGGCCAAGGACAACATTCAGGTCAACGTGGTGCTGCCGGGGTGGATCGACACCGAGCTGACGCAGAATGCCCGGCGCGAGATGCCGGGATTGCACGAACGCGTGCTGCGCCGCACCCCTGCCGGGCGATGGGGCGTGCCCGACGACTTGACCGGCATCGCGGTATTCCTCGCGGCGCCGGCATCCGATTTCGTGACCGGCGCGGCGATCCCGGTCGATGGCGGGTTCTCGGTCGAGTTCTAGTTGGGCGAGTTCTAATTCGGCGAGTTCCGGTGCCCGCCGGCGTCAACGGACCGTGTGGACAGGTTGGCCCGCCATTTCACCTTGCGCCATTTGACCTTGCGCCATTTGGCCGGGGGCGACCGGTTGGCCTTGGGCGATCTGCCCGTGGCTGCGATCGTGGCGGCTCCACAGCCCGGTCCCGGCGCCGGCCGCATTGCGCATCCGGCTGAAGCAATTCTCGCGGTCGCTCGCCAGGAAGCGCACGAAGGTCGAATTGGTCTGCTGGCATGCCGACAGCGCCTCGCGCTGCTGCCAGCTGGTCGGGCCGAGGTAAAATGCGCCGAGCTCGTTGGGAAAACTCGCCGCCGTGGCGAACGCGACCGCCGCCGTGCCAAGCAACACCTTATAGCGAAGCTTCATAGTTCTCTCCGCAAATCCATGATCGGCCGAACTGCCGGTGAGGCTTCATCCTCAAGCGGCGTGCCAGCCCGTTGGCCTGGAAAACGAGGCTAGTAAACCGGGATTTACTTAGGATTTTGTGAAAATCGCCGGGGATTTTTGCAATTTGCGACGGAGATCGCGACGCGTATTCGCCTTGCGACGAACAGCACGCCGAAAAAAGAAGGCGAGCCCCTGAATCGACTGCTCACCGCACAGTTCGGCTTTCGCCGGGAGGACATTCAAATTGCTCGCTTCCCCGTAATGGCTCAATTAGGAATCAGCCGAATGTGGGATAGGGGGCGATGGCCGATGAGCCTGCCATTCGAGCCGCGGGATGAGGATCGGCGGTTGCTGACCGGCGCGGGCCGCTTTTGCGACGATGAACGGATGGCCGGCGAGGCGTATGGCGTCTTTGTCCGCTCGCCGCACGCGTTTGCCGCGATCCGCGCGATCGACACCGCGGCGGCGCGGGCGATGCCCGGCGTGCTCGCGATCTTGACCAGCGACGACATGGCGCGGGAAGGGGTCGGCAACGTGACCATTGCCGCGCCGGTGCCGAACGGCGCCGGCATGATCGTGCCGCACCGCCCGGCGCTGGCCGGCGACACCGTGCGCCATGTCGGCGACCCGGTGGCGCTCGTCGTCGCCGACAGCGAGGCGATCGCGCGCGACGCCGCCGAACTTGTCGCCGTCGACTACGAGCCGCGCGACCCGGTCACCGACACCGCCCTTGCCGCGCGGCCGGAGGCGCCGCAGATCTGGCCCGAGGCGCCGGGCAATATCGCGCTCGATTGGCACGGGTTGGCCGGTGCCGACCCGGACCGCGAACAGCGCGAGCGAATCTTCGCCGGCGCCGCCCATGTCGCGCGGGTGCGCCTCGTCAACCAGCGCATCGTCATGGCGCCGATCGAGCCGCGCGGCGCGCTCGCCCGCTACGATGCCGAGACCGACCGGTTCATCCTTTCCTGCGCGTCGCAGAGCGCCTTTGTGCTGCGCCAGCACCTCGCGCAATGCCTCGGCGTCGCGCCCGAGCGGGTGCGGGTGTTGAGCGGCGATGTCGGCGGCGCCTTCGGGATGCGGACTTCGGGCTATCCCGAATACCCGGCGCTGCTGGTCGCGGCGCGGCGGATCGGGCGGAAGGTGCGCTGGCTGGGGACCCGGTCCGAGGGTTTCGTGACCGACAACCAGGCGCGCGACACAATCATCGAGGCGGCGCTGGCGCTTGACGAAAGCGGGCGGTTTCTGGCGCTCGACATCGACGTGCTGGCCAATATGGGCGCCTACCAGACCTCGCACGCCGCCTTTATCGCGACCGCGAATTTCGCGCGCTGTCTGCCCTTGATGTACGACATCGCGCAGATCGGGCTGCGCATCCGCTGCCTCTTTACCAATACCGTGCCGACCGGACCCTATCGGGGGGCCGGCCGTCCCGAGGCGAATTACTGTGTCGAGCGGCTGGTCGACGCGGCGGCGCGGGTCACCGGCATCGATCGTCTCGCGCTGCGCCGGCGCAATTTGATCGCGCCCGACCGCATGCCCTACAAGACGCCGATGGGTACGGTTTATGACAGCGGCGATTTCCCCGGTCTGTTCGAGAGCGCACTGGAACGGGCCGACGTCGCCGGGTTTTCGTCCCGTGCCGAGGCGTCAAAAAAAATTGGGAAGCGGCGCGGGCTCGGAATCTCGTGCTTTCTCGAAATCGCCGGCGGGCAGCCCGGTGAGGGCGCTGCGATTGGGTTTCCGGGCGGCCTGCCGGGCGAAAGCAAGTTGCTGCTGGCAATCGGGGTGCAGGCGAGCGGGCAGGGCCATCGGACCCTGTATCGAAGGCTCGCCGCCGAGCGTCTCGGCATCCCGGTGAATCAGGTCCAGGTCGAGCACGGCGACAGCGACGATGGCGTGCCCAGTGCCGGGGCGGTCGCCTCGCGCTCGACGATGTCGGTCGGTACCGCCGTCTTCGCGACGATCGACGCGGTCATCGAGAAGGGCAGGCGGGTCGCGGCCCATATCCTCGAAGCGGCGGAAGCCGATATCGCCTATCGCGACGGCATCTTCGAGATCGCCGGCACCGACCGCCGCATCGCGCTCTTTGAATTGGCCGAACGCGCCCGCGTGCTGGCCCGCGAAGGGGCGATCCCCGAGGATCTCGACACGCGGCGCACCGCCGACGTGCCGCCGTCGTTTCCGAACGGGGTTCATGTCGCTGAAATCGAGATCGATCCCGATACCGGGCAGGTGACGCTGGCTTCCTATCTCGCCATCGACGATTGCGGCCGGGTATTGCAGCCGGTGCTGGTCGAGGGTCAGGTCCAGGGCGGCGTCGCGCAGGGGGTCGGCCAGGCGCTGCTCGAAAGCGGCATCTACGACCCGGCGAACGGTCAATTGCTCGCCGGTTCGTTAATGGATTACGCGATGCCGCGGGCTGACGATCTGCCGGACATCGTCAGCGAAATGCGCCCGACGCCGTGCCTCAGCAACCCGCTCGGCGTCAAGGGCGTGGGCGAGGCCGGCACCACCGCCTCGCTCGCCGCAATCCTCAACGCGGTGGCCGACGCGCTGCCCGAAGCGCCGGACATCGACATGCCGGCGACCCCGCAGCGCGTCTGGCGGGCAATGCATCATCTCAAATGAGGAGATCATCGATATGACCGTACTGACCCTCGACCAGGCCTCGAAGATCGTCGACCAGGCGCTCGCCAAAGGGCGCGAGTTGAAATTGCAGCCGCTGACCGTCGTGGTGCTCGATGCCGGCGGCCAGCTGAAGGCGATGAAGCGCGAGGACCGCTCCAGCCTGCTGCGGCCCGAGATCGCGATGGGCAAGGCCTGGGGCACGCTCGGCATGGGCTTTGGCGGGCGCGAATTCGCCCGCCGGATGGCCGCCGGCGGCGGCGGGTTCATGCAGGCTCTGAGCGTCGCGTCGGGCGGGCGCATCGTGCCGGTGCCGGGCGGCGTGTTGATCCGCGACGGGGCGGGGGAGATACCAGGGGAGATTATCGGCTCGGTCGGGATCAGCGGCGACACCTCGGACAAGGACGAGACCTGCGCGGTCCACGGCATCAAGAGCGCCGGCCTGACCCCCGACACCGGCGACCCGGGCTAATCGTCGACCCGGCCAGGGGGGCGCAGGCGTAAGTCGCCAGCGAATTTTGTTGCGAGGCTTCCCGGTGAGACTCAACATCATATTCAAAGAACCGGAAAACCAGGAATGTGGCTAACATAAGACACAGACATAGGGGAGAAGATCATGACATTGAAAGGTTTGAGCATCTCCGCTATCGCGGCAATGGGGTTGGCGTTCTCCGCTTTCGCTGCGGATGGCCCGGGCGTCGGCAAGGGAAATTCCAACCCGGTGTCGCTTGCCGACATCGGTCCGTTGAGCCTCGTCGACAATTACGGAGACACCTACCAGCTCACGGCCACGACGACCGGCGGCCGCCCGAAGAGCGGCAGCATCTCGGGCACGGCGGTCGCCTGCGCGGGCGTCGGGTCGTACGAGGTGGACGGGACCTTCCTGGGCGCGACTGTCCACCTGAATTTGAACATCGCATCATCGGGGGGCAACTGCCAAAGTTTCGTCATCGACTGCGTCATCAGCGGACCGACCAAGACGTGCGGCGGCAGCTATACCAATGCCGACGGTTTAGGCGGACCCATCACCATCGGCCGAAACTGACGGCACGCCATCGCGGCGCGGTCTGGCATCGCCCGGCCGCCGCGAATAGTCGAACCCGACCCTCCGACGTCAGTGGTGGACGGGGTGGGCGACGACCATCACGGCTTGAGCCGGGTCGTCGTGCGCGAGCCGAACGTATTCGCCGATCATTCCGTCGTACTGCAGTAGCGGCCCGCCGGCCTGCACCCGGTAGGGCTGGATGCCGCGCACCGGCGGCGTCGGCGGCCAGCCCATCTCCGGCTGGTAGAGCCCGCTGACCGGCGGGCTGCGGAAATGCAGAACCATCGCGCGGTCATAGGCGCTGTCGTACGGGCTCGGGATGCCGGTGTTGTAATAGACCGGCGCGATAACGGCCGGCGGCGGCAGAAACGCGACGTGTCGGTGGCGCCGCACGTGACGATGCACGCGCACGACACGGCGCTGCTTGACCTGCGGGCATTTGCAGCCCGGCGCGGCCGACCGGGATACGGCCGGGGTCGGGGCCGGACCGTCGGCTCGGCTCGGCGTCGACGACATCGCACACGCAATCAGCAACGCCGCGCCTATCGCGCCGAACGATCGCATCGCACTCTCCCATCTAAATCATCGGTTCTGCTCTCAGAACAGCGAACCGGCGTTGAAAGTCCACTTGTTTTTTCGCGACATCATCCCCGGCTGCAGGCGCCGCCGCCAAGCACGCAGAATTTGGCGCAATGCGGGTGGTTGAGCGACACCGGCCCCGTCGCGCCGGCCAGGGTCGGGCCGAGATCGAAACGCGGGTCGTAGGGCAAGAGGGTGCAGGCGATCACGGTAGGCCGCGCCGCCCCCTTGAATTTGACGACCATGCGCGAACTGGCGCACATCACGCTGTCGGGCGACTTGCCGAGGATGCCCCAGCACGCCTCGGTGATCTCGGGCACGTCCGAATCCGCATCCATTTCGGGAAAGACCGTCAGCGCACCCGGGTCATCGGCGTCAAGCGCGATGCCGAGTCGCTCGAACAAGAGCGCAAAGCCGCGCCGGATCGCCGCTTCCGGCTCGCCCGAGAGCTGCCTCGTCGCGACCGACAAGGCAAAATCGTTGTCTGCGAGCCACAGCAGCCCATCGATGGTCGGTTGCCAGCTGCGCCGGCCGCGCTCGGCCTCGTGCACCGCACGCCCGTAATGATCGAGCGAGACGCGTATCCTGAGACGCTCGCCAAACCGTGTGCGCAGCGCGAGCAGCGCCGGCTTCATCTTGTGCATCGGCTTCATCGCATTGGTCAGCACGAGCGCCGTGAAGCCGCGCGCCAGCACGAGTTCGAGCATCGAAGGAAGCGCCGGGTTGATAAACGGCTCGCCGCCGGTGAAGCCGATCACTTGCGCGCCGAGCCGCAGCGTGTCGATCTCGTCGAGGTATTCGGCAACTTCCGCGACGCTTAGATAGACGAGCCGGTCATTGCTCGGCGACGATTCGATGTAGCAGTGCCGGCACGTCAGATTACACACGGTTCCGGTGTTAAACCACAGCGTGTCGAGCGATTTGAGCGCGATCCGCGCCCGTCGCTCGCCGCTGACGGTCACCAGCGGATCCTGAAATTTGCGCGTGTCGAGCCGCGCCGCGGTTGTGAGCGCCTCGGCCATGGCAGCCTTCCCGATAGAAACCTACCCGGCATTATTATCGCATGACGCGCGGTTTGTGTTGTCGCATCAGGCAAGGCGAGGTCGGCCGTGCTGGCTACTCGTTTTCGAATGCCGTCGCGACGATTGCTGGCGAAGGGCGATATCGATACTCTCGCAAATTGCGGAATTGTTTCTTGCGGGTGGTGATGGAGCAACTTATCCCACGGCACATTCGGTTGACCACCCATCCGGGCGGCGCCGGAACGGGCGCGGTGCCGCTGTGCTGGGCGGCGGCAAGCGCGGCGCTGCGCGGCCCGGTCGTCGCCAGCCCGGCCGAGCCGCGCCACCGCACCGCGATCGGCTCGCATAGCGGTTCCTACGCCATCTATCGCGCGCTCGCCGTGGCGACCGGAGCACTGGCGGCCGGTCACCGCCCCGACCTGACCGATACCGCGCCGGTCGCCCTGGTCGGTCCCTGGCCGCAATGGAGCGAGCCGGGCAGGATCGTCTCGCTCGACCCGTACGGCCATCTGGTGGGCGAAGTATTCGCCGAACAAATCCGCGCCGGGATCGACGTCCGCCCGACGATCGCGATCGCCACCGCGCATATCGACCTGCCGGAAATCCGCCAGCGCATCGATTCCGGCGACATCATCCCCGACGGCCGTGTCGTACTGCAGAGCGGCGAGGTCCGCGTCACCAAGATAGCGATCGACCCGGTCTGGCACCTGCCCGGGATCGCCGCCCGGTTCGGCGTCGCCGAATCCCTGCTGCGGCGCCGGCTGTTCGAGGAAACCGGCGGCATGTTCTCCGAACTGGTGACCCGGCCGGATATCGAATTGTTCCTGCCCCCGATCGGCGGCACCAGCGTATATCTGTTCGGCGATCTCGACCGCCTCGGCAGGCCCGACACGGCGATTGCCTGCCGGGTGCATGACGAATGCAACGGCTCGGATGTGTTCGGCTCGGATATCTGCACCTGCCGGCCCTACCTCGTGCACGGTGTCGAAATCTGCGCGGTGACGGCGCAGCGGGGCGGTGTCGGCCTCGTCGTCTACAACCGCAAGGAGGGGCGCGCGCTGGGCGAGGTGACCAAGTTCCTGGTCTATAACGCGCGGAAGCGCCAAGCCGGCGGCGACCGCGCCGAGACCTATTTCCGCCGCACCGAATGCGTCGCCGGCGTCGAGGACATGCGCTTTCAGGAGCTGATGCCCGATGTGTTCCACTGGCTCGGCATCAGGCGCATCGACCGCTCTGTATCGATGTCGAACATCAAGCACGAGGCGCTGCGCGGGCAGGGGATCGAGGTGGTCGAACAGGTGGCGATCCCCGAGGGGCTGGTCCCGCTCGATGCCCAGGTCGAGATCGCGGCGAAGAAGGCCGCGGGCTATTTCGCCCCTTCCGGCGTGCCGGGCCGCGCCAAATTGCGCCGCACCAAAGGGCGCAGCCTGGACGCGTGATCCAGCCGCTCCCGCAACGCTGGGGAGAGTTATCTGCCCGAAGCTCGCGGCATGAATCAGCCCATGCCAACGACCTTGTCATACCGGCGAAGGAGGTTGTCGGCAAATCGCCGATAGCGCTGCATCGGCAATTTGCGTCCTTCGAGACGCACGGCGTCTATCCAGCCATCGGCAATTTGATTACAGCCTCGAAGGCCGGTACCACTTCGGCCGTGGATACCGGCCTTCGCCGGTATGACAAGGTCGTTGTGGTTTGAGACATGTCGTCTACTGGTTCGGGCGAATATCTGCTTAGCTCCGCCGCCGTGCGCGAGCGTTGCGCTGTCGTGCTCGCCGCGGCCGAGCGCGGCGAGACGCGGCATTTTCGGATTGTCCCCGAGCGGCTTGACGATGCGGTCGATCGCGTGGTCGCGGTGACGCGGCGGCGTTATCCCGATCTCGCCGTGCCGTTCCATAGCCGTTGGCGACATTTCGATGGGGACGGCTTCGCGCGCGCGCGACTGGTCGCACCCGGCGCCGACCGGGCGGAAACGGCGCGGGCGCGGCTCGACCTCGCGATCGTCTCGGTGCTGCTCGATGCCGGCGCCGGCGCGCGCTGGACCTATCGCGAAGAAGCGACCGGGCGGGTGCTGGCGCGCTCCGAGGGGCTGGCGGTCGCCAGTCTCAGGGCGATGCAGGCCGGAGTGTTTTCGGCCGATCCGGGCCGGCCGTGGCGCGCCGATGCGGCGGCGCTCGCGGCGCTGACGGCCGAGCGGCTGGGCGAGGCTTTGCAGCACGGGCCGGACAATCCGCTCGCCGGGCTGGACGGCAGGGCAGGGCTGCTGCGGCGCCTCGGCGAGGTGGCGGCCGGGTTGCCCGAATTGTTCGGGTCGCCGGCCCGGCTCGGCAATCTCCATGATTTCTGGCTGCCCTTCCGCGCCAATCTGCCGGCACCGGATATTCTGAAGCTGGTGCTGCAGGCGCTCGGGCCGATCTGGCCCGGTCGGCTAACCCTCGGCGGCGTACCGCTTGGCGATTGCGGGCGGCATGGCGCGATCGCCGGCGACGGCGTCGTCCCGTTTCACAAGCTCAGCCAGTGGCTGGTCTATTCGCTGATCGAGCCGCTCGCCGATGCCGGTTTCACCGTCACCGGGTTGGACGGGCTGACCGGCCTCGCCGAATACCGCAATGGCGGGCTGTTCCTCGATTGCGGCGCGATCGTCGCCCGCGATGATGATTTGGCGCGCCGCGCGCTCGATCCGTTCAGCGAGCCGGTCGTCGAGTGGCGGGCGCTGACGGTGGCGCTGCTCGACCGCCTCGCGGAGCGGGTGCGTCACCGATTCGGCCGCGACGCCGCGAGCTTTCCGCTCGCCCGGGTCCTCGAAGGCGGCAGCTGGGCCGCCGGCCGCGAGATCGCCGCCGAGCGCCGGCCGGATGGCGGACCGCCGCTCACGATCGCCAGCGACGGCACCCTCTTCTAAGAGCTCGGCTGGATCAATGCCGTGCGTCCTTCGAGATGCCCGCTATGCGGGCTCCTCAGGATGAGGGTTTGTCTTCATTTTATCAATAACATAACCTCATCCTGAGGAGGCGCAAAGCGCCGTCTCGAAGGACGCACGATCGTCTTGCGGGTAATCTTCTGTCCACCCTTCCTTTGAGGACAATGCGCCATGCACAACGCCTCGTCCCCCCGCGCACCTGGATCGGTCACTCTCGTCGATCATCCGTTGGTCCAGCACAAGCTGTCGCTGATGCGTGCCGCGGACACCAGCACGTCGAAATTCCGCCGCCTGATGCGCGAGGTCAGCCTGTTGCTCGGCTACGAGGCGACCCGGGACCTCGCGCTCGAAATGACCGAGATCGTGACGCCGCTCGAACCGGCCCGCGTGCCGGTGCTGGCCGGCAAGAAACTGTGTCTCGTGTCGATCCTGCGCGCCGGCAACGGCATTCTCGACGGTATGCTCGATCTCGTGCCGTCGGCGCGGGTCGGCCATATCGGGATCTATCGCGAGCCGCGCACCCTCGGAGCGGTCGAATATTACCTGAAGCTCCCGGAGGACCTCGCCGAGCGCGACGTCATCCTGGTCGACCCGATGCTGGCGACCGGGAATTCGGCGGTCGCGGCAATCTCGCGCCTCGTTGAATTGCGTGCGCGCTCGATCAAGTTCGTCTGTCTGGTCGCCGCGCCGGAGGGGATCGAACAGCTGCACCGCGTCTTTCCCGAGGTGGCGATCGTGACCGCTTGCGTCGACCGTTGCCTCAACGAGCATGGCTATATTCTGCCGGGGCTCGGTGACGCCGGCGACCGGCTGTTCGGCACCAAATAATCAGCGGCGCCCAACGATCAGCGGCGCAGAATGATCTCGATCCGGCGGTTGCGCTCGCGCCCCTGCGCGTTGGCCGAGCCGTCCGCCTGATGGTTCGGCGCCACCGGACGGGTACGGCCAAAGGCGCTTTCGACAAAGCGCGGGCGGGGTTTGGGCACACGGGCGGCGAGCCAGGCGGCAACGGCACGTGCTCGCCGCTCGGACAGCGCCAGATTTTCGTCGTCATTGCCCGAGGAGTCGGTGTGTCCGGCGACGATGACCTGACGGGGTTGGGTTGTCGCGATCAGCGTCGCGAGCGTTGACAGCAGCGGCTCGGCCGCCTCGTCGAGCGTGTCGAGCCCCGGTCCGAACAGTTTGTCCGCCGGCAGGACGATGACGAGACCGCGATCGCTTTTGGTGGCGCGCAGCGCGGCTTCGAGTTGCGGGACGCTGGTCGGGACGCTAGTCGGGAGGGGGGTTGAAGGCCGGTTCGCTGGCGGGGTAACCGGCGCCGGCGCCGGCGCGACCGAAATGGGAGGTGGATTGACCGGCGGGGCGATCGGAGCGGCCGGCGGCAAGCCCGGGGCAGGATCGGCGACGGCAGCGGCAACAATTGTCGGCGGCGCGAGCTGGGAGCGCGCGATCGGCGCGACCGAGGCGCGCGAAACGGTCGGCGCCATCGCACCGTCGGGCAGGCGCGCCGCCCGTAGCGGGAGCGCGAAAACCGGCAGCGTCTCATAGGGATTGTCGGTCGTCCCGGCGGTGCCGCGATTGGTGGTGAGGGTCAGCGGTCCGCTGGCGTCGAGCGTCCGGCAATCGAAAACCAATTCGGCGTCGAGTCGATCGCCGGGGGGCACCACCAGCGCCAAATTCTCGGCCGGCGCCTTGATCGGTGCCGCACCGCCCCGAGCATCGCTCAACACGAGGCTGCCATCCCGGTTGAGTGCGATCGAACGATCGTTGCCATTCGTTGCGCGCAGCGAAACGACGCACGCGTTCGCGCCTGCGATCACGCGCCGCACCAGCAGCGCCGCGCCGTTCGGGTGGTTTGCCTGGACCTCGTCGCCGCCGGACCGGTCCGGGATCGGGAGCCGGGTTCGGAATACCGGCGCATCGTCGTGCGGATTGTCGGTCGTCCCGATCCCCTCGTTGCTCAACAGCCCGAGATGCGGCGCGGCCGGCGCGGGTGGCCCGATAAAAACCAGGGTGGCGGCCAGTTCGCTGCGCGCCGGAATGCGCAATTCGGGGTTATCGAGCGGCGGGTTGAGGCGATAGAGCCCCCGCGCCGGATCTGCGAGCACCAGGCTGCGCCCGCGATTGAGGCGCAATTCACGATCGGTAGGATTCGCGATAATAGCCGATAAAACGATCGAATCGGACCGTGCCTCGAGCGTCTTCAGCAGGATCGAGGCGCTGTTGGGATGCGCGATCCGGCGCTCGATCGGAATCGATTGGGCCAGCGCCGCTTCCACGGCAACGCCGAATCCGGCAGCGATGAGCAGACAGGCGGCAACCGCGCGGAGCGGGTCGGAGAGAGGGTGCATGGCGGATGCGGAACGAGGAGCCATTCGTGATCGGGGCTGACATAGCATTTTTGCCGCGCCCTTTAGCCGATCGCCCGGTCGCTTGCTCGAAGCGACGCCCCAGATCGTGGCAGGTGGTTGTGGCCACCGTCGTCGAGAGAAATCAGCGGTTCTGCGCGGGCGGCTGTCGCCATGACCCCCGCCGCTCACGCGCCAGCGCGACAAATTTGATGCGCTGGGCGGGCGTCAGCAGCGTCATGAACTCGACGGTTTGAGCCATCGATTCGTGCTGAAGCACGCGCCGCTTCTCGGCGGCCTCGTCGAACAGGCGCAACGCTTGCGCCGTGTCCGCCTCGGGCTTGGCGATCTCTTCCCAGGCGGCGCCGGTCAGCGGCGCGATCAGTTGTTGCATCCGCTCGCTGCGGCCTCGCATCGCGGCGATGAATTTATCGAAGCCGGCCCGCTGCCGGGGGTCGAGCTCGAGTTCAGCCGCGATGCGCTGATAGCGCTGCTCGATGCCTGGCCGGGTTGGCTGCGGGCGAACTCCGGTCCACAGGGCGCCGGCGATGAAGAACACGTTCAATGCCACCGAGACCGCGAGGATCGCGAGCGCGAGGCGCCGGCGCGGCCAGTCGCCTGCCGCGCGCGTCGTCCCGGCGGACGCCATGCTCACCTCAGGCACCGTCGGACGGGTCGCGCAGGAGGCCGGCGGATGGATCCAGCAATTCGTTCAGGAAACCGTCCTCGCCAGCTCGGCCGCCCTGGGAGACGGAACCCGAAATATCCATGCCGAGCGCAAAGCCGAGCCAGCTCGCCATGGCCATCGCTGCGGCGAGGCTGCCCCACTCGGCCCCCGATCTGGCCATCGCCGAAAAACCGGTTCTCGCGCGGTTTTTTGGGCGGAACGCGACGATCGTGGCCGATTGCGGCTCGCCGTCGCCGATCAGCGGATCGGCGCGCGCGAGGATCGTCTCGGACACGGCCTCGAACTGCGCGGCGCCGAAAGCGCGCGCCGCCGCGATGTCGGCCAGGGCCTCCTGAACCATCGGATCCTGGTCGCGGGCGAGCCACTCGGCGATCCGTTCGCGGTCGTCGGGATCGAGCACCCCGTCGGCAAAGCCCGCGAAATCGAGATAGCGCGCGGCGTCGTCCTCCGGCGCGTCGATCGTTCGGCTGCGCCGCCACAGCTCGCCGTCCGGGATTCCGGTCGGCGCCTGGCGGCCGATACCCTCGCCTCGCATTACCGCTCTCTCTTCATGGTCTGTTGTACGACCCAAAGAAGAAGATAATCCCCGCAGGTCCCGGCTGGAGCGGATTTCGCTCAAATTGAATCGGCTTCCCCGCCGATCATGGACGCCCGTCATGGCCGGTCGGGATCGTCCTTGAAGTGAGCCCGCAATTTGACCATCGCCTTGTGGTGCGCGCTGCGCACCGTCTGCGGGTCGATGCCGAGCGCCCGGGCGATGTCGGCGACGTCCATTTCGCGGTCGTACAGCATCGCCAGGATCTCGCGCTGGCGCGGCGAGAGCAACGCCTCGGGCAGTTTGAGTTTTTGCACCGGTTCGACCGGAGGGACCGCGAGCTGCGCCTCGGGCACCGCGTCGATCGGCACCGATTCCGGCCGGCGCCGGCGCAGCGCGTCGCGCGCCGTGCTGCGCGCGACGATCGTCAGCCAGGTCGACAGCGCGGCGCGCGCCGGGTCATAGGTCCGCAGCAGACGGAAATCGTCCTTGCATAGCCGGACGAAGACTTCCTGCGTCAAATCCTCGATGTCGCCCGGCACCGGCGCGATGCCGCGCACCGCGGCGACGATCAGGCCGCCATGGCGGCGCACGAACCCCTTCCACGCAGCGCCCTCGCCATTCAGCAGCGCGTCCGAAAGAGCTTCCTGTGCCAATCACGGGTCCCGGTCAGGAAAGGCCGGCATAGAAATCGTTGCCCTTGTCGTCGACCACGATGAAGGCCGGGAAATCGACGATCTCGATGCGCCAGATCGCTTCCATGCCAAGCTCCGGATATTCCAGGACCTCGACTTTTTTGATGCAATCCTGCGCGAGACGCGCCGCCGGCCCGCCGACCGAGCCGAGATAGAAGCCGCCGTATTTCTTGCACGCCTCGCGCACCTCGGGGCCGCGATTGCCCTTTGCCAGCGTGATAAAGCTGCCGCCGGCCGCCATCAGCGGGCCGACATAGCTGTCCATGCGCCCGGCGGTGGTCGGCCCGAACGAGCCCGAGGCGTACCCGGCCGGGGTCTTGGCCGGGCCGGCGTAATAGATCGGATGGTCCTTCATGTATTGCGGCAGGCCTTCGCCGCGGTCGAGCCGCTCCTGCAATTGGGCGTGCGCGATGTCGCGCGCGACGATCAGCGTGCCGCTGAGGCTGAGCCGCGTCTTAACCGGATATCGCGACAGGGTGCGCAGGATCTCGTCCATCGGCCGCGACAGGTCGATGTGGACAACGTCGCCGCCGAGCGTCGTCTCGTCGATCTCCGGCAGGAAACGCGCCGGGTTGGCCTCCAATTCTTCGAGAAACACGCCGTCGGCGGTGATCTTGCCGAGAATCTGGCGGTCGGCCGAGCAAGAAACGCCGATGCCGATCGGCAGGCTCGCGCCGTGCCGCGGCAGCCGGATCACCCGCACGTCGTGGCAGAAATATTTTCCCCCAAATTGCGCGCCGATGCCGAGGCCGCGGGTCAGTTCGAGCACCTCGGCCTCGAAATCGCGGTCGCGATAGGCCTGGCCGTATTTGTTGCCCGAGGCGGGCAGCGTGTCGAGATAGCGGCAGCTCGCCAGCTTGACGGTTTTCAGGTTCATCTCGGCCGAGGTGCCGCCGATCACGATCGCCAAATGATAGGGCGGGCAGGCCGAGGTGCCGAGGGTGCGGATTTTGTCGTCGATGAATTTCAACAGCGATTTCGGGTTCAGCACCGCTTTGGTCTGCTGATAGAGGAAACTCTTGTTGGCCGAGCCGCCGCCCTTGGCGATGAACAGGAATTTGTACTGGTCGCCAGGCTCGGCATAGAGGTCGATCTGGGCCGGCAGATTGTCGCCGGTATTGACCTCGTCATACATCGACAGCGGCGCCACCTGGCTGTAGCGCAAATTGGTGTCAACGTAGGTGCGCCGGATGCCCTCGGACAGCGCCGCCGAATCGTCGCAGCCGGTCCACACGCGCTGGCCCTTCTTGCCCATGACGATCGCAGTGCCGGTGTCCTGGCACATCGGCAAGACCTTGCCCGCCGCGATGTTGGCGTTCTTCAACAGGTCTGATGCGACGAACTTGTCGTTCGACGAGGCTTCCGGGTCTTCGAGGATCGCGCGCAATTGCGCCAGATGCCCCGGCCGCAGCAAATGCTGGCAATCGACGAAGGCCTGCCGCGCCAGCAGGGTCAGCGCCTCGGGCATCACCTTGACGATTCGCTCGCCGTCGAACTGGCCGAGCGAGACATGGTCGCCGGTCAGCTTGCGATAGGACGCATCGTCCTCGCCCAGCGGAAACAGCTCATGGAAAGCGGCGTCGCTCATGCAAGACTCCCAACGGATGACGGGCGCAGAATCTTCCTTTGCGAGCGGGCGTCAAGCGGGGTCTACAGCATTGTCGTCCCGGCGAAAGCCGGGACCCACGGTTCAACCACTCGCTGCGGACAAGTGGATCCCGGCTATCGCCGGGATGACAATCGAGAGTGTTACGCCCCGAAAATGGCGCGGCGGACGTTGACGATCTCGCCGTTGGTGGTGGCGCCTTCCGCCTGGCCGGCCGGCCCCACAGCCTCCTTGACGGTGAAATGGGTGTCGCGGATCTCCCAGTATTTGCCCTGGCCCCAGATCGCGACGCCGCCGCCGGCGCCGTCCTCGTAATAGCCGTCGCGCAATTCGACGACATTCCAGCCCGCCGCGCGCAACGCCGCGATCGCATCGGGCTCGCCGAGGCAGAAGAAATCGGACTTGCCGGCCGCGTCGTTGACGGTCGCCGGCGTCTCGCGGCTGAGCTTCACCTCGACATCCGGCCGGTCGGGCCAATCGCCGGCGCTGCGAATGATGAACATCATTTACCCAACCTCAGTGTCATTGCGCGCGAAGCGACGCAATCTCATGCCGCCTGTATTCGGCCATCGAGATTGCGTCGTCGCTACGCTCCTCGCAATGACGGCTCTTTTAGGAACCGCGCGACGTGGTCGACGAAGGCGCGCGGCTGCTCCAATTCGGGATGGTGCCCGGCCTCGTCGATCATCGCAAAGCGCGCGCCCGGGATCAGCGCGCTGTAGGCGCGGCCGTACTCCGGCGTGACGATGCGATCGGCGGCGCCCCACAGCACCAGGGACGGCACCGATATGCGGCGCAGCCAATGCTTCAGCTGCGGGTTGTACATATGCGGGCGCCACGCATAGAGGCACAGCGCGTCCCAGTTGCGCGCGAGGGCGATCATCGTCTCGTCGCTCATCGCCTCGTCGATGCAGGTCTGCCATCCCAGGCCGTAGGTTCCGGCGGGGCGGTTGGCGGGATCGTGCCAGCTGCGCCGGTTCAGCTCGGCCGGGGAAGTGTTGAAAAAATGGACGATGTCGCGCTCCTCGCGACCTCCCAGCTTGATGCCGACCGGGTCGACCAGCACCAGGCGGTCGAGCTTCGCCGACCCCCCGGCCGCCACCTCCGCGGCGATCCACCCGCCAAACGACAAGCCGATCACCACGACCTTCTCGGGCAGCGCGTCGAGCAACTCGCGATAGAGATGCACGAGGTCGTACATCGTGTCGAAATCGTCGGGCCTCGGCGAATTGCCGAAACCGGGATGCGACGGCGCGACGATTTCGCCGTGCTCGGCCAGGAGATCGAGAAACCCCGCCTTGGGGCTGACCGGGTTGACCCCGTGGACCAGCAGGATCGTCCGCCCCCCGGATCCCAACGGCCCGCGGCGCAATGCCTCAAGCTCAAGCGGCCCCGCCCGCAGCCGATCCGAACTCATTTGGCGGCGGCTTCACGCCTTGCCGCCCAGGCGGTCTCGTCGGAATCGATCGGCGGCAGGTCCTGCAGTTGCGGCAGCAGGTCCCGCGAGGCGAGGGTGAAACTTTTCTCCGCCTCGGCGTGGGTCACGAGGCCCTGCCTGGTCATCATGATGATATGGCCGACCCCGCCGACCCGCCGGCGAAACTCCTTGATCTGGCGGGCGACCGTGTCGGGGTTGCCGGCGAACATCTGGCCCTGTCCGATCAAGACCTCGGCGTCGAGATTGGTCGGGCGGCGCGAGGCGCCAGCCCGCCACGCAAGCGGCGCCATCTCGGGCACGACCGCGCCGGGCTGGAACTTGGCAAATTGCGGCGCGCTCTTGATGCTGACGGTCAGGAACCAGGCGATCTTCTGGCCGATGCGGATGCCTTCCTCGTCGGTGTCGCCGACATAGGCGAACGCCATGTACGACAGGCGGTCCTCGCCGGGCGGCGCCAGACCGGCCGCCGCGCGCGCCGCCTTGTAGGCGTCGAAGGCCTGGCGGGTGCGGTCGTAGCCGCCGAACAACAGCGTGTTGACGAAGCCGCGGCGGCCCAATTCGGCGCAGGTCGGCAGGTCCGATGTCGCCGCCCAGAAATCGGGGCGCGGCTCCTGGTAGGGGCGCGGCCAGATGTTGACGTGCGGGTGGGTGAAGAACTTGCCCTCCCAGCTGAACGGCCCGTCCTGGGTGACCAGCGCCTTCTCTATGAGGTCGATCGCCTCCCATTCGCGCTCGCGGATGCGCATCGGGTTGGCGTCGCCCGACACCATCTCGGTGGCGCCCGATTTGACAAAGCCGATTTCGAGCCGCCCCTTCGACAAGACATCGATCGTCGCGTATTCCTCGGCGACCCGGACCGGGTCAGGGCGCACCGTGACCAGCGTGCCGAGCGTCAGGATGCGCACGTTGCGGGTGATCCGCGCGACGACCCCGGTGATGACCGGGCTCGCCGCCCACAGATTGTTGATCCCGGAATGATGCTCGTTGGTGACGATATGGATGCCGATATCGTCGCACAGCCGGTACTCGTCGAAGATTTCGTCATAGAGCCGCGCCGCGACCTTGGGATCGCAATATTTGTTGGGCAGGCTCGCGCGCACCGATTCGGCCTGGTCGAGCACCTCGTGGGGCACAAACGGGTAGGGGTTCTCGCAATGGTTCCACAGCTCCATGCCGCTACCCTCCGGCCCGAGATAGCGGGCCATTCCCATGTGTCATTGCGAGGAGCCCATAGGGCGACGACGCAATCTCGCCCGGACGAGCACCACGGCGCGAGATTGCTTCGCTTCGCTCGCAATGACAAATTGACTGATGTTGGGCCTACCGTTTGCGGAAGCTGTCGAGGGTGACGACTTCGGCTGAGGTTTTCTCCGCCGGTTGCGTCGGAGCCTCGATCGGCGCCGGCATGTTCCCGGCGGTCTTCGCGGGCGGCGTGTCGGGCGTCGCGAACTCGAGCGCGAAATTGACCGATGGGTCCGCGAAGCTGCGCACCGCCGCAAATGGGATGACCAGGAGCTCGGGCTGCTTTTGAAAGCTGAGCGTGACCGAAAAGCTGTCCTCGCCGACCTCCAGATCCCAGTACTGGTGCTGCAGCACGATCGTCATCTCGTCCGGGTATCTGGCGCGCAGGGAATCGGGAATGACGACCCCGGGCATCTGGGTGGCAAAGCCGATGTAGAAATGATGGGCGCTGCGCAGGCCCTCCTTCGCCGCACGCTTGACAGCGTCGCGCACGACGCCGCGCAAGGCGCGCTCGACCATCTTGTCGTAATGGAACAAATCCTGCGCCATTGCCCCTCGCCCGACCCCCAGCGGCCCTCGCTCGACAGCAAATCGCCCGAACAAGCTGAAGTGAGGGGCTTCTGTTGCCCGGTGCCCCTCGGACCGCGAGTTACCTGTTAGCTTCACCCCGCTAAGGGTTAGGCCGCAAGCGCCTCAGATGCGAAATTATCGTTCGCAGCTAGGTTTGTGACCCGATAACGGTGGTATCATACCGAGCGACGGTGATGCCTTTACGACGCGCGTCGAGCCTATTTCGCCCCCATAGTCGCCGGCCCAATTCGTCATGGGCCGGCGGGAATTGGTGGAGGCGCCGGGTACCGCCCCCGGGTCCGCAACGCTTATTCCGCAAGCCGTGTATCGCCATAGTCGGTTGCCCGACGGGCAAGATATAGGATGCCGCGGGCGCATACGCAATCGCCTGGAGCGACTGCGGATATACAGAGGATCGGGCGATGAAGCTGACCCCGGAGCAGGAGGAGGAGATCGCCGCCGAGCGCGGCGCGAGCCGGCCGACCCGCCGCGCCACCGTGCCGGCGCTCGAGGAGATCCTCTACGAGGTGATGCCGGTGCTCGACCACGGCTTTGTCCGGGTCGTCGATTATATGGGCGACGATGGCGCGATCGTGCAGGCGGCGCGGGTTTCCTACGGCCGCGGCACCAGGCGGGTCAGCGAGGATCGCGGGCTGATCAACTATCTGATGCGCCATCGCCATACGACGCCGTTCGAGATGTGCGAGATCAAGTACCACGTGAAATTGCCGATTTTCGTCGCCCGGCAGTGGATCCGGCATCGCACCGCCAACGTCAACGAGTACTCGGCGCGCTATTCGATCCTCGACAACGAGTTCTATATCCCGGCGCCGGAGAATTTGGCGGCGCAGGCCAGCGTCAACCGGCAGGGGCGCGGCGACGTGCTCGAAGGCGAGGCGGCGCGGCATGTCCTCGATTTGCTGCGCGACGACGCCGAGCGCGCCTATGCGGGCTATGCCGAATTGCTCAACGAAGACGAGACCGGCGCGCCGCGCGACCCGTCCTGGCCGGGGCTGGCGCGCGAATTGGCGCGGATGAACCTGTCGCTGAATTTCTATACGCAATGGTATTGGAAGACCGACCTGCACAACCTCTTGCATTTCCTCAGCCTGCGCGCCGACCCGCACGCGCAGTACGAGATCCGCGCCTATGCCGAGGCGATGCTCGACACGGTACGTCGCTGGGTGCCGCTGGCCCATGCCGCGTTCCTCGAATACCGCATGAACGCGGCGCTGATTTCGGCGAGCGGGCTCGTAGTGGTCCACCGGATGCTCGCCGGGGAGACGGTCGACCAAGCCGCGAGCGGCCTCTCCCCACGCGAATGGCGCGAGTTGATGGCAATGCTCGGCCGATCTGAATGAACCCCACCCCAACCCTCCCCCGCTTGCGGGGGAGGGGGCTAACGGAGCGCTCGTCTGAAAGCTCCCTCCCCCGCAAGCGGGGGAGGGTTGGGGTGGGGGTTGAACGGCGCCCTATTCAGGTTCTATGGCGGGTTCCGACCCCGCACCTGAATCCTTGCCGTGCTCCCGCGACGCGCCGATGATGCGGCGCCATAACGGGCGGGGCAGGGCGATGCGGATTGGCTTTGTCGGCACCGGGACGATGGGGACGCCGATCGCCGGCTGTCTCCTGGCGGCCGGGCACCGGCTGACGGTGTACGACGCCAAGCCCGACGCGATGGGTGCGCTGATCGGGCAGGGTGCGGCGACCGCGGACAGCCCAAGCGAGGCAGCCTACGGCGCTGAAACTGTGTTCACCTCGTTGCCTGGGCCGAGCGAGGTCGAGGCCGCCGCTCTCGATCCCGAACGAGGCATCCTCGCCGGGCTGCGCCGCGGCGGCACGTATATCGATCTGACCACCAACGCGCCGGCGACAATCCGGCTGGTGGCGGAGGCCGCCCGAAGGCGCGATGTCGCGTTCCTGGACGCGCCGGTCAGTGGCCGTCCGCCCGGGATGACCGTGATGGTCGGCGGTCGCGAAGCCGATTTTGGGCATTGCCGCCCGCTGTTCGAGGCAATCGCGGCCAACGTCTTCCACGTCGGGCCGAGCGGGGCCGGGTGCGCGGCGAAGCTGGTCACGCAATATCTCGGCTACACCAATTTAATCGCCGCGATCGAGGGCATGCTGATCGCCGCCAAGGCCGGCATCGATCTCGGCGTCTTGGCGCAAATAGTGCCGGTCAGCGCCGGCGCGAGCCGCATTTTCGCCAACATCCCGCGCGGTGTGTTCGACGGCAGCTTCACATCAGGCGGCACGCTCGACATCGTCGCCAAGGACATCGACCTCGCCGTCGCGCTGGCCCGCGAGGTCGGGGCGCCGGCAGCGCTCGGCGCGCTCGCTTCCGATGTGTACAAGCGAGCCCAGGCGCAGGGCTGGGGCGGCGAGGGCTTTCCGGTCGTCGCCCGCATATTGGAAGCGATGGCCGGGACGGAGCTGCGCCATGAGTGACCGAGACGATCGCATTAGTCGCCTGCTGCTGGCGCAGGATGTGGCCGAGTTCCTTTACGGCGAGGCCGAACTGCTCGACGAGCGCCGCCACGACGAGTGGCTGGCGCTGCTCGCCGACGACATCCGCTATTGGATGCCGATGCGGCGCAACGTCAAATTCGGCGAGGGCGAGCGCGAGTTCACCCGCAGCGTGACCGACATCAACTGGTTCGACGAGGGCAAGGACACGCTGGCCCGGCGGGTCAAGCAGATCCAGACCGGCATCCACTGGGCCGAGGAGCCGCAATCGCGCATCGCGCACCTCGTGACGAACGTGCAAATCATCGAGGCGTCGCCCTCGGTCGCCGACGCGCGCGAGGTCAGCGTCAAGTGCCGTTTTCTGATCTATCGCAACCGGGTCGCGACCGAGACCGACCTTCTGGTCGGCAAGCGCGAGGATTTGCTGCGGCGGGAAAACGGCGACTGGCGGATAGCGCGCCGCAAGATCATCCTCGACCAGAACGTGTTGCTGAGCAAAAACCTGACATTTTTCTTTTAACCACGGAGGCGCGGAGAACACGGAGTTCTGGTTTGTCATCCCGGCGAAGGCCGGGATCGATGGTTGCCGGCTAACGAGCGGCTGATCGATGGATCCCGGCCTTCGCCGGGATGACAATTCTATCCGTGTCCTTCGTGTCTTTGTGGTGAATCTGGGGAGGTACGCATGGGAACGGCACGCACCACCGGTTACCACCCCGGCCTCGTCGATCTCGCATCCGGGCAGATCAGCCGCGAGATCTTTGTCAACGACGAGATCTACGCCGAAGAGCAGGAGCGGATATTCGCCCGCGCCTGGCTCTTTGTCGGCCATGCGAGCCAGATCCCCAACCCCGGCGACTACGTGATGTCCGGCATGGGCGAGGAGGCGGTGATCCTGTGCCGCGACCGCGCCGGCGCGGTCCATGTCTTTCTGAATTCGTGCCGCCACCGCGGCATGAAAGTGTGCCGCTATGACGAGGGCAACACATCGGTTTTCACCTGCCCCTATCACGGGTGGAGCTACGGCACCGACGGGCGGCTGGTCGGCGTGCCGTATTTCCGCGAGGCCTATCATTCCAAGCTCGACCGCTCTCGCTGGGGCCTCGTCGAGGTCGCGCAGATGTGCAACTACAAGGGCGCGATCTTTGCGACCTGGGATGCGCAGGCGCCGTCTTTCCCGGAATATCTCGGCGATTTCACGCGCTATCTCGACCTGCAACTCGACGGCTGGGACGGGCGCGAGGGCCAGGCCGAATTGCTGTGCGGCGTGCAGAAATGGCTGGTGCCGTGCAACTGGAAATTCCCGGCCGAGAATTTCAGCGGCGACACCTATCACAATATCAGCCACCGCTCGGTCGACCTCGCCGGCATCGGCCCCTCGGGCAGCAGCCGGCGCGATTTGGGCGAGCGCAACGTCAGCCGCAAATTGCACGTCTGCATCCCCGATCGCGGCCACCAGACGATCCTCTATGTGATGCCGCAGGGCCGAGAGACGCCGGTGGCCTATCAGAACGCGCCGATCGTGTCGGAGTATTTCGCGCATTGCGAGGCCGAAAAGCGCCGCCTTCTCGGCGAGGGCGCCCGGCTGATCGGGGCGCCGGGCGAAATCTTCCCGAACACCGCCCTGTTGTCGCGCCAGCCGCGCACGATGGCGGTGTGGCACCCGCGCGGCCCCAACCAGACCGAATGCTGGCGCTATTATTTTGTCGACAAGGACGCGCCGCACGAGGTCAAGGAGTTCCTGCGCGATTATTACATCCGCTATTCCGGCCCCGCCGGCATGACCGAGCAGGACGATATGGAGAACTGGAACTACGCCCACGCCGCGAGCCGCGGCACGATCGCGCGGCGCCATCCCTACACCTACGAGCAGGGCATCGGGACGGCGGTTCGGGATTACGAATTCGAGGGGATGCGTGTCCCCGGCGACGTGATCGACATCACCGAAATCCAGTCGAGCGAGCAGCCGATGCGCAACCTCTACCGCCGCTGGGCGCAGTTCATGGAAGCCGACGACTGGGAACAACTCGCCACCTGGCGCCATAACGAGCGCGCCGCTGCGGCGGAGTGATGCCCGTTTCGCTTTCCGGTGGCCGGGCAAAGCCCCCACCCCGACCCTCCCCCGCTTGCGGGGGAGGGGGAAGCAGCGCGAGCATGGCCGGATAACCCTCCCCCGCAAGCGGGGGAGGGCAGGGTGGGGGTCAAACGGCAAGGAGCCGCCGACGCATGAGCGACCCGATCAACATCCGCACCCTGGCGCCGGGCACGCGCATCGCGCTGGCCGACGGCGCCGTCGCCGAAATCGTGTCGAACCCGGCCGACGGAGTCTGGCTGTTCGCCCGCTACCTCGAATCCCCCCGCGACCCGGCCCTCGTCGGCCAGGAGGAGATGATCTTCGCCGGGGATGTGGTCGAGGTGCGGCAGGCGCCCTAAAAACATCGACAGCAGGCGACAATCTGACGAGACCTGGGAGGGTATCGGCGAATGACGATCCAACTGACACCCGAGCAGGAGCGGATATTGCGCGAAGCATTGCGCGAGGGCCGTTTTGGCTCGGTTGAGGAAGCCCTCGACACGGCGCTGCAGTCGATTACGTCGCTGCCCGCGGCCGGACATCGTCGAACTCCGGCCGAGGCCGCGGCGCGTTTGCGAGAGCAACGGGAAGGCAATTTTTTGCCGCCGGGCATAACGATCCGTGGTCTGATTGACCAAGGCCGCGCGTGACCTCGTTTGTCCTCGATAATTCAGTCGCAATCCAATGGCTGTGCGCTTTAAACTGGCGCACATCTTGTTTTTACCGATGCTTCTTGTAGGGCGGAAAGCCTGCCTTTTATCTGCGCGAGCTCCTGAGCTTTCTGATACGTCTGGTCCCTAGCCATCGTATTGTCGTACAGAAGCATGCCGGGCAAAATCGTGACAGAGCCGGATTGATCATAGTCGCCGCGTTCGAGCTTTCCCGACATTTCATTGATAATAGTGCGCGCGCTCGCGACCTCACCGGCGAGTTGGCTACAACTATAACCAGCGAACTGCGCGCTTGACGTGGGAACAGGCGCGATCTCCGTCGCTTGCATCGTGTTCTTCTTGCTGACAACTCCGGGTGGAACACAGGCCGCGAGCAGTCCGAGCAACGCCAAGCCGATTGACAGAGCAGGGAACTTTGGCAAACACTTCATTTCCGGTTCCCCTGCTCAACTCGGGATAGCGCACCGCCGCTTCCCGGCCGCTTCTCTCAGTGACATCAAAACGCCCTTCAACCGTCCCAGTTCTTGGGTCTTCTTTGGGGTTTCATCATTCGCACTGGTATTATCGTACATTAAAAACAATGGAGTGACGATCAAGCTGCCGGACTTGTCGTATTCGCCGCGTTCGAGTTTTCCCGACATATCGGCGATGGTTGCGTTTGTGGTCTGAATTTCTGCGGCGAGTTGCCCGCAGGTGTGGCCGTCGTACTTTGTCGTCGGCACATAGATTGGCGCGACCGTGCTCGCCTGGACGGAATTTCGATTGGTTAGTACGCCACCCGGTACGCACCCACCTACCACGCCTGCGACCAGCAGGACCATGCCAGCATTCAAGGCGACTAACGCATTCCGTGAGTTCGGCATCACTATTCTCCCTTTATGCGGGAGAATAGTGGGGTCCGCTCAGCCTGTCGAGGACCCAGTTCGCTGCCGTTTTTTCATTCAAGACACGTCCACAAGCGATAGTGCGGGCTATTCTACCACTATCCGCGGCCCCGCCCGTCGCGCCGGGGTCTCGCCGGAGACCTTTTCCCACACTCGCGCCGCAATCTTGCGGAAGGTTTGGGCGTAGGGGGAATCGGGCTGCGACACCGTGATCGGGCGGCCTTCGTCGGAGGTTTCGCGGATCGCCAGGTCGAGCGGTATCTCGCCGAGGAAATCGGTGCCGAGGCGTTCGGCTTCGCGGCGGGCGCCGCCATGCGAAAAGATGTCGCTGCGTTCGCCGCAATGCGGGCACAGGAAATAGCTCATGTTCTCGATGATGCCGAGCACCGGCACGTCGACCTTCCGGAACATTGCGAGGCCCTTGCGCGCGTCTATCAGGGCGATGTCCTGCGGGGTCGAGACGATGACCGCGCCGGCCAGCGACACCGATTGCGCCATCGTCAATTGCGCGTCGCCGGTGCCGGGCGGCATGTCGACGATCATGATGTCGAGTTCGCCCCAGGCAACATCGCGCAGCATCTGCTGCAACGCGCTCATCACCATCGGCCCGCGCCAGATCATCGGCGTGTCCTCGGGCACCAGAAACCCGATCGACATGCATTTGAGGCCGTAATTCTCCATCGGCTTCAAGATCTTGCCGTCGCCCGAGGCGGAGGGCCGTCCGGAAATCCCGAGCATGCGCGGCATCGAGGGGCCGTAGATGTCGGCATCGAGCACGCCGACCTTGTGGCCGAGGACGTGGAGGCCGAGCGCGAGGTTGACGGCCGTCGTGGATTTGCCGACGCCGCCCTTGCCCGACGCGACCGCGACGATCGCGCGGACCCCGGGAGCGAGCGCGGCTTTGCCGGCGGTTGCGGGACGCGGCGCGGCGGGTTGCGGCGATGCCGGTCGGGGAGCGCTGCGCTGGGTCTCGGCTGTCAGCACGGCAGTAACCGACAGCACGCCGGGCAACGCTTCGACGGCTCTCTCGGCGGCCTTGCGCAGCGGTTCGAGGCGGGCGCCGCGCTCGGGCTCGACCTCGATCGCGAAGCCGACATTGCCGTCGCGCACGACGACCCCGGACACCATACCCAGGGACACTATGTCCCCGCCCTTATCCGGGTCGCACACCGCACCCAGCGCGTCGAGGATCTGTCTTTCGGTTAGGGCCATCTGATGCTCCCGCGCGCCCCGCTGCTTCGCTGCGCCGCCCCATTGCCGCGTTCGGGGAGGGAAGGCCGGAGGCTGACGGCATTTAGGAGTGGCCCCGGCACTTGACAACACCTTGACAACGCCCGCCCGGCGCGGCCTCTATCGCATTGACGTCCGGCGCCGGCATCTCGCGGCCGCCAACGCGACAGCGCCGCGCGATCTGCGGCCGCGGAAAGGGTCTCTGTTCGATGATCTGGCACAGTGAGGGCGGGGGTCCGTGGGGCGCCGGGCCTCGCGGCGGCAGCGGCGGGGGCAACGGCGGCGGCCCTTGGGGCAGCGGGCGCGGCGGCGGCCCTGGTTCGGGCGGCCCCAGCGGCCCGCGCGGCCCGCAACCGCCCAATCTTGAAGAAATCCTGCGCCGCGGCCAGGACCGTTTTCGCCGCGCGCTGCCCGGCGGGTTCGGCAGCGCCACCGGCATCGCGATCGTCATCATCGCCGTCATCGTTCTGTGGCTGGCGAGCGGCTTTTACCGGGTGCTGCCCGACGAAGTCGGCGTGGTGCTGCGCTTTGGCGCCTATAACCGCACCACCCAGCCTGGCCTCAACTATCATTTGCCGACGCCGATCGAGAGCGTGCTGCGGCCGAGCGTCACCACCGTCAACCGGATCGAGGTCGGCTATCGCTCGACCGAGACGCGCGGCGGGGTGGCCCGGTCAATCGCCGAAGAAGGTTTGATGCTGACCGGCGACGAGAACATCGTCGACATCAACTTCACGGTGTTCTGGCTGATCAAGGACGCGCAGCCCTATCTGTTCAACATCCGCGGGCCCGAGGCGACCGTCAAATCGGCCGCCGAGAGCGCGATGCGCGAGATTGTCGGCGAGACGCCGATCGCCCAGGCGCTGGCCGAGGGCCGCGGCAAGATCGAGTCGGAAACCCAGAAATTGCTGCAGCGCATCCTCGATTCGTACGGCAGCGGGATCGCGATCACGCAAGTTCAGATGGCCAAGGTCGATCCGCCGGCTCCGGTGATCGAATCCTTCCGCGACGTGCAGCGTGCCCTGGCCGATAAAGAGCGGCTGCGCAACGAGGCGGACTCCTATCGCAACGACATCATCCCGCGGGCGCGCGGCGATGCGGTGCGCATCCGCCAGGAGGCCGACGCCTTCCGCTCCGAGATCGTCGCTCGCGCGCAAGGCGATGCGGATCGCTTCCTGTCGGTGTACCGCGCTTTCACGCTGGCAAGGGACGTGACGATACAGCGGCTTTATCTTGAGACAATGGAAGACGTCTTGAAGAACAGCAAGAAGGTCATCCTCGACAAGGCCGGTGGGAACGGCGGGGTCTTGCCGTATTTGCCGTTGCCCGATCTTCTCCGGCCCTCGGCGCCGGCGGCCGCAGCGTCGGCGGGCGCGACGCCGGCAGCACCATCATCCGCCGGCGGCGCAGTTCCAGCGACGGGTCAGCGGCGATGAGCAACCGGATCCTCGCCATTGTCGGCGTCATCGTGGTTGCTGCCGGCATCCTGCTGACCAGCTCGTTCTTCATCGTCAGCCAAACCGAGCAGGCACTCGTCTTGCAGCTCGGCGAGGTGCGACGGGTGATCCGCGAGCCTGGGCTGCAATTCAAGCGGCCATTCATTGAAAACGTTATCACCTACGACAAGCGGGTGCTGGATTTCGAGCCGCCGCACGAGGAGGTCATCGTCGCCGACCAGAAACGCCTCGTCGTCGACGCCTACACCCGCTACCGCATCGCCAATCCGCTGCTGTTCTATCAAACCGTCGGCACCGAGGCCGGGGTGCGCGCCCGGATGTCCGCGCTGGTGACCGGCAGCCTGCGCCGCGTCCTGGGCAGCGTCACGCTGAACGATGTCCTGTCGACAAAGCGCTCCGCGATCATGTTCCAGATCCGCGACGATGTCGCCGCGCAGGCCAAGCCTTTCGGCATCGAGGTCGTCGATGTGCGGCTGCGTCGCGCCGATCTGCCCGAGGAGAACAGCCAGGCAATCTACGCCCGCATGCAATCCGAGCGCGAGCAGCAGGCCCGGCAATATCGCGGCGAGGGCGCCGAGGCGGCCCAGAGCGTGCGGGCCAATGCCGAGCGCGAACGCACCGTGATTCTCGCGGAGGCGCAACGCGACGGCCAGCGGGTGCGTGGCGACGGCGACGCGCAGGCGGTCAAGACCTATGGCGACGCGTTCGGCCAGGATATCGAGTTCTTCTCCTTCTATCGCTCGCTGCAAGCCTATCGCGAGGCGCTCAACGACAAGGACACCTCGTTCGTGCTGTCGCCCGACGGGCATTTCTTCCGGTATTTCGGCGGTTGGCAGGGCGCGACCGGGGCAGCTGGCGCGAGTCCCGCACCTTCAGCCACGCCAGCGGCGCCAGCCACGCCAGCGGCGCCAGCCACGCCAGCGGCGCCGCGAGCCGGTTCGGCCTCTCCGCCTGCCGGGGCCGCGCCGGGCGACGCGCGTACGCCGTGACCCCGGCAGGCGAAGCGGCGGGCCGCCGCGGGGCTCCGCGCAGCGGGTAATGCGGGATTTATGGACCGGGCTGGCGCTTGTTCTCGTTGTCGAGGGCATTCTGTACGCGCTGTTTCCGGACGGCATGAAAAAAATCGCCGCGCGGACGATTCTGGTGGCGCCGCAAATGCTGCGCGGGGCCGGGTTGCTGGTCGCCGCGATCGGCGTCGTGCTGGTATGGCTGTTGCGGCGGTGATCGACTCGGATTCGTCGCTGACGCATTCCTGACCCCCTGCCCGATGGCGCGATGCGAAGGGATCTGGCGTGTTGGCCGGTTGTCTCGTAAGGTTATCGAGCGGCGCGATGTTGCGCGGCGGATGTCGGCGTTGGTCCGAGCCGGATCGCGCACGCGCGGGATGAACGGGGCATGTCAGGCCTCCAACCTCGTTAAGCCGCATTCGATCCGCGCGATTTTGCGAAGCCGGTTACTGCGAGGAGTTTCAAGGTGTCGTTGCTTTTATCGCGGCTTTCATCGCGATTGCGGCGCTCGGCCGCGATGGCCGGCGCTGTGTTGTTGCTGGTCGTGCCCGGAGAACTGGCACCGGCGGCGGCGCGACCGGCGCCTGACGGGTTTGCCGACCTCGCCGAGAAGCTGCTTCCGTCCGTCGTCAACATTTCGACGACGCAAAACGTAAAATCGGAAAAGCAGGGCGAACGCCAGGGCGAGCGATCTGTCCCCGGGCGGCCGCAATTGCCGCCCGGCTCGCCGTTCGAGGAATTTTTCAAGGATTTCTTCGATCGCGACGGCCAGCGCGGCGGCGATCGTCAAGAGGGGCGTCCAGAGGGGGGGCGTCCGGAAGGGCGCTCGCGCAAGGCGACATCGCTCGGCTCGGGTTTCGTGATCGATGCGGAGGGATACATCGTCACGAACAATCACGTGATCGCCGATGCCGACGAGATCACCGTGATCCTGCATAACAACGTCAGTCTGAAGGCCGAACTCGTCGGCCGCGACAGCAAGACCGATGTCGCGGTCCTCAAGGTAAAGACCGACAAGCCGCTCGTCGCCGCGAATTGGGGCGACAGCGACAAGGCGCGGGTCGGCGACTGGGTCCTGGCGATCGGCAACCCGTTCGGTCTCGGCGGCAGCCTCACCGCCGGCATCCTGTCGGCGCGGCAGCGCGACATCCAGTCAGGCCCCTACGACGATTTCCTGCAGACCGATGCGTCGATCAATCGGGGCAATTCGGGCGGGCCGATGTTCAACACCGACGGCCAGGTGATCGGCATCAACACCGCGATCTATTCGCCGAGCGGCGGGTCGATCGGCATCGGCTTCGCGATCCCGTCCAATCTCGCCAAGGAGATCGCGGCCGAACTGATCCGGGCGCCGGACCATGTCGTGCGCCGCGGCTGGCTCGGCGTGCGCATCCAGGCGGTCACCGACGAGATTGCCGAGAGCCTCGGGCTCGACAAGGCGCGCGGCGCGCTGGTCGCCAGCGTCAACGACAACGGCCCGGCCCATGTCAGCGGCATCCAGCCGGGCGACGTGATCGTCAGCTTCAACGACAAGCCGGTCAACGACATGCGTCATCTGCCGCGGCTCGTCGCGGAGACCGCGGTCGGCAAGAGCGTGCCGGTTTCGGTCTGGCGCAGGCGGAAGACCGAAACGGTTCAGGTCGTGGTCGGCCGGCTCGACGAAACCGAGCAGGTCGCGGCGAAGGAGCCGGCCAAGAGCAAATCCCCGAAAAGCGAAAGCCCCACGGTGACGACGCTCGGGATCACGCTGTCGAACATCACGCCGGAGCTGAAGGACAAATTCTCGCTGAAGGGCGCCAAGGGCGTCGTCATCGTCGGCATCGTCAACGACAGCGCGGCGGCCGATAAAGGGCTGCGCCCGGGCGATGTAATCATGGAAGCCGCCCAGGAGGAGATCAAGAACGCAGGCCAGGTGGCGGGTAAGATCGACGACGCCAAGCGCGCCGGTCGCAAGTCGATCCTGCTGCTGGTCGAGCGCCAGGGCGATCTGCGCTTTATCGCGCTGCGCCTGGACCAGAGTTGAGCCGCCGAGGTTATGTCGGGAGACGAGGGTCATAAAGACATTACGGATACCAGTGTTACCTGCCGCCAATTTATCTCAGCGAATTGCAAAGCAAGTGTTCTGCGGGTTTTCCCCGGAGAACATCTCGATTCACCCGTGCAAAATGTGATCGATGAGGCAAGGTCGGGAAACCGGCGTGCGCAAACCGCGCGGAAGCTTCTTTTCCGTAGCTAGTAACGCAAGTGAACCGGAATCGCGGGAGATGGATATGTCGTCTGCTGTATTCAAGACTATAAAGTTGTTGGAGCAGGCACATGTCACCTTCCGCATCGAAAGAACGCGACCTGATACTCTTACCGTAATGGCGACTATTGTAGGAGAGCGTCTTGAAATTGATATTTTCGAGGACGATCATCTCGAAGTATCCCGCTTTCGAGGCGATGAAAGCATTGAGGGCGGAATGCAATTGTTGTTGAATATTGTAAAATCCGAACTTAGAGAGAACTACGGCAAGGAATTTTTGGAGCCGACGTCAACGAGCATTATCAACCGTTAAGTATTTCGGCTGCGCGATACCCTTGGGCATAGAGCAGCGCGGTCAAATCGCCGTGGTCGATGCGCCAGCGCGCGGCGGCGGCGACTGCCGGTTTGGCGCGAAAGGCGATCCCGAGCCCGGCTCGTTCCAGCATCGGCAGATCGTTGGCCCCGTCGCCGACGGCCAGCGCCGCTGTGAGCGGGATGCCATATTCCGCGGCGAGCGCTGCAATTGTGTCGCGCTTGACCTCGCGCGTCACGATCGGAGCCGCGACCGTACCGGCGAGCCGGCCGTCGGCGATCTGGAGGCGGTTGGCGACCACCCGGTCGAAGCCGAGCTCCGCGGCGACCCGATCGGCGAAGACGGTAAAGCCGCCGGACACCAGCGCGGTGCGCATCCCGGCCGCCCGCGCGGTCGCGAGCAAAGCCCGCGCCCCCGGCATCAGCCGGATCCGCCGCGCTGCCTCGTCGAGCACCGCCTCGGAAAGACCCTTCAACAGCCCCACCCGTTCGGCGAGCGCGGCGGCGAAATCGAGTTCGCCGTTCATTGCCCGCCGGGTGATCTCGGCGACATGGGCTCGTTGCCCGACACAATCGGCCAGCTCGTCGAGCATCTCGTTTTCGATGATTGTCGATTCGAGATCGGCGACCAGCAGGCGCTTGCGCCGCCCGGTCCGCTTCTGGACCAGCACGTCGATCGCGGCGTCGGCGACCACCTGCCGGGCAATCGTTTCGGCCGCTTTGGTATCGGTTGGGTGGAGCGCGAGATCGCAGGCCATTCCGGGGGCGAGCCAATCCGGCTTACCGGCGATCGATAGCCTCGCGGATATCGTCGCGATGATATCCGGCAGAATGGACCCGGCGCCGGGTCCGGTGATCACCGTCAAGACCAGGCTCATGCTGACACCTCCCGCCCGCCGCGCCATCGTCTGTCCCGGCCGCCAAGCCTCTTGAGGCTATTTCACCGATTGGTTGACCATTTCTCTGAGGATCTGACTGAGCCTTTCAGAGCGAACGGGCTTTTGGAGCACCGGCCGCTCGCGGTAGGTTTCGCTGATCATCGACGCGGCATAGCCGGTCAGGAAGGCGAACGGAATGCCGCGGTCGGCGAGCGTGCGCGCAACCGAATATACGACTTCGCCTTTGACGTTGATATCCAGCAGAGCCGCGTCGATCTCTTCCGCGGCGGCGAGAACGACAGCCTGCGCGACACTGGACGCCGGACCGACGACATCGCAGCCAAACTGTCTCAGCCAATCCACGACGAGCACCGAGACCAGCCACTCATCCTCGACGAGGAGGATCCGCGCGCCTTTCAGGGACGGGTCAATCGACAGGTTGCCGACCATGCTCACGCCCGGGCTGGATCGAGGGGAAGTGTCAGCGTGAAGCGCACGCCCTCGCGGTGAAACTCGAGCTGAACGTCAGCTCCCAGTTCGCTTGGGATGCCGCTCTCGATCAATCGCGACCCGAAGCCGCGTCTAAGCGGCGGCTCAACCACCGGGCCGCCGGATTCGACCCAGCGGAGCTTGAGCACCATTGCGTCATTCGAGGCGATTACATCCCACGCGACGTCGATACGGCCGTTCGGGACCGACAGCGCGCCATATTTCGCCGCGTTATTTGCCAGCTCGTGGACCGACAACCCGAGCGCGAGCGCCTGTCTTGCGTCCAGCTGGACGTCCTCCCCGGTCACCGTGACGCGCGGACCTCCCTGCGTACCATGATATGGCGACAACTCCATCATGATGACCTCGCGGAGCGGCGCGCTCCTCCATTCGCCCAGCGTCAGCAGGTCGTGGGTTTGCGACAACGCCATAAGCCTGTCGTCGAATGCTTCGTGAAACTGGTCGAGCGATGCGGCATTCTGGCTGGTCAGCCGCGCGATCGACTGCACCGCAACAAACGTGTTCTTGAGCCGGTGATCGAGTTCGGCCATCAACAATACGCGCTGTTCCTCGCCCTCCTTGCGGGCGGCCATTTCCGTTTGCAGTTTGGCGTTCAACAAGTCGGCGGCTTCGGTCAGTTCATGCTGGCGCAGCGAACCCAGCATCAACGCCTCGTTCATCGCGACCGTCTTTTGATTGAACGACACCGTCTGGTAGGCCGACGATGCAAAACTGGCCAGACTGACCAGTTGCCGCAGATCCTCGGCGTCGAACTCGCGGCGATCGTCGTGGGCGATCACCCAGATCGTGCCGACCGCTTTCCCCTCGACGTAAAATGGAACCAGCAGGCACTCCTCGACCGGCGGCGTCACCGGTTGGAAATAGGTGTAACGCCGCTCGAAATGTCTGAACAATAGCGGGGCGTTGCGGTCGAGCACGTCGCCGCAAGGGCCGAAATCGCGCGGCGTGCCGCCGCCGATGTGCGGTTTCCACACGCCCGAGATCGCCGCCCAGTAGAATTTTTTGCCGCCATCGTCCGTGGTCAGCACGCTGAAACCGGCCGAGCCGGCGCCGAACGCCTCCAGCATGATCTCGGCCATTGTCTGAAGAATGGTGCCCGGCGAATCGGCCAGCGCCTGAGCCAGCGCCACCAATACACGGTTCTCCTTCTCGTAATCCGGCAGGCGCGACTGGCGCCGATCCAATTCCTCGGTACACAGGACCGATTCCAGTGGCACAACACCGTCGCTGGGAAGCGCGGTTGGAGACTCAGCCTGGGTCGGGCTCATGATCAATCACCATCGCCCCTATGAATTTCCCTCTACCGCGTCGCCCTCGGTTCCGGCGGGGATTCTTCTACCTGCGCCGGACGCGGGCCGGTTCGCTCGGGGATTCCGGTGGTCAGCCGGACGTATTCGGTCGTATGCGGGCGGATCACGACCACGCCCTTGTCGGTGATGACATACTCGCGGATGTCCTTGCTGTGATTGCCGCCGCGCATCTTGATGACGGCTATCATCTTGCGAAGCTGGCTGTCGATTTCGACATAACGCAGCCGGATGATGTCATCGGTCAGGAACGAGATCGTATAATGGCTGAAGGAATACCCGGTAAAGGTATCCTCCACCTCGACCGTGCTGACGATCGTGACCCCGGCTCCGGTCAACGCCACGATCAGCCGGTACAGCGACTCGCGAAAATCCTCGCGGAAACCGGGCGCCAGCGCCATCTCAAGACTGACCAGCGAATCGATCACCAGCCGTTTCGCGCCGATCCGATCGACCGCATCGAGAATCTCCTGCATGGTTTCGTCCACCGAAAGGTCGAGCGGACGAAGGTAAAGGATTTCCAGTTTCCCCTGTGCCAGCGGTTCTTTTAAATTCAAGCCAAAGCTGTCGGCGCGATCGGTGTAGCCTTTCGGGCGTTCCTCGAAGATCGCCATGATGCCCGGCTCGCCACGGCGCAGTCCGGCGGCGATAAATTGCGTGGCCAGCGCCGTCTTGCCGGTCCCCGAAGGCCCCGCGATCAGCAGAGAGTCGCCTTCGTAAACGCCCCCGCCCATCATCGTGTCCCAATCGGGAATTCCCATCGAAAGCCGCTTACGCTTGGCTCGGGTCCGGGGCGGGGTTTTGCGGACGAAACCCAGCGTGCGCGAGAATGCCTGCAACCCGGCGCCGGTGATCCGGATGGTGTGCAATCCCGGCACCGATTCCTGGCCGCGGACCTTCAAGATTTGTAGTTTCCGCACCACGGAATTTCTCTCGACATTCTGCGACAGCCAGAACAGACCGTCGGCGATCGTGAACAGCGGGTTGTCGCGAATCTCCTCCGGGGAATATTCGCCGACCAGAAACGTCGTGGCTTCCCAGCTGGCGAGAAACAAAGCGAGGCGTTGGATGAACGATTGCATTTCAACTTCGCTCGTGGAGGTCACCACCTTGCGCACCACGGTGCGAAACGAATCCACCACCACGATGCCCGGGTTGACCGCCGTGACCTGTTTGGTGATTTCATCGAAAACCGTGTCTAAACTGTGGTTCAACACCACGTCGGACAAGTTCGAAAAGCGGATTTCCTTGCCCAATTTGGTTTCGTCGAAGAACGAATATAGTTGCTGATAGCGCAGCATTTTTATGGCGGGTTCGCCGAGAACGGTGAAAAACAGCGCTGGTTTCTGCACCGTGGCATTGGCGAAAACGACCTGATGCGCCATCGTGGTCTTGCCGCTGCCGGGCGAGCCGGCGATGATGTTGAAAGACAGTTCCGGGACGCCGCCGCCGAGGATGTCGTCGAGGCCCCGCACGCCGGTCGGCAGTTTGCGGATCGCGACTTTGGCGGGCCGCTCCGCTTGGCTTCTCATGTCCTTGAACCTTTGTCCAAATCAGGGGACAGCTCAGGCCAAATCTCGCCTACCAGCCGCAGCGTCAAATCTTCGCCGATGAACGCCACCAACAGACCGAGTAAATGGGTGAGTAGAACCACCCCGCCCTCGAAAATCTGATCTTCTCCAAGTTCGTCCAGCCGCTCGAAAGAGCCATCCGCCTTGAGGGTCACCGCGCGCAGCCACGGCCCTTCCGCGTTGGTCAGCGCCAGCGCGCGAGACAGCAGCGCCTGAAAACCGACACTGCCCATCAGCGTCACCAGAAGCGCGCGCAGCTTCTGGTCGACGAGAAAGGGCGCCGGGTTTTTTGTCTCGGAAGATTTATTTTCGCTCAGCTCATGAGCGATCAGACGCCTGGCGAGATCGCGCGTCCTTGGAGGGGCTTGGCCCATCTATGAATGTGCTCGCATGGCGCACCCCCCCAACGAGACTTGCTTGCGACCCGCGACCTCCAGTAATTGGCGATCCGTACTAACCTGAGTTGCCTACCGCTTACGGCGGTGAGTCCCTGGTTGAGCGCTCCCCTCTCCCCCTACAGGGCGGAGAGGGGAGCGCATCGGTGGTAAACGCCCCGCCCTATGATTAGTTCACCAGCCGATAGAATTTGGCGGCATTCTCACAGGTGATCTTGTGGATAACTTCCGGCGACAGCCCGGCGAATTGCTCGTCGATGTATTTCTGCGATTCCGGCCAGACGCCGTCGGTGTGCGGGTAGTCCGACCCCCACATGATGGTCTCGACGCCGATATCGTCGATCAGCTTGGCGCCGATCGGGTCGAACTGGAAGGTCGCGCGGCACTGGCGGCGCCAGTATTCGCTCGGCTTCAGCTTCATCAGGTCGCGGAAGCGGTCCTCGAACTCGAAATCCATGCGGTGCAGCGCATAGGGGATCCAGCCGACGCCGCTCTCGCCAAAGCCGATGCGCAGGTTTGGGTGGCGCTCTAAGACACCCGCCCCGATCATCCCGGCCATGATGTGCACGAGGCCCATCTGGAACGCCGAGACGCCGGTGAACATCGCGGCGCGCTGCACATGGCGCGCTTCGGTGCGCGAGCGCGGCGCCGTCGTCGGGAAGGTGTGGAAATGGAGCGGCAGGTCGACATCGGCGACCGCCTTCCACAGCGGCTCCCAGACCGGGTGCCACATCGGCTCCATGTCCCACGAGCACGACAATTCGAGGCCGCGCAGCCCCATCTTGGCCACCCGGTTAACCTCCTGCACCGCCTCCTCGACATTGCCGTAGGGCAGGCAGGCGAGGCCGATATGGCGGTCCGGGTAATGGCTGCAGAATTCCTTCAGCCAGTCGTTATAGATGCGCAGCACCTCGTTCGACGCTTCCCGGTCGTTGAGCTTCGAGGCGGTCCCGAGAATGCCGTAGATGACTTCGGCGTCGACCCCGTCCATCTCCATGTCCTTGAGCCGCAGATGCGGGTCGCGGCAGCGGTACAGGCCCTTCTTGGCATCGGAATAGAGCCCGTGCTCGGCCATGATGTCGACGCGGACGTTCTGGCCCGGGACATGCTTCTGGCCGCCCGGCCCGACCCCGTTCACCAGCCCGAAATTGGCGCCGTTCCTGGCGACCCATTGCGGCCCGTCCGGCCCCTCCTCGACATAGGGCATCCGCTCCTTCATCGCGCGCGATGCGTTCTCGACGAACAGTTCGGGCGGCATGCACGGCATGTCGAGATGGCAATCGGCGGAGATGCGCTTGTAATGCATAATGCGGTCCCTTCGGGCTAGATGCGCTGGCGGCAGTTTAGCGCGTTTGGCAAGGCGTTTGCCAATGCCGGGTTTGCAGCCCTGCGCTCGCGGTTACGCGTCGTCGTCCGGGAAGATGATCGGCTCCGGCGCCAGCTCTCGCGGAGGCAGCTCCAGTTCCACACCGCCGAACGGCGCGAACAGGCGGCGGATCAACTCCGCCAGATTGGGTTCACGATCCCCAGCCGCATCCTGCATCGCTTTCCAGATGCGGTCGCTCGTTGTCGGCATCTCGATATGCGTCACCCCGAGCGGGGCCAGCGCATCGAGGACCGCGTTGACGACGACCGGCAGCGCGCCGACCGTGCCGGCTTCGCCGGCGCCCTTGGCGCCAAGCGGGTTGAGCTTGGTCGGCGACGGGTTGCTTTCGACCTTGATGTCGGGAAAATCCTCGGCGCGTGGCATCGCGTAATCCATGAAGCTGCCGGTCAGCATCTGGCCGCTTGCGCGGTCGTAGACGATTTGCTCCATGACCGCCTGCCCGAGCCCCTGCGCCACGCCGCCGTGGATCTGGCCCTTCAGGCCGATCGGGTTGACGACGGTCCCGACATCGTCGACGACGACATAGCTGACGATCGCGAGTTCGCCGGTATCGGCGTCGATCTCGACCTCGCACACATGGCTGCCGTTGGGATAGGTCGTGTCGGCGGGCGCAAAGGTGCCGGTCTCGTAGAGCCCGCCTTCGAGCCCCGGCGGCAGCCGCCCGGCCTGGAACGCGGCCTTCGCGATCTCGACCAGCGTGATATGCCGGTCGGTGCCGGCGACCGCGAAACTGCCCCCGGTATCGCTGACGGCGAATTCGATGTCGGCGTCGGCCGCTTCGAGTAGATGGGCGGCAATGCGGCGCCCCTTGGCGATGATCTTGTCGGCCGCCATCCATAAGGCCGAACCACCGATCACGGTCGAGCGCGAGCCGTTGGTGCCGATGCCGAAGGCGACCCGGTCGGTATCGCCGTCGATGTACTGCACCTGTTCGGGGTCGATGCCGAGGCGCTCGTAGAGGATTTGCTTGAACACGGTCTCGTGGCCCTGGCCCTGGTTCTTGCTGCCCATCAACAGCATGACGTTGCCGCTTGGGTGAAAGCGGATCTCAGCGAATTCCTGGCCGGGCGAGGCGGCTTTCTCGATCGGGTTGGCGATGGCGATGCCGCGCAACTTGCCGCGCCGGCGCGACTCGTCGCGGCGCGCCGCAAAACCCTGCCAATCGGCCAGCGCCAGCGCCTTTTGCTGGTTGGCCGGGAAATCGCCGCTGTCGTAATTGAGCGCGAGCGCGGTTCGGTACGGGATCTTGGCGGGCGGGATCAGGTTGATCCGGCGCAATTCGACCCGGTCCAGCCCCAGTTCGCGCGCCGCATCGTCGATCAGGCGCTCGATGACGTAAGTCGCCTCGGGCCGGCCGGCGCCGCGATAGGGGGCGGTGCCGTTGGTGTTGGCCATGACCGCCAGCACCGCGACATGCGCCGCCGGGATGTCGTAGACCCCGGTCAGAGTGCCGACATTGCTGAAGGTGGAGAGCAGGTTGCGCTCCGACGAGATATAGGCGCCGACATTGGCCGAGGTCCTGACGCTTAGCCCGAGAAACCGGCCATCCCGATCGAGCGCCAACTCCGCATCGCTGACATTGTCGCGGGCATGCTCGTCGGCGAGCACCGCTTCGCTGCGCTCGCAACTCCATTTGACCGGCCGGCGCAGACGCTTCGCGGCGAACAGCACGAGCCGGTGCTCGGAATATTGCCAGCCCTTGGTGCCGAACCCGCCGCCGACATCGCCGGCGATCACCCGGATGCGGCTTTCCGGGATCTTGAAGATGCGGGTCGCGAGCGCCTGTCGCACCCGGTGCGGGTATTGCACGTCGGCATAGAGCGTATAGCGGTCCTCGCCCGCGTCCCACACCCCGATCGCGCCGCGCGGCTCCATGAAATGGGCGTAGACCCGGCTGATCACGTAGCGCCGCTTGACGACATGCGCGGCACCGGCGAACGCCGCCGCGGTCGCCGCCTTGTCGCCGCTCTCGAACAAATTCGAGATGTTGTCCGGGCACTCGTCCCAGACGGCGTGCTTGCCGGCGGCGGCCTCGGCGGTGTCGGTGACCGCGGGCAGGATCTCGTAATCGATGTCGATCAGTTCGGCGGCATCGCGGGCCTGCGCCAGCGTTTCGGCGACGACGAAGGCGACCGGCTCGCCGACATGGCGCACCCGCTCCTGGGCGAGGCCAAGATGGGCGCGGGCGAACATCGGCGAACCGTCCGGCCGCTTGCGCTGAAAGGGCACGCCCATCGTGCCGAGCCCGGCGGCGGCGAGGTCGTCCCCGGTATAGATCGCCAGCACGCAAGGCGCCGCCTGGGCCGCCGCGAGGTCGATCGCGCGGATGCGGGCATGGGCATGCGGCGAGCGCAGCACCACGCCGTGGCCCTGGCCGAGCTGGTTGACATCGTTCTGGAAGCGGCCGTTGCCGCATAACAGGCGCTTGTCCTCGAAGCGCCGCACCGGCTGCCCGATCCCGAACTGGCCCATCATACCCTCCGTGTCGTCCCGGCGGCGGCCGGGACCCATCGTGCCGCAGGGCTCTACCCTGACGGACAGCCCCCGCCGATCATGCCCAACTGCGCACTCCGCGCCAGCGGAAAGGTGAATCCCGCCTTTGTCCGGCATCGCCGGATTGTCATTGCGAGGAGTGAGGCAACGAAGCAATCTCGGCGACGTGGCGCACCGATGGCACGAGATTGCTTCGCTGCGCTCGCAATGACGGCACGCGGCGAGGGGGCGGGATGGAACGCATCGATATCGGGGGCATCGCGGTCGAGACCGAGATCGTCGGCACCGGGCCGCCGCTCCTATTTCTGCATGGCGGCGATTATGTCGCGCAGAACCGGGCCTGCCTCGATCGCCTGGCGCGCCGCTTTCGCGTCGTTGCGCCGCGTCATCCCGGCTTTGGCGCGACGCCGCGCCCGGCATGGTTCCGCACCGTGCACGACATCGCCTATCTCTATCTCGACCTGCTCGACCGCCTCGATCTGAATGACGCGACGCTGGTCGGCCATTCGTTCGGCGGCTGGGTCGCGCTCGAAATGGCGGTGCGGTCGCAGGCGCGGCTCGGCCGCCTCGTGCTGATCGACTCGCTCGGGATCAAGACCGGCGGCCGCGAGGAGCGCGACATCGCCGACATCTACGCCTTGCCGGCCGAGGAGGTGCTGCGCCGCAGCTTTGTCGACCCGGCCGGCGCGGTGCCCGATTACGCGGTGCTTGGCGATGCCGAGCTGCTGGCGATCGCACGTGACCGCGAGGCGACCGCGCTGTACGGCTGGAAGCCCTACATGCACGACCCGGCGCTGGTGCATTGGCTGCACCGCATCACCTGCCCGGCTCTGGTGCTATGGGGCGACCAGGACGGCATCGCCGCACCCGCCTATGGCGAGCGACTTGCCGCCGCGCTGCCCGGCGCAAGTTTCGAGCGCGTTGCCGGCGCGGCGCACTACCCGCAGATCGAGCAGCCCGATGCGGTCGCCGCGGCGATTGAAGCCTTTGCCCAGGAGAAACGGCCATGACAGCGAACGGCATGCAGGCCAAAGGGATGAAGGTCTGGCATTTCAGCGAGATGGCCTATCACCCGGCGTGGGAGCACCTCGGCGATTCCTACCGGGTCACGATCCCGAGCCGCCTGTTCGACCCGAAAATCGGCGCCGATCTCTACCACCGCTATCTCGACGAATGGGCGCTGTGCGACGAGCTCGGCATCAACATCATGACCAACGAGCACCACGCGACGGCGACCTGCGCCGATTCGGTATGCACGATCCCGATGGCGATCCTCGCGCGCGAAACCAAAAAGGTGCGCCTCCTCGCCCTCGGCATGCCGATCGGCAACCGCAACGACCCAATCCGGGTCGCCGAGGAATATTCGATGATCGACGTCATTTCGCGCGGCCGGCTTGATATGGGGTTCGTCAAGGGCGTGCCGTTCGAGATTTCGCCCGCCAACACCAACCCGGCCGACCTGACCGAGCGCTTCTGGGAGGCGCACGATCTGATCCTCAAGGCGATGACCAGCCATGACGGCCCGTTCAACTGGGAGGGCACGCATTTCCAGTACCGCTCGGTCAATGTCTGGCCGCGTCCCTACCAGCAGCCGCACCCGCCGGTGTGGACGCCGGTCGGCAGCGCCGGCAGCGCGAGCGAGGCGGCGGCGCGCGGCATCACGATCGGCGTGCTGAACACCGGATGGGCCCGTACCCCGGCGATTTTCGAGGCCTACCGCAGCAAGGCGCGCGATGTCGGCCGCGAGCCGAGGCTCGACAAACTGGCCTACATGGCGCTGATCGGGGTCGGTCGGACCCGCGAGGAAGGCTGGCGCCGCGCCGACCAGATCCTCGACTACAGCCGCACCTCGGGCAATGTCGCGCCGCAATTCGCCAGCCCGCCGGGCTATGTCCCGGCCGCCGGCGCCGCGCAGATGCTGAAAGGCGGCGGCGCCATGGCCGCACGCGCAACCCGCGTCCAAACCAAGGACGGCCACCCGATCAACCCGCGCACGATGACGGTGGAGCAGGCGATCGACGCCGGCCTATCCTTCGCCGGCACACCCGACGATGTGTGGGACCAGCTGAAGGCGTTCTACGACCACGTCGGCGGCTTCGGCCACCTCTTGATGATGGGCCAAGGCGGCCACATCAGCCACGAAGACACCGTCGACAACCTGACGATGTTCAGCAAGGAGGTGCTGCCGAGGTTGGCGGAGCTGGGGTGACTGCGTAGGGCAGGTGAGCGAGGCGTAACCCGCCATTGCCGATGTCAGTAGGTTTCGGCGGATTTCGCGTTGCTGTATCCGCCTTACGGGTTCCCTCGCTACGCTACGGCCTCAAAGACCCGGGCGGAAACGGGCTGCCGGCTGGGCTCGGCCCGCCAGAATAGCCCGACAGACCAAGCCTTGCCGAGATAGGAGGGCGGGTGAGCGAAGCGTCACCCGCCAGCATTCGCCGCCACCCGCGGAAATCGGCGGAATACGCTTCGCTCTTCCGCCCTGCGGGCTGTCAAATGGACGCCCGTCTTATTGCGCCGCCGCCCGCATCGGCACGTGCGACTTCAGGAAGCTGCGCACCTTGTTGATGATACGCTGCCTCAGCTCCTCGGGCTCCCGCCACGGGAAGACCGTGATCTCGTAGTTCGGCGCCAGCGAAGCGACGTCGATCGAGGTCTGCAGCGGATGCGACGGCGTGTCGTCCGGCAGCACCAGGATCGGGGTGCGGCAGTTCTTGATGAACTCCCGCGGCACGCTGTAGAGAAAATCGGGCTGCTCGCGCCACAGGCTGTGGAAATACTTATCGATCGCGTCCTGCGGCACGTCGGGGCGGCGCTTCTTGAAATCGGGCAGCCAATTATCGGTGCTGTGCCGGTACATGACATCCGGGTCTTCCGGCCGGTAACCGACGGTCTGGTGGAAGACCGCCGCGACGACCCGCTCGGGCGCGCGCTGCAAGAGCTTGCCGGCGAAGCAGCCGCCGATGCAGTAGCCCATGAAGAAGAACTCGCGGATGCCCAGGTGGTCGATCAGCCCGAGCTGGTCGTCGGCGAAGGCGTCCCAGGCGTTCTCGGTCGGCACCGGGCCGGTCGACTCGCCGCCATTGGCGTTGCGCTGGTCCATCGTGATAACGCGGAAGTCGTTTTTGAATTCTTCCATCGCGTTGATGGCGGCGGTCGGCCAATTGCTGACCCGGGAGTTCAAGCCGCCGCCGGGGGTGACCAGCAGCGGGAAGCCTGAGCCGGCCTCCTCGTAGCGGATGCGGATTTCGCCTTTTTGGTAGAACGGCATCGCGTTTCTCCTTGCCCAGCCGGATTTCCGGAAGCTTTCCGTCAAGGATTTCAGCCCAATTTTCGGATCTGCTCAACCCCTGTCGCGGGACCGGGGGCGAAACCTGGGGCGGGACCGGCCGGCGGCGATCGAATTTCGTTGCGGCGGGCCTCGCGGAGACCGAAAATTCAATTCGTTTTTCCGGGAGGACGACAGCGATGACACAGGTCGGCGGGGGCAAATATGCCTACGAGCTGGTCCGCGATTTCTTCAAATTGCCGGGCGGCGAAACGTTCGGGATGATCAGCAGGGTGGCGACCGATTCGCAGGACCGCGTCTACGTATTCCAGCGCAAAGATCCGCCGGTGGTGGTATTCGACCGCGCGGGGAATTATCTGGGCGCCTGGGGCAGCGGCGAGATCACGGACCCGCACGGTCTGAAAATCGTCGACGATGTCGTTTACACGACCGATCGCACCGACTCGGTCGCGAAGTCGTTCACGCTGGACGGCAAGCCCCTGTTGGAGCTCGGAACGCCGGGCGTTCATTCCGATACGGGGTGCGAAGGGCCGCCGTGGCTGGCTGTGCGTGCGGCGGGACCGTTCAATCATCCGACCGAGATGATTTCCCACCCCAACGGCGACATCTACGTGACCGACGGCTATCGCAACGCCCGCGTGCACCGGTTTACATCAGACGGCCGGCTCGTCAAATCGTGGGGTGCGCCCGGCAAGGCGGAGGGCGAGTTCCACCTGCCTCACAGCATCGCGATCGACCCAGAGGGCAAGCTCTACGTGGCCGACCGGGCGAACAAGCGCATCCAGATATTCTCAGCCGACGGCGATTTTCTCGGCCTGTGGACCGGCATGGGCGGGCCGAACGACATCACCCGCGGCAAGGACGGCAATTTCTACATTGCCGAGCAGGAAGACGGCGACAAGCCGGCTTATGTCTGCGTACGCGATGGACAAGGAACGGTGCTCGCCCGCATGGAGAGCCGCCATGTCCACGGCGTGGGCGTCGATTCGCGCGGCGATATTTACGCCGGACTGACCCAGGACCGCAGCGTCGACAAGTTCGTGCGAACCCGCTGATCACCAACGCAACAGTGAGACGCTGATTTGACCGAACCCGAGATCAACATCCCGGAAATCGTCGCCGAGGTGAATGCGGCGTTCCGGCGTTACGAGGCGGCGCTTAACACCAATGACGTGACGGTGCTCGACGCGACGTTTCGCGACGCATCCTATACGACCCGCTACGGCCTCGCCGAGAATCTCTACGGTTTCGCCCAGATCGCCGCCTTCCGTTCGGCCCGCACGGCGCCCGGCTCGCGCACGATCTCAAATACGGTGATCACCACCTTCGGCCGGGATTTCGCGACGGCCAGCACCGAATTCCGCCGCGGCAATAACCCGCGCGTCGGACGCCAGATGCAGAGCTGGGTGCGCTTTGCGGAGGGCTGGCGGGTTGTCGCGGCGCATGTAAGTTGGATGGACTGACGCCTCGCGTGCGCCGGTAGCCTGCCGCGAGCGAATTTCGCAAAACGTTAATGGCGTCGCCGGCAAACTCGGCATGGCCGAGTTTCCATCATCACGACGGCCGGAATCGTTCCACTCTGCATTCGTAGGCATGCCATGAAGTTCATCGATTCCCTCAAGGAATTACTCATTGTGTACGCGGCGCTGGTGTTGATCTGTGCGGCCGCGTTTGCCCATTTTGAGCAAACGACATATCTTAATGGTATCTGGTGGGCGTGCGTCACTGCCTTGACCGTCGGCTATGGCGATATGTTTCCAGCGACCGCGGGCGGCAAGGTCATCGCGGTCTTGCTTATGCACGCCTCCGTTCTTTTTATCTTGCCGCTGATCATCGGGAACATCTGCTCGTTCTGCATGAAGACCCAGAACGAGTTCACCCACCACGAACAGGAGGACATCAAGGCGGCTTTGCAACGCCTGGAAAACCGCCTGAACGCGATTGCCGACAAGCAGGATGCCGACGACCCCGCGGTCCAGCATCCGTGACGCTCGCGATGCGCGCGCTCAAGGCCGCTTCAGCCGGACATCCTCGAGCGGCGCCGCCCAGGGGAAGGCGTCGATCTTCATCAGCGAGACCTCCTCGACGCGCGGTCCGACGCCGGTCGCCCAGAAATAATCGTAGATCGGCGCGAACCGCGTCCGCTCGTGCAGGGTTTTCTGGATCTGGTGCAGCATTACCTCGCGCTTCGCCGGGTCTATTTCGATGAGCTGCTTCTGATAGAGTTCATCGATCTCGGGCCAGCCGCCATAGGCGTAGCTGCCGCTGCTCGGCACATTCTCCGCCATGCGGGTCGAGGCGTTGCCAAAAATCGCGATCGTGCAGAAGCACACCCCCTTGAGCTTCTTTCCCTGGAACGCCGAGAAGAACGCGGCTCGCTCCATCGTCCGCAGCTTCATCCTGATGCCGATGCCGCCGAGATAATTGACGGCCGCCTCGCCGACGGAGAAATACGGCGGTATCGGCGTCAGGTCGCCGCCGTCGAACCCGTTGGGATACCCCGCCTCGGCGAGCAGCTTCTTCGCCTGCGCCGGATCGTAGGGGTCGGGCTCGATCGGAAGCCCGTATTCCATGCCTTTCAGAATGATGTTGCCGTTCGGCGTTGAGGCGCCAAGCGTCTCGGCTTCGCTGAGCGCCTTGCGGTCGATCGCCAGGCTCGCCGCCTTGCGTACGCGCGGGTCGGCCCACGGCGATTTCGGGTCCCACATATCGAAGAAGTCGAGATGATGGGTGCCGATGCCGCCGGAGAAGGCGAGCTTCAGTTCGGGGTCGTTTTTGATCGACTGGCCGAGCTGCCCTTCCAACAGGTAGGCGACATCGACTTCGCCCCGTTTCAGCATCGCGAGCCGGGTCGTGCTGTCCGGGACGCTCTGGAACACCAGGCGCTTGACCGACGGCGCCTTGCGCCAATAGTCCTCGTTCGCCTCCATTATGAGTTCGATGCCCGGCCTCATGCTGACGAATTTGTAGGGGCCGAGACCGATCGGATGCTTTCTAAAGGCGTCCGCGCCGATTTTCTCGAAATGGTTCTTCGGGGTGATCCAGCCGGCGGCGCTCCACAGCGTGCCATAGACCGGCATGAAATCGGGCCACGGCTCATTCAGCACGAACTGCACCGTGTGGGGATCGATGACGACCACCTCCTTGACCTTCTGCTTGAGCTGCGCCCCCTTCGCGCGCTCGAAGCTGAACTTGACGTCGTCGGCGGTGAAGGGGTCGCCGTTGTGGAATTTGGGGCCCTTGCGCAATTTGAATTCGTAGACCCGCTTGTCCGGGCTCTCCGTCCAGGATTCGGCGAGGCTCGGCGCCATCCGGTTTCCGGGCATCGGCTTGACCAGAGCGTCATGCAGCGCATACAGCATCCAGAACGGCGTCAGGTTTCCCGGCCCCGTCTCCCCCGGATCGAGCCAGGCCGGCAGGATGGTCACGTACAGCGCAAACCGCATCTCGCCTTCAGGTTTGGCCTGGGCGGGTTTGGCCTGGGCGGGTTCGGTTTGCGCCGCCGCGGAAGCAGCACCGGCAACGGACAGGGCCAAGCAGAGGATCGCGGCGGAGGCACGCTTCTGCCATATGCTCATCGTCGTTGTTCCTCCCCCGGGCTGATTGGTCGCTGGCGACGCCGTTGGAGCCGTCGCCAGTGCCCCGGCACGATATCATCCCGCCGAAGCAAGCAACATACAGCAGGACCGGCTGCGTCGGATGCGCGCCGCACGCCGCTCAGCCGTGTCCGATCGGACAGGGTTCGGGATACAGGCGGGATTTGATTGCCTGTAGTTGTGCGATCACCTCGGGATCGATAACCCGGGTAAAGCGCGGCACCTCTTTTCCATTCAGTGTCGCCGGTTTATAGAACATGTGCAAAGGGCGAAGATCGAACATCCCCCCGTTCCGGTACGCATATGCTTCATATAGCGGACGATATACTTGCATAAAAGCATCTTCGGGCCGGCAATCGTCTTCAGTATGATGGCCGATGCCGTAAATATAATAGGCGTAATTGTTCAGTGGCCCGTCCGGGTCATGCTTGAAATGGTAGTAGTATCCGGGCTCCGGCCGTTTTTCAGGCGGTGGTATGTCGTATGCCATCGGGTCCTCTCGATTTGCGGCGCCGGTTCCTTCGGCCCGCGGGCTATTCGCCGATCCTGGCCTCGGGCGAGATCGTGCAGGTGTCGTCTTGCGTCGGGTTAAATCGGACCAGCTTCATGTCTTCCCCCGGTTTTGATCATCGTGCCATCATAGATCGCGGCAGCGAACGCCAGGGAGGGCTTTCCGCCGAACGCATCCGCGCACAGGAGGAAGCCCATGACTGACACCAGGCCGTTCGACCCCGCCTTGTTCAGCGGGGCGTCGATTTCTCCCGATACCGCCGAGCTGAATGCCAGGATGATCGAGCTTTTGAACGGCCAGCCGGAATGGTGGATCGTCGGCGCCGCGACCATGCGGGCTGCCCGCCGGCGCGGCGAAGGGCCGTTCCCCGCTCCGGTGATGTCGAGCCGGGCGCGAACCCTGACAATCGCCGGAAAGGACGGCAACGAAATCGTGCTGCGGGTGATCGCGCCGCCGCAGCCGCGCGGGATCTATCTGCACCTGCATGGAGGCGGGTGGGTGCTGGGCGGCGCGGACATGCAGGACCCGATGCTGGAACGGATCGCCGACAACACCGGTCAAGCCGTGGTCGCCGTCGAGTATCGCCTGGCGCCGGAACATCCCTACCCTGCCGGCCCCGACGATTGCGAGGCCGCCGCAATCTGGCTGCTGCGGCACGGGCAAAAGGAGTTCGGCGCCGAAATGCTGACGATCGGCGGCGAGTCGGCCGGCGGGCATCTGGCCGCGGCGACAATCCTGCGCATGCGCGATTCCCACGGCTACACCGGGTTCCGCGGCGCCAATCTCGTGTATGGCGCTTACGATCTCGCCATGTCGCCAAGCCAGCGCCAGTTCGGCGACACGCGGCTGGTGCTGCGGACGATCGACATGCAACAGTTCTACAACGCGTTTCTGCCGACCGTGACGGACCGCCGAGCGCCCGATATCTCCCCACTCTACGCGGAGCTGACGAACCTCTGTCCGGCGCTGTTCACCGTCGGGACGAAGGATGCGCTGCTGGACGATACCTTGTTCATGCACGCGCGCTGGGTTGCGGCCGGCAATGCGGCGGAACTGGCGATATATCCTGGCGGATCGCATGGCTTCACGCTGTTTCCCAGCCCGCTGGCGCAGGCGGCGACAGCGAGAATGGACCAGTTTCTGAACCGCGTCCTTGGTTGAGCGCCAATGAGCCTTGTCATGTATGAGGAGCGCCCCGGCCATGACGACCGGCCTTAGTCGGCTGGCGCCCTGGCGCGGTTTCGGGGTTTCGTGTCTTTGCCGGTGGCTGCCGCGGACCTATGTACTGGCGATCGGTTTTCGTTATCGGACGCGGTGAACGATGCAGGTGAAAAAGGGCGATCGCACCTATCTGGACGCGCGGGCGATCGCAGAGCCCGCCGCCGATGTGGTGACGAGCGATTATTACACGCAGCTCCCGCAGATCCGTCTGACGGCTGCCTCCGCCGATCATGCGATGCAGTCGGAAACACCAACAGAAGTAACGCTCGACGGCAATGATGTCGCGAAACTGGTCGAATGCGCTATCCGGCATCCTACCGCGAATATGCGCTATGCCGTGTTAGCAGCTATTTGGGGTCATCCTGATTCGTTCCGACAGATTTTTCAGTTTGGACTTACAGCGCCGGCCGGTTTGCCTGAAATACGCAAGATCGTCGCGGAAGAGCTTGATCGTCTTTCGGCGGTATCGGACGCTGCTAACCCGGCCAGGCATGACGCCACAACGCTGTTGCCTCGAATGCCGTTGCCGGCTCACCTGCGCGACCGTGACCGCGACCGCAATGGCTGAGGCTTAATCCGGAAACGGCCTCCCTTATGGCTTGGCCCTACCAGGAGAACGACGCGATGTCTCAACCGAGCGACTGGAGCAAGGTGACCCGGCCAATCCCGGTTCCGAACGAGTGGACAAAGCCATTCTGGGATGCGGCCCGGCGAGGCGTATTGGAGCTGCAGCGCTGCCAGAGTTGCGGACATTTCCAGCACCCGCCGTATGCGACCTGCGTCAAATGCATCGCCGCGGACCTCAAATTCGAAGCCGTGCGCGGTGAAGGAGCGATCTACGCCTACACCATCATGTATCACACCGGCGACAAACGCTTCGCGTCCGCGGTGCCGTACGCGAGCATCATCGTCGAACTCGACGATGCGCCCGGTGCGCTGCTCGCCGGCAATTTGCTCGAAGCGCCCTATACCGAGGCGAAGGTCGGGCGGCGCGTCGAGGTAATTTTCGAGAAACTGAACGACGACATCACGCTGCCGCAGTTTCGTCTTGCGACGCCGGCGGCGTGAGGAGGAGGGGCCAGATGTGGGAGAACCGGTGCAAGGTGGCGGTCAGCGGCGTGGGCTTTTCGAAAGTCACGCGCTCGGCCGACATTCCGCTCGCGGCCCATGCGCTGATGGCCGTCAAGGAGGCGGTCGCCGATTCGGGGCTGCTGATGTCCGACATCGACGGGCTGGCGACCTATCCGGAACTGCCGGCGACCGGTCATGCGGAGGTCGACGGCATCTCGATCGTGTCGGTCAACTGCATGATGGCGATGCTGAAATTGCCCGATCTCAGCTGGCACATCCAGGTCGGCACGACCAACATCGGCGGCGCCGTGCAGCAGGCGGTCAACGCGCTGATCGCCGGGGTGTGCAATTACGCGGTGGTGTGGCGGGCGATGCACAACCCGCGCGGCACCTACCAGAACCTCCCCGGCGCTCAGGCGCAGGGTGCCGCGCAGTTCACCGCTCCCTACGGCTTCGGCGGTCCGGGGCAGGGCATGGCGGTGGCCTATACACGCTGGCTCGAGCGCAACAACCAGGACCGCGAGAAGATGGCGACCTTGGCCGTGACGCAGCGCCGCCACACCCAGCACAACCCGCACGCCTATTTCCACGGCACGCCCCTGTCGCGCGAGGATTATTTGGCGTCGCGGATGGTGGCGTATCCGTTCTGCCTCTTTGATTGCGACATCCCGGTGCAGGGCGCGGTCGCGATCGTGCTGACATTGGCCGACCGGGCGCGCGACCTGAAGCCGAAACCGGCCTATCTCGCCGGCTACGGTCAGCGGCTCCATTTCGAGGTGGCCGGCCGCATCGGCAGCCTCAGCAGCTACATGGAGGGCGGCAGCAGCTCCGCGAAGTTGACCTGGGAGCGCTCCGGCTTCAGCCCGAAGGACGTCGACGTGGCGCAGATCTACGACGGCTTCTCGGCCTCGGTGATCTACGGTTTGGAATCCTACGGTTTCTGCAAGGAAGGCGAGGCGCTCGATTTCATCCAGGACGGCCGTATCGAGCTCGATGGCGAGCTGCCGCTCAACACGTTTGGCGGCAGCCTCGGCACCGGCCGCATCCACGGCCTCTGGCACATCATCGAAGGCGCGCTGCAGGCGTCGGGGCGCGCCGGATCGCGCCAGGTCAAGGACGCCAACGTGTCATTCGTCGGCGCCAGTGCCCCGATCGTGACCGGCACGACGTTCATCTTCGTCGGCGAACCCTACTGAGGCTTGCGAACAGCCGACGGCGCGCCGCTTCCCCTAGGGAAACACTGAGCAATGCCGGCGCGGCTGATGGTTTGGCGATGCGGGCCTAATTTCTGGCCGCGACGCGCCGGGTAACGGCATCAATCGGCGGAAATCGGGGTTGTTTTTGTGTTTTCCTGTGTTGTTTTAGGGATCGAGACG
>CAMATN010000017.1 GCA_945861155.1 Rhizobium sp. Q54
ACACGGATGATACAATGCTGTCTGGCACACACAATATGCCCGGTCCCAAGACCGGCACGATGAGCAATGAGGTCATGCCCTCGCGCAGCCCTGATTGCTCGCCCGCGGCACTGGCTAATATGCCGATCGAGCACCGCCAAGCGTGCGCGCAAAGAACCCGATAAAAGGGAGCCCTTGAGCGCGCAAGTCTCGCCTTTATTTCCTCCTAGGAATTGTGGAGAGGAGGATAACCTCTGCGGCAGGAGCGCTGGCCTGTTATCCTGGCCGTGCACCTCCTGAATCATCCTATGACGGCCGTCCCCATGATGGCATGGATATACCCAGGTTCGTAGCGTCGGCGGGTGGTCTTCGTTGAGACTGCGATCGAGGGAACAACATTACGAACATTGGCTCCTAATCGTTAGCATGGAGCCGCTCCTAAGATGCCGGCACCCGGGGGCGGTGCTGCTCCACAGAAAGGCCCAACAGTATGGCAAGACACATTTCGACCGTCGTCGTGGGCGTGCTCTCGGTGCTCGTGCCACTGTTGCCGGGTGGGGCCGTGGCGGAAGAGCCTCGTCACCCACTTCGCTTCGCCATGATGGACATGATGCCGATGGGCGCGACCGCGATGCCTGGTATGCCAGCCGCGCCCAGTGTCCAACCGGCGCCTGCCGCGGGGGGAATGGGTGATGACCGAATGCGCATGGGCGGGCTCATGCAGCCCACGATGCCGATGGGCGCGACCGCGATGCCTGGTACGCCAACCGCGCCCAGTGTCCAACCGGCGCCTGCCGCGGGTGGCATGGGCGATGACCGAATGCGCATGGGCGGCGCCATGCCGGGGCAGGCTCAGGCCCCGATGCCGCCCGGCCAAGCACAGCCGGCGCCGATGGCCATGTGCCCCATGTGTACAATGATGATGCAGAATATGGCGCGCCCGGGCGCGGCGTCCGGAACGGGTGCGACGAGCGGCGAACAGCCCGGGTCAAGCGCGCCTTGATCGGCATCGTCCAGGCGTTGTTGATGCCGGGGAGCCGCAGCTCCTTGTCCATCTCGGCCACCAGCGAGTCGACCGTGACGCCCGTGCGCCATTCGCTCTCGGGCTTCAGGTTGATGATGGTCTCGAACATCTCGAGCGGCCCGGGCGCGCGGCGACCGCGACCGACCCGGCGGCACCCGCACCCGCGAGGATCTCGCCGAGCTAAAGGAGAGCATCGCTGCCGAGTTTCTGGAGCGGTCTGCCGCCTAAAAAGGCTCCCAAGCAGCAAGCCCCCCGCTGACCAATCAGCCGAATAGCGCCCAACTGCGCGGCGCATTGCCCACCAGCAGTCCGAAATCCGTGACCCTCTCGGCCCGTTTCCGTGACCTCCTTCCGTCCGCGAGGCGTCCAAAATCCGTTTGCCGTTAAAAGCGTCGCGGTAGTGACGCATGAGCCGGTCAATCCTTGACGAGCACCGCGGAATGGTCGCTCAGCGAGACACGCAGATCCGCCGCGGCATCAATGTTTTATTTGCACCATACTTTGAGGAGTTGACAAACCCGGAAGGTCCGGCACCGGCATTCTCGGTCGCCAACCTGGCGTCAACTCGATCGCGAGATCGCTTGTCCGCTCGGCTCTTGATGCCAGCCGAAGACTACGGGTGCGAATTCGAAGCTTCGCTTCCAGGCAAGCAGTCCGTCGTTCCCATGTTCAATGGCGCCATAGAGAAAATAGCGGATTCCATTGACCCGCGGATCTTGGCGGGCGAGCAGCCATTCCATAATGTCATGGAACAGCAACTTCATTACGTGCCTGGAAAGAAAATCGCCGTGGCCCATGATAATCCGCGGCCGAATGATGTTACCTACCCGCTTCAGAAAGACGTAGCCGACCAGGCGTTCCGGGTATCTGATGCCACTCTCCCCGGTAACGCCTTCCTTGATGAAGACACCCCAACAAATCGACCAATGATAGCAGCAGGGAGAAGGGGGAGGTTCCGGGAAGATCACGCCGCGGCCGACTTCCGAGGCGGTCAGTTTTAGGTAACGAGCGACATCGGCGACGGTAATGCCGTCTTCGAAGTCTGTAGGAGTTCGCCTGAAAAAGGCTGCGTACACCGGTCCGGATCGGTACCGCTTCGACGTTTCGATCTCAAAGCACTGGCGCTGGTACAAACCGCGAAAAATCCTTTTCGAATAAAATCCGTGTGCTCGCGCTTTTTTGATCTGTTTGATAATGCCTTTGTTGGAATGCCGTCTTAGTTTCTTCAGGTACGAGGAAAAATCCGGATAATCACCGAGATCGATAACGCAGGGGACGCCATGCCAAAGATCAGAAACACGCAGTAAGCCAGGTTCGCCTCGGAACAGAAATCTCGCCAGTTCGCGACGCCGTTCATCGACCAGGCCGTCACAGCCCGAAATACATTCAGTCGTTGGCGATCGCAGGTCGACCGCGGCACAGGTGAGGTGGGCCGGGCTCTCTATGCCGCAGATAGCCAAGCGACGGCGTTTGCGTGTCGCAAACAGCAGCCGGTCCACGCCAAGCTGAGCCCGCCTGAGAAGATGCTCGGCGGTATCCGATCCAATCATAAGCGCAAAGTCGAGATCGAGGTGATGACGCGGCATCGCCGACTGAGTGTCAATCCAGGCCTCTAACATTCCGCTAAAGGAAACTCAATGCATATTAAGATCAAAAACGCTCTTTCAGCATGTGTGGTTGGAAGCCGGACATGACCTCGGATACAAACCGGGCCAGCAACCGTTAGCCCATCCCGCAGGCCTTATCGCCGGAATGTGCGCCTCCAAGACGCGACCCTCCCGCCAGGCATCGGCGGCATTTCGGAGAAATGGTCAATTCAAAGCGCTCCGATTAGCTGAGCTGGAGGCCCGAAAAGAACCCGCGGAGCGCATCCGGCTCGATTGGACAACAAACGCAAGCAACCTTCTCTGCCAGCCACGGCTTTTCGAAGCCGGTTTTTCACTCCTTCACTCGCATATCATGACGACGCGCTCAGGCTTGCCGGGTCGGGATTGCGGCGCTGGCGGGAAGAAACAATGAAGCATTAAATAAAGAGGACATGCATCTGCTCGGCCACCCACTAATAGTCGCGCCTGGGATTCTGTTCGCGCTGTTGTCGGCTCTGTTGTTCGGGGCGAGCACGCCATTGGCCAAATTGCTGCTCGGCGCGATCGATCCCTGGATGCTGGCCGGTCTGCTGTATCTAGGCTCCGGGGTGGGCTTGGGCGCGTTGCGCCTCGGGCGTCGTCTGGCCGGCTACCCCGCGGCAGAAGCGCCGCTGCGCCGCGCGGATCTGCCCTGGCTCGCCGGCGTCGTGCTTGCCGGCGGCGCCGTCGCCCCAGTGCTGTTGATGACGGGGCTGACGCGCACACCCGCCTCGGCAGGCGCCTTGCTGCTCAACCTCGAAGGGCTGGCGACCATGGGCATCGCCTGGCTGGTGTTCCGGGAGAACGTCGATGGCCGGCTGCTGCTCGGGGCGTTCGCCATCCTGCTCGGCGCGATTCTGCTCTCCTGGCAGGAAGGCGGAGGCGCCTTGGGGTTCGGCTGGGGCGCGTTCGCCATCGCCGGCGCATGCGTGGCCTGGGGAATCGACAACAACCTGACTGGCAAGCTGTCCTCCGCCGATCCGGTGCAGATCGCTATGGTGAAAGGGCTGGCCGCTGGAGGGGTAAACATCGGCCTTGCGCTGTTTCAGGGCAGCGCACTGCCGACCTGGCCGGCATTCCTCGGCGCCGGGGCGGTAGGTTTTTTCGGGTACGGGCTCAGCCTGGTGCTGTTCGTGCTGGCGTTGCGCCATCTCGGTACGGCGCGCACGGGGGCGTATTTCTCGACGGCGCCTTTCGTGGGGGCGCTCCTCGCGATCGTGATCTTCGGCGAGGCGGTCACACCGGGCCTGCTCGCCGCGGCGGCGCTGATGAGCCTTGGCGTCTACCTGCATCTTACCGAGCGGCACGAGCACGAGCACCGGCACGGCGCGCTGGATCACGAGCATCGGCACGTGCACGACGAGCATCACCAACATGCGCATAGCCCCGGTGACCCGGCCGGCGAACCGCATACGCACCCGCATCGCCACACGCCGATGATGCACAAACATCCGCACTATCCGGACCTGCATCACCGGCATCCGCATTGATGAGGGCCTGACAGGCTAACCCGGTCGGATCGCTGCGGAACTCTCTGGCGCGAGAGGGCACAAGTCATCTATCCTATCCCCCTCGATAGGATTCGTTTTTCATGTCGTCGCTCCTACCCGTGCATCGGATCAAAGCGCACCGAAGGGCATCTGTGCACGATCCTGCGTGGGCTTGGCACAACAGCACCGAATCGCGCCGCCGATATGGGTGCGCCGGACAACGTGAGCGTGGCGTTCTTTCTGCTCGCCATGAGTAGCCCCCGGACAGATAATAAGGTCCGGCTCCCGCGTGACCGCGAGCTTCAGACCATTTCGCCCCTGCATCGGCGCCTCGCTCTGCGTCGGCAGGCTCAACGCCCCAAAGCGCCGCCCCATCCATCTACGACTGCCTAACGTCGATGACCTCAATCGCAAGGCCTTCGAAAGAAAGCTTGCGGTTAGATTCTATGACAGGCCAACGCCGTCGCTGCCGACTCAATGACCTAGATCGGAATTATCATGCAAGGTAACGAGGGCCTGCCGGGCTTGCCTTGTGCGCGCTGGCGGTCCGCCCTTCCTATTCTTCTGCTAGCCATCCTGATTTTTCCGTTATTCGGTGGGACGACCCTCGCCCATGGCGTGGCCGAGGGCGACAAGGGGTATATCCAGGAGATCACGGGCATTCATCTCCTGCCCTTCGTCTATCTCGGCGCCAAGCACATGGTAACCGGATACGACCACCTCCTATTCCTGTTCGGCGTGATCTTCTTCCTTTACCGGATGAAGCATGTCGGCACTTATGTGAGCCTGTTCGCGCTCGGTCACTCCACAACCATGCTGTTCGGTGTCTATTTCAACGTCGGGATCGATAGCTACATCATCGACGCCATCATCGGCTTGTCGGTCGTCTACAAGGCACTCGACAATATGGGCGCCTTCCAGAGATGGCTTGGCTTCCAGCCGAACAATAAGGTTGCGACTTTGATCTTTGGCTTCTTTCATGGCTTCGGCCTGTCAACCAAGATCATCGAATACAACATCTCGCCCCACGGGCTTGTGCCCAACCTCTTGGCCTTCAATGTCGGTGTCGAAATCGGTCAGATTCTGGCGCTCGCCGCGATTCTTATCGTGATGGGCTATTGGCGCCGGACCGATAGCTTCTGGCGCCACGCCTACACTGCAAACACCGTCTTGATGACCGCCGGGTTCGTGCTGATCGGATATCAGCTCACCGGCTGGATCGTTTCCTGAATTTCCACGAAAGGGCTCCTCTCGTGTACAACACTGACATCCCGACCCGCGCCGAGCTGCCGTCATCGAAACAGCTTCTCCGTTCCACCATCCTCGCCATCCTGGCCGCAATTGCGATCCTCGTCGCCATCGTCCTGCCTGCCGAATATGCCATCGACCCGACCGGGATTGGACGCGCTCTCGGTCTCGCGGAGATGGGCGAAATCAAGGCCCAACTCGCCGACGAGGCGGAACGCGATCGTGCTCGGGACCAGCAGGGCGGGGCTCCGGCCGTGGTCCCGTCGCGGGACCAACGCTCCAGCCTGCTCGGCAGCGTCGTTGCCCGGTTGGTGATCGGACCGGCTGCCGCGCAGACCGCACCGTCGGGCCGCACGGATGAAATGACGATCACGCTAAAGCCGGGTGAAGGCACTGAGGTCAAGCTCGTGATGCGTAAGGGTGCGACGGTCGACTTCGTCTGGACGGTCTCGGGCGGCGTCGTGAATTTCGATCTGCATGGTGATGGTGCCGGCCAGTCGACGAGCTACGAAAAGGGCCGCGGCGTGCCGGGGGCTGAAGGCGTGCTCAAAGCTGCTTTCGACGGAAATCACGGCTGGTTCTGGCGAAACCGGGGCCGCGCCGACGTGACAGTCACCCTACGCACCAACGGCAACTACACCGAGATCAAGCGGATCCTCTGAAAGCTTGGTGAGCTGCCGGAAGGCTCGCTCCGTTGCGTGGGCATTCGCATGGCTGGCGGGCCGCGGACGATCTTTCGCTGGAAAATCCTTAACAAGGCAAAGGTAGCGTGGTAAGGCGTATCCTCCTGGATAGGATATGGGCGTGCTCATGTCGATGCTCCACCAATCGCACCCGGATATCACAAACCGGCTCAAGCGCGCCGAAGGGCATCTGCGCAAGATCATCGCCATGATTGAGGAGGGGCGTTCTTGCTTGGATCTCGCTCAGCAGCTCCATGCGGTCGAGAAGGCCGTCTGCCAGGCTAAGAAGACGCTGATCCATGACCACATCGATCATTGCCTGGAACAGTCGGTCGAAGGCGGCGGGAATGCCCGGGCTTCGATCGATGAATTCAAGGCAATCACGAAATACCTGTGATCCTGGTGCCCGCGTCTCGTGAGTGACACCGCCCTCCGCATGAAACCCGCTCGCGGCAGATGCATTCTCTCGAGAATTGCGATCATGCTGGTCCTCGGGACGGGGTTCCAGTTCTACGGCCTTCCGCCGCTCTTCGCCGCCGATACGATCGTCGTTCGACCCGAGCAGGCGCAGCTTGTCGGGATCGAGACCGCGCCGCTCGACGAACGAACCGCGCCGGCCGCGCTGCGCTTTCCGGCGCGAGTGGTGCTCCCCCTTCACCAGACGCGAATAGTGGGCGCGCCGGTGGCCGGGTGGGTTGTACGAACCGAAATCGAGGTGGACCAGCCGGTCCGCCACGGCCAGGTCCTGGCGGAAATCGAGGGTCCCGACGTCTCGCGCGCCCAAGCCGAATTCCTGCAAGCGGTGCAGCGGGAGCAGCTTTTGCGCGGTAGCGTGGCGCGCGAGCAAAAGCTGGCGCCCGATCAGCTCTTGCCGCAAAAGCAGATCCTCGCGACCCGCAACGAGCATGCGCAGGCGCAAGCCGCAGTCGCCGAGCGGCGTCAGGCGCTGCGGCTAATCGGGATGTCCGACCCTGAGATCGAAGCCATCGCGGCGAGCAGGTCTTTGCGCACCACCGTCGTCGTCACCGCCCCGATCGACGGCATGGTGCTCGATGTCAGTGTCGTGCCGGGCCAGAAGGTCGAGGTAATGGCGCCGCTCTACAAGCTCGCGCGCCTGTCGCCGCTCTGGGTCGAGCTGCAAGTTCCGCTCGCCCAGGCAGCACGCGTCGCCGAAGGGGACGAGGTGACGGTGGCCGGCTTTTCCGTGACAGCGCGAGTGGTCTCGCTCGCCAGCAGCGCCGATCCGGCCACGCAATCCGTGACGGTGCGGGCGGAAACCGCCGACGCGCCGACCGGGCTGCGGCCTGGCCAGTTCGTAGAGGCGCGCGTGACAGTGCGAGCGAATGGCGAGCGACGATGGAATGTCCGGCCCGAGGCGGTCGTGCGGCGCGGCCCGGAGGCATTTCTGTTCGTCCAGACCGCGGAGGGGTTTCGTCCGGAATCGGTCACCGTGCATGAAGAAACGCCGGAGCTTACGGTGATCAGCGGGCCCTTCCAGGGCGGCGAGCGCATCGCGGTCCGGGGCCTCATCGCGCTCAAAGGTGCCTGGCAGGGCCTCGGCGGCGGACAAGCGAAAGAGTGATGCTCGCCCGTCTCGTGGAATTCGCGCTGGCGCAGCGCCTGCTCGTGCTGCTCCTCACGCTGCTGCTGATCGCCGCCGGCGGCTACGCCATCCGGCAATTGCCGATCGACGCCTTCCCCGATGTGTCGCCGGTGCAGGTGAAGGTGATCATGAAAGCCCCCGGCATGACGCCGGAAGAGGTCGAGACGCGCATCACCACCCCGATCGAGATCGAGCTGCTTGGCATCCCCAACAAGCGGATCCTGCGCTCGGTCACCAAATACGCGCTGGCCGACATCACCCTCGATTTCGAGGACGGGGTCGACATCTACTGGGCACGCAACCAGGTCGCGGAACGGCTGAACGATGTCGCCAAGGAATTGCCGGCGAATGTGACCGGCGGACTGGCGCCGATCACCACCCCGCTCGGCGAAATGTTCATGTTCACCATCGAAGGCGGCGGTCTGTCGCTAATGGACCGCCGTAGCCTGCTTGATTGGGTGATTCGCCCGGCCCTGCGCACCCTTCCTGGTGTCGCCGACGTGAACGCGCTCGGCGGGCTGGTGCGCAGCTTCGAAGTCGTTCCCGACAGCGCCGCCATGGCGGCGCGCGGCGTGACGATCGAGACCTTGCGAAAGGCGCTCGACGCCAACAATCGCAATGACGGCGCCGGACGGCTCGGCGATGGTGAGGAGGTGCTTCTCGTCCGCTCCGAAGGCAGCGTGAAGACGCTCGACGATCTCAATGCGATCGTGGTCGCAAAGCATGAGCAGGGGGTAGTCCGGCTAGCCGATGTCGCCAACGTCCGGATCGGCAACATCACGCGCTACGGCGTCGTGACCAAGGACGGCGAAGGCGAGGCCGTGCAAGGCCTTGTGCTCGGATTGCGCGGGGCCAACGCGCGGGAAGTCGTGGAGACGGTGCGGCGCAAGCTCGCCGAAATCCAACCGAGCCTGCCGGAAGGAGTGAGGCTCCAGGTTTTCTATGACCGCGGCGACCTCGTGGAGCGGGCGGTCGGCACGGTCGGGCGAGCGCTGTTGGAGGCGATCGTGCTGGTGGTGGTGCTGCTCGTCCTGTTTCTGGGCGACTGGCGCGCCGCGCTCGCGGTGGCTGCGGTATTGCCGCTTGCCGCGCTCGCCACTTTCCTGCTGATGCGCCAGTTCGGCCTCTCGGCCAATTTGATGAGCCTCGGCGGTCTGGCAATCGCGATTGGCATGCTGATCGATGCGGCCGTGGTCATGGTCGAAAACGTCGTCACGCATCTCGCCGCCGCCAGGGGAGCCGCGACGCTGCCGTTTCTGCACATCGTCTACCGGGCGGTGAAAGAGGTCGCAGTGCCGGTCACCTCCGGCATCGCCATTATCATCATCGTGTTCCTGCCGCTGCTGACACTCCAGGGGCTCGAAGGCAAGCTCTTCATCCCGGTCGCGCTCGCGATCGTCTTCGCGCTCGGCAGCGCGCTGGCACTGTCCCTTACAGTGATTCCGGTCCTTGCCTCGTTTCTGATGCGCAAGACGGCCCATCGGGAGACCTGGCTCGTCCGCCACACTGCCCGCCTCTACCTCCCGGCGCTCCGGTGGTCGCTTGGGCATGAAAAAACCGTGGTCGCCGCAGCGCTCATCGCCCTCGTCGTGACCGGATTCGCCTATACGCGCATCGGCAAGACTTTCATGCCGGAAATGGACGAAGGCAGCGTGATCGTCGGCATCGAGAAGCTGCCCTCGGTGAGCCTGGAGGAGAGCGCCGCCCTCGATCTCAAGATCCACCAGGCGATCATGCGCCAAGTGCCGGAAGTCATCGGCATCGTGGCGCGCGCCGGTTCGGACGAGCTCGGGCTCGATCCGATGGGCCTCAACCAGACCGATACCTACCTGCTGACCAAGCCGCCCTCCGAGTGGCGCCAGGCTGGCGACAAGGAGTGGCTCACGGGCGAGCTTCGCAAGGTGCTCGACCAGCTGCCCGGCATTTCCTACAGCTTCACGCAGCCGATCGACATGCGCGTCCAGGAGATGATCATCGGGGTGCGCGGCGATGTCGTCGTCAAGATCTTCGGCCCGGACATCGCGACCCTCAACAAGCTGGCCGAGCAGACCGTCGCCTCCCTGAAATCGGTGCGGGGCAGTATCGACGCGACGACCACCTTGAACGAGGGAGTCCAGTATCTGAGTGTCGTGGTCGATCGGCTGCGCGCCGGCCGGCTGGCCCTCAGCGTGGACGATATCGCCGATATCCTGCGCACCCAGATCGAGGGCAAGACGCTGGGGATCGTCGTGGAGGGCGATCGCCGGACGCCGGTGCTGCTGCGCGGCGAGGATGCAATCCGCGGCTCCGCGGCGCGCTTTGCCGATCTGCGCCTGACCCTGGCCGATGGCCGGATCGTGCCGCTTTCTTCGGTAGCGGCGCTGGCGCGAGTCGACGGGCCGGTCAAAATTGATCGGGAGAACGGCCGGCGCATGGCCGTGGTGCAGAGCAATGTCCGCGACCGCGACCTGGTCGGCTTTGTCGACGAGGCAAAGCAGGTGGTGGCGCGCGAGGTGGCGCTGCCCGCCGGCTACAGTTTGACCTGGGGCGGCCAGTTCGAGAACCAGCAGCGCGCGGCGGCACGCCTCGGCATCGTGGTGCCGGTCGCGCTCGCCCTGATCTTTCTGATGCTGTTCGTGACGTTCGGATCAGTGCGGCAGTCGCTGCTCGTGTTGGTCAATATCCCGTTCGCGCTGATCGGCGGCGTGTTCATGTTGTGGAGTTCGGGCGAGTACCTTTCGGTGCCGGCCTCGATCGGGTTCATCGCGCTTCTCGGCATCGCCGTGCTGAACGGGCTTGTGCTCGTGTCGTATTTCAACCAGCTCCGCGGCGAAGGCGAACCGCTCGGCACGCTGGTTATCGATGGCGCGCTGCGTCGCCTGCGGCCTGTGCTGCTGACCGCCAGCATTACCGCCTTCGCGCTGGTCCCGCTGTTGTTTGCGAGCGGGCCCGGCTCGGAGGTGCAGCGACCCTTGGCGATCGTCGTTATTGGCGGGCTGATCAGTTCTACCCTGCTGACCCTGATCCTGCTGCCGGTGCTCTACCGGCGCTTCGGGGCGGCGACACCGAAGACGGTTGCGGCATGACCGCGCCAACACTCGTACTGACGCTTCTCGCCCCGAAAGAGATCGAGGAGCGGTTAACCGATGTCATGCTCGACCACGCGCCGACCGCCACGGCCGGGTTCACCAGCCGCGAGATCAACGGCCACGGTGCGGCGGCAGCGTATCGCAACGTGGCCGAGCAGATTCGCGGCCGCACGCGCCTAATCGAACTCACCGTCGTCGCCAACAAGGCGGATGCCGATGGCCTGATCGCCCACATCGCCGAGGCGCTCCCAGGCCGGGGCATCACGTACCAGACCGGTCCGCTGGGCAGCGCCGGGATCGTCGGGTGAAGCGACCGGTGCACTCCGGCACACCGCTCATGCTCGCCGTCGCGGCCGGCCTGCTGATCGCGGGCTGCGCGGATTACCGGCGGGAGCCCATAGCTCCGGCAGAGACCGCCGCCGCGCTCGAGGCGCGCCGCCTCGATGACCCGCGGCTGCACGCGTTCATCGCGAGCATGACAGCGCCGGACCAGCCAGTACCGCTGCGGCAGGTTTGGGATCTACCCACATTGACGCTGGCGGCCCTCTACTTTCAGCCGCAGATCGAGGTCGTCCGGGCCAAACTCGGCAAGGCGCTCGCGGCGATCGGGACGGCGGCACAGATCCCCAATCCGGCGCTCACCCTGACCCCGACCAAGCATACGACCATTCTCGAGCCGTCCGCCTGGACCGTCGGGCTGCTCGTCAATTTCGTGATCGAGACCGTCGGCAAGCGCGAGCACCGGATTGCGCAGGCCGAGCAACTCGCCGAGGCGGCGAGGTCCGACCTTGCAACGGCCGCGTGGCGGGTCCGCGGCCGCGTCCGCGAGGCGCTGCTCGCGCTCTGGGCGGCACAGCAGCGCCAAGCGCTCGTCCAGCGCCGCTACGCGTTGCAGGAGCAGCTGGTGGGGTTTCTCGAACGGCGCATGTCGGCCGGCGAGGCGTCCGCTCTCGATGTCAGCCGCGAGCGCATCGCGCTGAACCAAATCCGCCTCGGCATGCAGGAGCAGCAGCGCGCGCAAGCAGAAGCCCGGGTGCAGCTGGCGGCCGCGATCGGCGTGCCGGTGCGGGCCTTGGAGGGCGTACAGATGTCCCTGGCGGCGTTCGAACGGCCGGCCGCGGACGGCGCGATCACACCGATGCTTGCGGATGCGGGAGCAACGCTCCGCCGCGAGGCGCTGCTGCACCGAAGCGACGTGCAAGGCCTGCTCGCGGCCTATGAAGCGGTCGAGGCGGCGCTCCGGCTCGAAATCGCCCGACAGTACCCGAACATCACTCTCGGCCCGGGCTACACCTACGATCAGGGCGACAACCAATACCTGCTCAATCTCGTCGTCGACGTACCGGTGTTCCATCAGAATCAGGGGCCCATCGCCGAGGCACAAGCACAACGGCGCGAAGCCGCGGCGCGGTTTACCGAAGTACAGGCGCAAATCATCGCCGAAATCGACAGGCACTGGCGAGCCATGGCTCGGCGCTGCGGGCGCGCGCCCTGGCCGATACCCTTGTGTCCGGGCATGCAAAGCGGCACAGAGCCGTGGAGCGCGCGCTGCAGGCCGGCGAAATCGATCGGATCGCCGCGGTGACCTCGGCGCTGGAAGGGGTGGTCGCGGAACAATCGCGCTTCGACGCCGTCGTGCAGCAACGGCAGGCGCTCGAACTCGCCGAAGATGCGCTTCAGCGGCCGCTGTTCGAAACGCCGGAGAGGGTGCCATTCCTCTTCTGGCCTTAAAAATAGCCGGGAAAAAGCGGAGAGAGGACGGTGTCAGCACAATGCGGGCGCTCTGGATTGCTTCCGTCCTCTTGGCCTTTCCCTGTCTGAACGTCACCGCCGCCGACGGTGCGTGCCCTGCCGCGTCGCCGGAAGTGCAGGTCGAGACCGTCCACGGCGAGGTGCGCGAGCTCTCCGATACGACGGTCGCGGATCTCGCGCGGGCCGCCAAGGACCGCAACGCGCCGTTGCGCCATCCCATCTTGGGCGCATACATCAGCTCAATCGGCATCGGGCTGCGTATCGGCGACAGGATCGTCGATCTCGGGGGAGGCCACCGATGTTCCGTGCCCGAGGCGATACACGTTCGTCTTACCCTAACCGGTCGGGCCGTCCATCTGCCTCGGGATTTTGCCGACAACGCATGCTTGCTCGATTTGGCGCGTGGTCACCAGCGAAAGCACGCCCAAGCCGACGATGCCTTGTTCGAGGGTGTTGTCTCCGGGTTCGCGGAACACCTCCGTGCCCGGTTGGCGACCCTGCTCCCTGACCCCGCTCCTTCCGAGTCCGCTGCAAGGCTGAGGATGACTGAAGCGGCGCGGAAGATCGTTGAGGAACAGTTGGATAGCTACGAATCTGCGAAAGCTAACGTGGGCAAGATGGTCGACACACCTGAGGAAGTGGTGCGCGTAAGTGAAGCCTGTGGCGGGGCGCTGAAGTCGCAGGGTCTCTGAGATTGATCGATCCCCCGGGTTCCTGTAGCGCGGCGATCTGGATGGGAAGTCAGCGACAATCGGGATGAGAACCCCGGCGTCGCGGCGTAACTGTCGCGCAAGAGGGCGCTGGAGGTTTTTCTTGTCGCGCCGCGACAATCAGGTCCCGGTTTTGACCGTCGCATGGACCGGCGGCCGGCCGGGGCCGCGTTTGCGTTCGAGGGCGGCGCGGCGGCGGTAGCTTTCGACGTTCATCTCGAAGATGGTGGCGTGGTGGACGAGCCGGTCGACGACGGCGAGCGTCATCGCCTGATCGGGGAAGATTTTTTCCCATTCGCCGAAGGGTTGGTTGGCGGTGACCAGTAAGGATCGCCGCGCGTATCGGGCACCGATGAGTTCGAACAGGACGCTGGTTTCGGCCTGATCCTTGGTGACCCCGGCCTTCGCCGGGGCAGGCTATAGGCGAGGTCGTCGAGGATCAGCAGGTGGTATTTGTCGAGCTTGGCGATGGCGGATTCGAGAGCGAGTTCGCGGCGGGCGATTTGCAGCCGCTGGACGAAGGTCGGTGGTTCGCGTGAACAGGACGCGCCAGCCGTTTTCGACGAGGGCGAAGCCAAGAGCCGATGCCAGGTGACTCTTCCCCCCGCCGGCGGGCCGAACAGGATCACATCGGCGCCCATGCCAACCAGGCGTCGCCGGCAGCGAGCGCCATGATTTGGGCCTTGCTGACCACGGGGACTGCTTCGAAGTCGAAGGTGTCGATGGTCTTGCCGGGCGGCAGTCTGGCTTCGGCGAGATGGCGTTCGATGCGCCGCCGCGCGCGCTCGGCGATCTCATGCTCGGCCAGCGCGGCAAGGAAGCGCGCCGCCGGCCATCCCTCCTTGTCGGCCTGGGCGGCGAGGTCGGCCCAGACTAGTTTGACGGCGGGAAGCCGCAGCTCGGCCAGGAGCAGCTCGACGCGGGCGGCGTCGCTGGGATTGGTCGTCTTCATGCCGCACCGCCCGGCTCACGCGTTAGCGAAGCTTCGCCGAGAGGCCGGACAGTACCCAGCTCGTCGTAGAGATGAAGCGGCATCAGCTCGACGGTGATGTCGGGAATGGCGGCGGCATCAGGGGGAAAGCGTCGGTCCAGCGCATCAAGATCGGGCAGCCTACCGGCATCGAGATCCGCCTCGATGATTGCGGCGAGTGCGGCCTCGCAAGCGCGATCATGGGCGAGCGCCAACAGCCCGACCATGGTGCGGCACGCCCGCTTCTCGGTGTCGCTCGCCAGCAGCGCCTCGAAGGCGCGCTGGTAGGCACGGCGCGGAAAGAGCTGCTCGCGGTAGACCAGATTGAGCAAGGCCATCGGCTTGCGGCGCAAGGCATGGATCACGTGCCGGTAATCGACGACATGCCCGTGCTTGCGGTCGGCGTGCGGGCGGCCGCGGCGCAGCGTCATCAGCGGCGTCGAACCGAGCAAGCATTCGAGCCGGTCGTCATAAAGGCGCACGCGGAGCCGATGGCCGATCAGGCGCGAGGGAACCGAATAGAACACCCTCTTCAGGATGAAGCCGCTGGTCGAGGTGACGGTGACGATCGTCTCCTCGTAATCGGTCGTCCGGCGCGCCGGCAGCGATTGCAGGGCCGGGCGCTCGAGCGGATGGTGCGACAGTGCAGGCCCGGCCGGATCGCCGACTGTCGGGTGATCCAAGTCCTGGCCGATCATGCCAAATGCATGAGCGACGACCATCATGTCCGGACCAACGCGACGCCGGAGTGCGTTTGAGCCAGGGAACCAGACTGTTTTAGCCGAGCAAATCCGGTACGGGACAGGTGAACATAGCCCGCGCCCCTGCCGCATTGTCACTTGCAGGTCACGCCGCGGCGCTGGCGGTGCTGGCATGGTTGGAGGCCAAAGCACCACCTCCCGAGCCGCCGCCACCAAGCACGATCGCGGTAGTTTCGTCGAGCAGCTGCTGCCACCGGCCGCCGCCGGCGAAGGCGAATCCCATCCTGTTGAAACCGTTTCGATGTCCTCGGTTTCGTCCCCATCGCCACTTCTGCCCGAGCCAGAGCCGCCGATGCCGGCACCTCCGGCACAAACGGCGATGCCATCGCCGCCGGGAGAGACGGGAGCACCGGCTTCTCCGATGGCGTCGCGACCACCGCCACCGCCGCAGCGCGTAGTTAAGCACGCGCGCGATTTTTTGATGGCTGCCGCTGCGGAGTGCTCCGGACAGAAAATCCGGTCAGCGCCTACAGGCTGGTTGCAGATCCGGTACCCACCTTGCCCATCAGGAAGGTTCAGCAGGCAGCCTGTGCCTGTCTCAGCTGTCTCGCTCTGGCCCTCTACCCTACCGGCGGGCGGGGCGGCGGCGGGGGGGGTGTATGTCCTTTCTTTCATTTGGACCAGCCGAATGAGACACCTCGTCGGTGAGACAGTGAGACGCTTCCCCGGGGTGCGACACCTCCGGGTGAGACACCTTGGGGGCTGTCTCGGGGGTGGCTGTCTCAGCGTGGGACACCCCGATCAGATCCAGCGCCTCGGCGCGGCGCTTCAGCCGCAGGATTTTCGATCTATCCATGCCGAGCGCCTCGCCCGCCTTGCGGATCGACAGTGTTTTGAGGGCGTCGACCACGCGCATTAAATCGGCGTCTGCGGCGGGGCTGGGATTGGAAACCACGAGTCGAGGGCGCATCGGGAGACCTCCCTTGTGGAAGCGGAATTTGCGAGCGTCGCCGGGCCGCCGGCCGCCCTTGTGCACGATGTCGAGGAAGCCGAACTCGACCAGCGCCGCGAGTGTGCGGCTGTAGCGCCGACGGTTCGCCCCCCACTCGGGGATAACTCGATGCTTGGCCAGCGCAACGGGTGACGCGGCAAAGGACTCGCCGCGTTTGTCGCGGCCGCCGTGCGCGAGCCGCAGTACCGGCAGGAGCGTCTCGGCGTCGGGATGTCCTGCGAGAGCGGCGTTTTGGAAGGCCGCGGCGGCGGCACGGTCGCGCCGGCCGACCCAGTTTTTGCCAGGTACCTCGTATCGCCACCAGACCGAGTTGATCGTGTCCGTGACCTCGGGGAGCTCGAGCGGCGGGTTGAAGTGCGCGTTGATCTCGATCCCAGCAGCGAGCAGCTGCTGCTCGCTGCTGCAAGACGAGGCGCGCCGCATCGCGGACAGGAACAGCGTGTCGTCGCGGAAGCCAACGCCGACGGCGCCGAGTTGCGCCACGCGGAGGGCGGGGCGATCGGCGGCAACCTGTCTGGTGGCCCGATAGGTTGCGGACCGCGGCGGCAGGGCGTCCGGCTTGATGGTCGGCAACCGCGCCAGGTCGGCCCAGGATCCCGACAGGAAGGTGTAGGCCTTGCCGGCATGCTCGCCGGTCGGTCGTCTGCTCGGCGGCACAACGACAAAGCCGCCCCGCGCCTTGATGTCCACCGGAAGCTCTGGCCGCAGGTTGCGGGAGCGTTCGCCGGCATAGCGGAAAAACAGGTGCGCTCCGCCCGAGGACGTGAGGGTCTTCAGGGGGGTTTCGCCGAAACGCTGCTCAACCGCGCGGATGGTCGCGCGATCAATGCTGTCGACGTCGACAACCAGGACGCCGCGGCCGGTCACGATTCCGATACCGGCGTCCGGCCGCCGCCGGGCCCAATTCTCCACGGCCGCCAGCGACGGCCGCCGCATCTTGGTGAAGCCGCGGACTTGCGGCGTCTTGCCGTCGGCGCCGCCGACCGGGATCGGGAACAGCCCGCGCTGCCATAACTCGACCGCGGCGACAGCGAAGGCGCCCGGTGCGGTTTGGCGCTCGTGACCGGGGTCTGATATTGTCTCCGCGCTGTGTGACGGCAGCTTTGGCTTGGGGCCCGGCGGCGCCTTTCGGGGGCGCTGGCCGGGCCCATCCTTGTCGGGGGGCCGCCATCGGCGCGCCGCCGTCATGCCGTGGCGCTCCGCCGCGCTCATCGCGCACCCTTGGCTCGGCGATCAGCGTGATGCTGATCGAGTAGAAGCCGCTGGTACTTTCGGATCGCTCGGGCAACGGCCGGCTTGGCCCGATCGATCGGTGCGCCTTGCCGCAGGTCGCGGATAATTAGCCAGTCGACCCGGCTGAGCTCCACGGGCTTACGGCGGCGATTGCGGGAGGCGCTCATGGCAGCCACCCCGATTCCGTTGCCGCCTGGGCTTGCGGTCCGGTAACTTGTTTTCGGCTGGGTCTTGGTGAAGGCCGGCTTTTGGAAATCGGCTCGGCGGGGGGGTTGGCAACGACCCGCCGGGCCGTTTCTTTTTCCGGCCGCCATCGATCGGGCGGCATGGCGCGGCCTGCTAGTCGTTGGCCGCGGGCGGCGCGCCCGGAAATCTTCCCCCAGCCCCCTTCGCCGGCCCGACTCCAGCCGGCCGCTTGCCAAGTGCGCGGACGCGATCATGTACCCAGCGGTCGACCTCATCCTCGTACCAGCCGACGGCGCCAGCCTCGGTAATCTGCACCCGATGCGGGAAGGCGTCGGCCTTTTCGAGCCGCCAGATCGTGGTGTCTGAAAGACCGGTTTTTTGCCTTAGGGCTGGTTTTCGAATGATGTTTCGTGGCATCGGTTTGCTCTACTCGCGTCGGGGGAAATGACGCGAGCAGGTTTGCAACGGCGCAGACCTGTGTCAGGGACATCACCCCGTCTTTTTTCGGCGGGTGATGCTCCTTCGCTCTCTCAGGCGTTCTTGGCGCTCCCATCGGGCAAATTCGGCGCCGGTGACCCTTCCCTGATCTTCGCCTGCCGCTTTTTGAGGGCGGTGGCGGTTCGCTTAACGTGGCGTTCAAGAGCCGGCTCCGTGGCTGATCGGGTGGCATAGCCCCAAACGGCCAAGCTGAGCCGATGCAGGTTGCCGTCGGTCGTGCCGGAGACCGCTGCCTCGCCGCGACATTGCAGCAGCAGAGTCGCGCACTCCCGCACCAACCATTGTTGCGGCGTTCGTCCCCGCATCTGCCCGACCATGGTGGTTGAGCCGCCGCGGTCCTCGGCGCCCAGATCGTGAAACAATTCTTTCGCGCTGCAGGCCACCTTGGCGAGAGCCTGGAGCGGACGCAGCCCGTCCCCCCGGGCGATCAGCCCGGCCACTGCCGCGGCGAGTTCGGGCGCATAAAGGCGGTTTGGCTCCTGCTCCAAGTAGTCGTGGCTCTCCGGATCGAGTTGCGAAATGCAGCGATCGAGGCGGTTCGCCAAGTCCTTGATGCTGTCGAGCCGGTCGAATACTTCCTTCGTCCGTGGCTCTTTGAAGATGTCGTTTAGGCCATCCGCCACAACCTGCACACAGCAGATCAGGACAGCGCGCTCCTGTTCTGAGCTCTGCCGATCGCCGAGCAAGATCGCGAGCGCATCCTCAAGATGCTGGCCTTGGGCCGTGTCTGTCAGCACCGGGCGCCTCCTGCGAGTGGCGCTCCTCGCGGTTGATGGCGCGGCAACCCCAGCAGGTCGGGGTGTTCGGGAGCTACCCTAGCCGCGCCGAAATCGAGATTAGCTTGCCGCGACCAGCGGCACGACATTCGAGGGCACCGGCCGCACGATGCTTTCGACCAGCCGCCCCCAGGCGTCGAGCGCCGCCTTGCGCTCGTCGAGATATTCAAATCGGTTGTAGACGGCGGCGACGCCGCGGATGGTGCCTGAAACGTGGTTAAGCACCCGGTCGACGACATGCGGCGCGATGTTCAGCCGGGCCATGCCGGTCGCGGCGGTGCGGCGCAGATCGTGGAAAACCCACGGCTCGACGTTGCCGCCCATACCTCGATCAATAGCCGCCTTCGCCTTGCTGTAGCCGCTGATCGGGGTTTCGCCGGTCGTCGTCAGCACATATCGCGGCTCCGTGCCGAGCCGGGGTAGACCCTCGATCACTTCGACGGCCAGATCGGTCAGGCGGACCTGGTGCGTGCGATCATTCTTTGCGCGCTCCCGGGGAATGGTCCACACCCGATTGATCAGGTCGAGTTCGGCCCATTGCATCCCGGCAACCTCGTCGCGGCGCTGGGCGGTCAAGAGCAAGATCTTGCCCATCGATCCGAACGGCCAGCCGAGGGCATCGCAGGCGAACCAAAATAGCTTGATCTCCGCATCGCTCAGGATGCGGTCGCGAGCCCGTTCCTTGACCACCTTGTCGACGCGCGCGGTCGGGTCATGTTCGATTATCTCTTCCCTCAGCGCCCACGCAAACAGCGTCTTTAGGCGAGCCAGCGTGCGATTGGCCTGGACCGGGGAGCCGCGGGCTTCGATGCCGTCGAGCAGGGCGGAAACGTCCTGGCGCGTGATCGAAGCTATCCGCCGGTCGCCCCATTTCGGAAACACGTCGACCTCGTGCTGCCGCCGCAGCTCCTTCCATGTCGTCGGCTTCGTATGCTTCTTCGCATACCGCTCGACGTAGCGCTCGGCGACGGCACTAAACGTCGAGGCGGCGTCCTGTTCCTCGCGGCTCTTGCGCTCCGCCACCGGGTTCTCGCCCGTCGCCGCCTTGGCCATGCTGTCGCGCGCGAGCTTCCGGGCATCATCTACTTTCGGGAGCCGGGCAAGCGTGCCGATCGTCTCCATGACGGTCTTGCCGTCGACCCGATACATCGCGACCCAGCTTTTCGCGCCCTTGGCCGTAACGCGCATTCCAAAGCCGGGCAGGTGACGATCCCAATAGACCGTGCGGCCGGCCACCGGCGCGGCGATCTTGTCTATTCCAAGCTGGGTCAATCGAATTGTCGGCACGGCGCCTGCTCCCTCGGGCTAGCACCGGGCTAGCAAATTAGGCTGATTAAGCCCGTTCGGTGCAAGGCATTTCATGCCGTTGCGGGAGGCCATATGTCAAGGATTTCTGCGGAGTTTTTGAAAAGGATTGCTATGGCCTGAAAGGGGCGGCCATATTCCTTCTAAGCGAGTGGTCGCGGGTTCGAGTCCCGCCGGGGTCGCCAGTCTTATCGCGCACACGAGATAACTGACGCATCGCCGTGCCCGAACGATTTTTCAGGCTCATGACGCTCCCCCGCACCGTATAAGAGCCGTAACTAACTGTCGTGACTCGGCCCTATCAGTCCGTTACGTATCACGGCAATAATATCTTATTCGAAGACTCCCACTGAAAGTTGATGCAATAAGAGCGGGATTTACCTGATATTTTGCTGATGTTTTATTCCAGTGGGAATTTGCGAATCGCTGAAAACCGCCGACGGATGGGCCGTATCCGGAAACGTCAATTTACCGTGGACAACCTCGGATTGACCGCTTATTCTATTGTCGAATAAAGGTTGCTGACAGGGAGGAACCGATCATGAGCGACGACGCAACACCGCTTCGGGAAACACTCTCCAGAATAGCGCGGTTGGCAGAAGACGCAGTTGGTCGCGCCGGTCATGTCGGCCAATCGCAGGGGGGTTACGACGGCGCTGACCGCGCCAAAGACCACCGGCACGGGCATGCTGAATCTGTTGGCCATGGCAAAGACAAACTCTCGTGTATCCCTAAAACGTTGCCAAAGCGCCTCCTTGAAAAGGCCGCGGCGACGGCGAGGCAGGTCAATCCGGTAAATGCCCCGGCGATCGGACCGCTCGCAACGTTCGGGCGGGATATCGGCCCGATGGATCCCGGCCGCATTAAACTCATGACCGCGCTCGTGACCACCAAATATTGGGGAGCGCAGGACCGCACCCTGACGGTGAGCTTCATGGAGGCAACGCCTGGCGATTTGCGCCAAAGGATAATCGATCACCTGAACGCGTGGTTTCAATCGGGATGCATCAATTTTGCCGAGACACAAGGGACCGGCCAGGTCCGGATTTCACGAGGCCCGGGGGGCTTTTCGTCTTACCTTGGCGTCGACATTCTTCTGATCCCAACAAATTTGCCAACGATGAACCTTGAAGGCTTCACAATGAGCACGGACGAGTCCGAGTATAGGCGCGTCGTTCGTCATGAGGCCGGGCATACGCTCGGCTTTCCGCACGAGCATATGAGACAAGAGTTGGTCGCTCGTATCGATCCGGAGAGAGCGTACGACCACTTCTTCCGTTTAGCCGGATGGGACAGACGCACGGTTGACGAGCAGGTACTCACAGCGCTCGACCAAACCACTATAATCGGCACCCCGCCCGATCAAGACTCGATCATGTGCTACCAGCTGCCGGGCTCGATTACCCGGGATGGAAATCCCATCTCCGGAGGCGCCGACCTCAACCACACCGACCATGCGTTTGCCGCTCACGTCTACCCGAAAGCGAGCAGACCGTTTGCGATGGCCAGCGGCGCAAGCAGAAATGGGCAGATGGACGACGCCGATTCCTATGCGACCGATTGGGCAGAGACGGACGATGTCGATCCCTTCGCTAATTTCTCCATCCGGCAACGAGCAAATTGAAGGGAGGAGAACGAGCGGCGGTGCCTCGATGCATACAAATCCAGGAACGACAGATCGCCGCCGGGCGCTTGAGTGTTGACGTCGGAGATCTGCTGATGTTCGCGGCGATGGGCGGTCATGTACCCGAGGGGGCGGCCATCGAAATGTTAGGCGCGTTTGTATCGGCGGTAGTGGGCACCAACGGTGAGGTGCTCTCGCCCGCCGGCTTGCCGAACATTGTGCTATTTCGCGCTTGCCGGCCTGGGAATGCTATCATCGACGTTCTTTTTCCGTTGCCGGGAATGCGGTACGAAGAACGGCAGGGAACTGTCATCGAGATTACAATAGGGCGCTGATTGTGTGCGGCGTCAATTCCAGAGGAATGTTGACGATCAGTAGAGGAAAGAGCCGCGTTGAATCGTTGGGATCGCGGCGTGGTAATACGATTCGGGTAACAACCGGATAATACGCTAGCGCCCGCCTATCTGCGTCTTGGCCCAGGTGTCGCGCAGCCCGATCGTGCGGTTGAAGACGAGCCGGCCCGGCGTCGAATCCGGGTCGCGGCAGAAATAACCCTGGCGCTCGAACTGCACCGCTCTATCCGAATTGTCGCTGGCTACCCCGGGTTCCACCATCGCGCCCTGTAGAATTTCGAGCGAAGCGGGATTGAGATCGGCTGATGGATCGCCGTCGGCACCCGGATCGGGCCGGCTGAACAGCGGGTTGTAGAGGCGTATCTCGGCCGCCGCGGCATGTGCGGCGGACACCCAATGGATCGTGCCGCGCACCTTGCGCCCGTCCGGGGCGTTGCCGCCGTGGGTCGCCGGATCGTAGGTACAGCGCAACTCGACGATGTCGCCGGCCGCGTCCTTCACAACCTCGCGGCAGGTGATGAAATAGGCGTAGCGCAGCCGCACCTCGCGCCCCGGCCCGAGGCGATGGAAATTCTTCGGCGGGTTCTCGGTAAAATCCTCGCGCTCGATGTAGAGCTCGCGCCCAAACGGGATCTGCCTCTTGCCGGCGCCGGCATCGTCCGGGTGATTGATGGCGTCGAGCTCTTCGCTGCGGCCGGCGGGATAATTTTCGATCACGATCTTCAATGGCCGCAACACCGCCATGCGGCGCGGCGCGGCGCGGTTCAGGACATCGCGCACCGCGCTGTCGAAGATCGCGACGTCGACCAAGCTGTTGGCGCGCGCCACGCCGACCCGGCGGACGAATTCACGGATCGCCTCGGACGGCACGCCGCGCCGGCGCAGCCCGGCGAGCGTCGGCATGCGCGGATCGTCCCAGCCGGCGACATGGCCGTCCTGCACCAGCCGGGTCAGAAACCGCTTCGACAGCACCGTGTGGGCGAGGTTGAGCCGGGCGAACTCGTATTGAAGCGGCCGCGACGACCCGTCCAACTGCTGGATCGGCAGGCGCTCGATCAGCCAGTCGTAGAGCGGACGGTGGTCCTCGAATTCGAGGGTGCAGATCGAATGGGTGACGCCCTCGATCGCGTCGGACTGGCCATGCGCGAAATCATAGGTCGGGTAGATGCACCACGTGGTGCCGGTGCGCGGGTGGGCGGCATGCAGGATGCGGTACAGCACCGGGTCGCGCAGATTCATGTTGCCCGACGCCATGTCGATCCGGGCGCGCAAGACCCGCGCGCCGTTCGGATACTCGCCGGCGCGCATGCGGCGGAAGAGGTCGAGGTTCTCTTCCGGGCCGCGCTCGCGATAGGGGCTGTCCCGGCCGGGTTCGGTCAGCGTGCCGCGGCTGGCCCGCATGTCCTCGGGGGACTGGTCGTCGACATAGGCGTGGCCGGCCTCGATCAGGTGCTCGGCCCAGCTGTAGAGTTGCTCGAAATGGTCGGAGGCGTGATAGAGGTGCGGGCCCCAATCAAAGCCGAGCCAGCGCACGTCGCGCTCGATCGCGTCGATATATTCCTGCGCCTCCCGGGTCGGGTTGGTGTCGTCGAAGCGCAGATGGCAGCGCCCGCCAAACTCCCGCGCCACCCCGAAATTGAGGCAGATCGACTTGGCGTGGCCGATATGCAGATAGCCGTTGGGCTCGGGCGGAAAGCGGGTCACCACGCCCGTGCAGCGCCCGGTGGCGAGGTCGGCCGCGACGATGTCGCGGATGAAATCGCGCCCGCCCTCGCTTGCTGCAATCGCCTCGACCGCACTCATTCGCATCCGCTCCGTGCCTATGTCCTGCCGTTTATGTGGCGGATGGCACGCCCCGCGCCAACCCTATTTGGCTCTTCTCCCGGGACATGCTATACCAGACCAATAACATAGTCATATTGGATGCACGGGATAAGCTGCGATGAAAAGCGTCAATCTTGCCCACGCCAAAGCTCACTTAAGTGAACTGGTCGAGCGAGCGGCAGCGGGAGAGCCTGTCTGCATCACCCGGCACGGCAAGCCGATCGCGCAAATCAGCGCTGTCGCCACGCGCCGGAAGCCGATCGACATAGCCATGTTGCGCGCCGTAACCGTCGCGATACCGATGCAACCGGAATCCGCCGGCGAGTTCGTTCGGCGAATGCGTGACGAGGACCGGTATTGATCCGCTATCTCGATACCTCGTTGCTGGTTGCAGCGCTGACGACTGAACCGAAAACCGCCAGCGTGCAGTCCTGGCTCGCCGCGCACCGGGTGGATGAGCTGACGATCAGCGATTGGGTGATCACCGAGTTTTCGGCGGCTCTGTCGATCAAGCTGCGAACCGGGCAGATCGAAACCGCCGGTCGGGCACTCGCGCTCGCCGGGTTCGGGCGGCTATGCGCCGAAAGCCTCACCGTTCTCCCCGTGTCTGGGCTGCATTTTCGCGTCGCAGCCAAGTTCGCAGACCAGCACCTAATCGGTCTTCGGGCCGGCGACGCCCTGCACTTGGCCGTTTGCGCGGATCGCGGTGCCACTCTCCATACGCTCGATCGCCGTCTCTGCGACGCCGGATTGGCGCTCGCGGTGACGACGGAATTTCTCTGAGCCGGCTCCGCGGTCGGCGGCTAGCCTGCGGTCAGCTTCTCCGCCTCTTCCCTGAGGGCGCGGCGGAACAGCTTTCCGGTTTCGGTGACCGGGAGCGCGGCGCGGACCTCGATCCGGTCGGGCACCTTGTAGCTCGAGGCGAGGGCGCGGCAATGCGCGCGCAAATCGTCGCTGCTGATCTGGGCCGCTTGTTTCGCCACGACGAACGCGACGATCGCCTCGCCGCGCTCGCCGGAGGCGGCGCCGACCACCGCCGCTTGCGCAACCGCCGGGTGGAGCAGCAACAGCGCCTCGATCTCGGCGGGCGACACGTTGATGCCGGCGCGCTTGATGATGTCGGCGTCGCGCGCGACGAAGTGAAAACCGCCCTCATCGATAAAGCCGAGATCGCCGGTGCGGAAATAGCGGTCAGTCGTAAAGTCGGGCGCGGTGAAGGCGGCGGCATTGTGCGCGGCGCTGGCGCCGCAATAGCCCGGCGTCACATAGCCGGCGACTTCGAGCGCGCCGGTCTCGCCTTCCGGCAGCGCGCGTCCGCTGTCGGGATCGACGATGCGGAGCGTCACGCCCGGCAAGGGCGGGCCTTGCCCCGCCATGCGGCGGTCGAGCGGCCAGCCGCACGGCGTCACGCAGGAATTGCCGTAGATCTCGGTCGAGCCGTAGATGTTGCAGATGTCGGCCGCGCCGAGTTCCTCGGCGGCGATGCGCACCTCCTCCGGCGAGCCGATCATCAATCCGGTGCGCAGGCTCGCGACGCGCTCGCGCCGAAAGTCCGAATGGCGCAATACCGCGCCGGTGATGCTTGGCAGCGTGTACACGGCGGTGCAGCGGTGCCGCTCGACCAGCGCGATCCATCCGCCGGGCTCGAAGCGTTCCTGCAACACCAGCGCGGCGCCGTGCGACAAGGTCGCCGGCAGCGCGTTGCACGCGCCATAGGCCCAGAACAGCGGCGGCGCCAGCAATACAAGGTCGTCCGGCGCGAGCTCCATCCGCTCGCCGATGTTGAAGCCGTTCTCGATGATGCCAAAATGTTGCAGCCGCACCGCCTTCGGCCGGGCGCTCGAGCCCGAGGTGTAGAGGATCAGCGCGTCGTCCGCCGCGCTCGCGCCGTCACCCGGAGCGAGCCGGCCGAGCGGCTCGGCGCCGGCGCGGAACTCGTCGTAGCCGATCCAGCCCGGTCGGAGTTCACCGCCGAGCATTACAATGAGACGAAGCCGCGGGGTCGTTGGCTCGATTTCTGCCAGCGCGGCGGCGAAATCCTGCCCGCCGAAGCCGTCGACCGCGATCAGCGCGGCAATCTCTGAATCGGCGAGCAGGTACGCCAGTTCGCCCGGCTTCGACCAGGTGCTGAACGGCACCGCGACGGCACCTAGCGCGGCGACGCCAAAGCACGCTTCGAGCCATTCGAGACGGTTGTTGACGAGGATGCCGACCCGGTTGCCGCGGCCTATGCCGCGAGCCCGCAGCGCCGTCGCGACCCGGCCCGCGCCATCGGCGAGATCGCGGTAGGTCGCCGCCCGCTCGCCGCAGATCGCCGCGGGGCGCTGCGGGAAGCGCTCGGCCTGCTCGCGCAGCAATTCGAACAGCGTGCGGCTGTAAGGCGGCCTCATATTCCCATCTATCTATCGCGGCGAGTCGCTGAAGACGGCCGTCGTCTGCCGGACCGTTGGTCGAAAGGGTTGCCCGATTTCTCCGCTGTCGCTGCTGCTCAACGTTCTCTGGCTCGTGTTCGGCGGTCTGCCGGCTGCGTTCGGCTGGCTGATCGCCGCCGGGATCATGGCGATCACGATCGTCGGCCTGCCCTGGTGCTTTGCCGCGCTGCGCATCGCGTTCTACACCCTGTTGCCGTTCGGGCAGGAGATGCGCTCTCGCCCCGATTCAGGGGTCTTGAGCGCGCTTGGCAACATCGTCTGGTTCGTGCTCGCCGGCTGGTGGCTGGCGATCGGCCATTTGCTGCTCGCGATCGGGCTGGCGATCACGATCATCGGCCTGCCGTTCGCCTGGGCGCATCTCAAGCTGGCCGGCGCCAGCCTTGCGCCGGTCGGCAAGGAGATCGTGCCGCGAGGCAGCCCGCGACTCTGGTGATTCAGACCACCCCTTTCGCGTGCAACCCGGCGATCGCCGCCCCGTCGTAGCCGAGTTCGCGCAGCACCTCGTCGGTGTGCTGGCCCTGGTCGGGGGTCGGGCGCAGCCGCTCGGGCTGCGGAAAGGCGCTCATGTGGATCGGCTGGCCGACGATGTCGAAGGTGCCGAGCGTCGGGTGATCGACCGGCCGGCGGATGCCGAGATGCTGGACCTGCGGGTCGGCGAAGGTCTGGTCGATCGTGTTGATCGGGCCGCACGGCACCCCGGCCTTGTTCAGCGCCTCGATCCAATAGGCGCTGGGCTTGCCGCGGACGACATCGTTGAGATGCTCGATCAGCGCCGGCCGGTTCTTGGCGCGCAGCGGCACGGTCGCGAAATCGGGATTGCCCGCCAGATCCTTGTCGCCCGACACCTCGCAGAACCGCTTCCACAGGCTGTCGCCCGAGGCGGCGATGTTGATGTAGCCGTCGGCCGTCTGGAACATGCCGGTGCCGGGCGAGGTCGGGTGGAAATTGCCCTCCTGCCTGGCAACTTCGCCCTTCATCGTGTAGCGCGAGGCCTGGAAGTCGAGCATGAAGATCTGCGCTTCCAACAGCGAGGTGTGGACCCATTGCCCCTCGCCGGTGCGCTCGCGCGCCAGCAGCGCCAGGGTGATGCCGTTGGCCAGCAGGAGCCCGGCCGAGGTGTCGTTGATCGCGATGCCGACCCGCACCGGCCCCTGCCCCGGCAGGCCGGTGATCGACATCAGCCCGCCCATGCCCTGCGCGATCTGGTCGACCCCGGGCCGGCCCTCGTAAGGACCGTCCTGGCCAAACCCCGAAATGCTGCCGTAGACGATGCGCGGGTTGACCTTCTTCACGGCCTCGTAATCGACGCCGAGCCGGTGTTTGACGGTCGATTTGAAATTCTCAACGACGACATCGGCCTTCGCGGCGAGCTGGAAAAAGACCTTCTTGCCCTCGGGGCTCTTCAGATCGAGCGTGATCGAGCGCTTGTTGCGGTGCAGATTCTGGAAATCGGGACCGTCGCGGCGGCTGCCGGTCGCATCGGTATGCTCGCCCGGCGCCTCGATCTTGATCACATCGGCGCCCCAATCGGCAAGCTGGCGCACCGCGGTCGGCCCGGCGCGATGGGCCGTCAGGTCGACGACCGTGAACCCGGTCAGCGGCATCGAAGGCGTGGGCATCTCGGTGACTCCCGGCTGCGAAAACGATACCGCATGCTACCGGCTCGACGCCGCGCGCGCCATTCCCTGAGGAGGTCAATGGCCAACCAATGTTGCGCGACATATCGGAAATGGCTCTATTGAGCTACGTCCCTACTCACCGCCAGATCGAGAGGCCGAGCATGAGACGCCGCGATTTGATCGCTCTCGTCGGCAGCACGATGGCTTGGCCGCTCGCCGCGCATGCGCAGCAGGCAGGGAAGGTCTACCGCGTCGGTTTTCTGTGGGACAGTCCGGGCGCGTTTCCGGATGCTATCGAAGCCTTTCGCCAAGGGCTGCGCGACCTGGGCTACGTAGAGGGTCGGAACATCGCCATCGAGTACCGGTGGGCGGAGGGGAAGCCAGAACGGATGCGCGAATTGGCGGAGGAACTTGTTCGGCTCAAGGTCGATGTCATCATCGCACCGAGTTCCAACTACACCGAGGCGGCCAAACGTGCGACCGCGACGATCCCCATCGTCTTCCTGAGCCACGCGGACCCGGTCGCCACCGGCCACGTGACCAGTCTCTCGCGGCCGGGCGGCCACATCACCGGGCTATCCAACATGATGACCGAGACGAACGTCAAAGGCCTGGAACTGCTCAAGCAGGCTGTTCCCGGGCTCGCGCGCGTTGCCGTCATCTTCGACCCGGCCACGCCGTCGCATGGACCGGGCTTGAAGGCGGTCGAGGCCGCCGGCCCGGCACTGGGGCTTCAGGTTCAACCGGTGGCCGTAGGCAGCGCGACAGAGTTTGACGCCGCGTTTTCGGCCATCGCGCGGGAGCGCGCCGACGCGGTTCTGGTCCTTTCAACCGCCATATTCATTGCCGAGGAAAAGCGGCTCGCGGAACTGGCGTTGACGCACAAACTGCCTTCGGTGTTTGGGCCGAGACATCACGTGGCGGCCGGCGGCCTCCTGAGCTTCGGGCCTGACCGTGTCGATCTATGGCGCCGCGGCGCCATCTACGTGGACAAGATCCTGAAGGGCGCCAAGCCGGCCGATCTGCCGGTCCAGCAGCCGACCAAATTCGAGCTGGTCGTCAATCTGAAGACCGCCAAGGCGCTCGGGCTAATAATCCCGCAGCCGTTCCTGCTGCGCGCCGACGAGGTGATCGAGTGAGACGGCGCGAGTTGATGCTCCTGCTGGGCGGCTCGGCGGTTCCCTGGCCGCTCGCCGCGCATGCGCAGCAGGCGGGGAAGGTCTACCGCATCGGTGTTCTGGGGGACAGTCCGGCCGTGTATCCGGATGCCATCGAAGCTTTTCGCCAAGGGCTTCGCGACCTGGGCTATTTGGAGGGTCGGAACATTGCCATCGAGTACCGGTGGGCGGAGGGGAAGCCGGAACGGATGCGCGAATTGGCGGAGGAACTGGTCCGGCTCAAGGTCGATGTCATCATCGTACCAGGTTCCATCTACACCGAGGCGGCGAAACGGGCGACCTCGACGATCCCCATCGTCTTCCTTGGCCACGCGGACCCGGTCGCCACCGGTCACGCGACCAGCCTCGCGCGGCCGGGCGGCAACATCACCGGCCTCTCCATCATGATGACGGAGGCAAGCGTCAAAGGCCTGGAGCTGCTCAAGCAGGCCGTTCCCGGGCTCGCGCGCATTGCTGTCATCTTTGACCCCGCCACGCCGTCGCATGGACCGATCTTGAAGGCCGTTGAAGCCGCGGGTCCATTACTGGGGCTTCAGGTTCAACCTGTGGCGGTACGCAGCGCGACGGAGTTTGACAGCGCCTTTTTGGCGATCGTCCAGGCCCGTGCCGACGCGGTTCTGGTCCTTTCGACGCCGCTGTTCGTCGCCGGGGCACAGCCTCTCGCGGAACTCGCGTTGACGCACAAACTGCCTTCGGTGTTTACGCCGAGAGAAAACGTGGAGGCCGGCGGTCTGATGAGCTACTCGCCTAACCGTGCGGATTACTTTCGCCGCGGCGCCATCTACGTGGACAAGATCCTGAAGGGCGCCAAGCCAGCCGATCTGCCGGTCCAGCAGCCGACCAAATTCGAGCTGGTCGTCAATCTGAAGACCGCCAAGGCGCTCGGGCTGACAATCCCGCAATCGTTCCTACTGCGAGCCGACGAGGTGATCGAGTGATGTGTCGAATTCGGCGCCCGGTGAGCCAATGCCGGACAGCGCAACGATAGCCGAGCGGGTAGCCGAGGCGGGCGGGGGGCGGGTCGTGCAGTTCCGCTCGGACGGGCTCGGCCTGTCGCCGGGCGCCTATGCGCGGCTGCTGGCGCAGATCGCCGAGACGCGCGGCATCGCGGCCGACGATTATTCGCGGGGCGGCGTCGTCGCCGAATTGGAAGCGCGGATGGCTGATCTGCTCGGCAAGGAGGCGGCGGTGTTCCTGCCCACCGGCACCCTGGCCAACCATCTTGCCGTGCGCCTGCTGACCCAGCGCGGCCGAAGGGTGCTGGTGCAGCAGGAAAGTCATCTGTGGAACGACGAAGGCGATTGCGCAACGCATCTAAGCGGCTTGCCGCTGGTGCCGCTGGCGCCGGGCCGCGCGACCTTCACCTTGGCCGAAATCGAGCAGGCGGTCGCAGGCGCGCCGGAAATGCGGGTCGCGGTGCCGGTCGGTGCGATCTCGATCGAGACGCCGGTGCGCCGGGTCGCGGGCGAGGCCTTCAACCCGGTTGAGATGCGGGCGATATCGGCGTTCGCCCGCGAGCGCGGCATCGGCCTCCATCTCGACGGCGCCCGGCTCTTGCTCGAGGCCGCCTATACCGGCATCGCCCCGGCCGACACGGCCGCGCTGTTCGACACGGTCTACGTATCGCTGTGGAAATATTTGAACGCGGCGAGCGGGGCGATCCTCGCCGGACCGCGCGCCCTGCTCGATGGTCTCTACCACGACAGGAGAATGTTCGGCGGCGCCCTGCCGCATGCTTGGCCCTACGCTGCGGTGGCGCTCTATTTCCTCGACGGGTTCGCCGAGCGTTTCGCGCAGGCCGTCGCCGTCGCCGACCGATTTTTGATCGCGCTCGGCGAGCATAAGCGGGTCACGATCGAGCGCGCCGCTTGTGCGACCAACGTCGCAATCCTGCGGGTCAGCGGCTCGGGTGCCGCTGACTTGCCGCAGCATCTTCTCGCCCGCGGCATCGCGATCCGCCCGGCGCGGCTTGTGTCGGAGAACAGCGCCGAATTCACCCTCCACACCAACGAGACGATCCTGCACCGCCCGTTGCCTGAGATCATCGGCGGCTTCATCGCCGCGCTGGACGAGAATCCGTGAACCGTTCCCCCTTCCGCGAAAGGTCCCGCCATGCCCCAGGGCACAATCCGTCATTTCGGCGTCCTGATCCCGTCGACCAACACCACCGTCGAGACCGAATACAGTCGCCTGTTGCCGCCCGAATGGCAGGCGCATTACGCCCGCGTCAAATCGGCCAGCATCGACGGGTCGCCGTTTTCGCCGCCGCTCGACGCGGATGTCGCGTATCAGTCGCGCATGCTCGGCACCGCGCGGGTCGAGGCCGTGTTCCTGGTCCAGACTTCGGCGAGCCTCTTCACCGACGATTTCGACGCGGCCTCGATGCGCCGCATGGATGCGGGGGCCGGCGTGCCGTCCTTTACCTCGGCGATGGCGATCGGCGAGGCGATGAACGCGCTCGGCACGAAGCGGGTCGCGCTGGTGTCGCCTTATTCGATCCCGGTAAACGCCAGCGCGAAACGCTATTATGAGGGAAGGTACGGGCTCGACATTGTCGCGATCGAGGGCTTCGCCGCGACCGATTCCTACGCGATCGGCAATCTCGGCCCGGAGATGGCGCGCGACGCCTTCGCCCGCATCGACCGGCCGGAGATCGAAGCCTTCATCGTACCCGGCGGCAATTTCCCAACGATGGCCTCGATCGCCGGCTGGGAGCGCGAATTCAACAAGCCCGTCGTGACGACCAACCAGGCCGCGCTATGGGCCATGCTGCGCCGCCTCAACACCCCCGACCGTATTCCCGGGCTCGGCCGGCTGCTCGAATAAAAGCCGTCGGCCTAGGCCCGGTTTTTCGCCGCTGGCATGTCATACGGCTCAACGTAGTAGGCCAAGCGAGCACAATCGATTGTCACGTTCAACACACGCGCCGCTGTCCTCGCCTGCTCGTCATCCAGCGGGTAATCGCCAAGTCCGTCATCGGCCGGCAGGATGCGCGCTATTTCCCTTACCGCTGCAAGCCGTTCCTCGGGTATGGCGAACTCGCCGTGTTTGCGCTCGGTTGCCTTGTCATAGCCAACGAGGCGGTAAACGATTGTCATTTCAGGGCTCCACCGAATAGGTCGGATTGGCCGGTTTGGTTTGGGCACCCGTTGTCGGGTCGAATTCTCCGATGTGCACGCCTCTGGCATTGAACACTTCGACGGTGCGGTGGAGCGCGTCCAGTTCCTATATCCGCCCCTCGGCGTCTTTCCACCGCCGTCTTCGACCGCCACCCGGTCGCGGCGTCTTCGAGCGCACCCGGAAGGTACAGGAAAGCCCGGAAGCGTGTCGCTCGGCGGAAGCGGCCGTGGCGAACGCATACACGCTCAGTCAGATCCTGGCCGCGCGTGCCGTGAACACCCGGTCGGCGGTGCGGCCGATCAATTGGGTTAGCGCCGCGTCGAAAGCGCCGGCGACGACGCCGCCGACCACCGGCACGAAGCGGCCGAGCTTGGCGACCCCGCCGGCGCCGACCGCGGCGGTGACCGAAACGCCGGCGGCGTGCTCGACCTTCTTCAACAGCGCCGGCGACATCCAGCCAACGACGTCGCGGGTCAGCCTTGTGCCGAGGCGTACCCCGGCATCCTTCAGCGTGTCGGCCGCCTTCGATCCCGACAGGCAGGCCAGCACCAGGCTGCGCACCTCGGGGCTGCGGATGTCGTGGCCGCGAAGATGCGCGATCGCCGCGATCAGACGGACCTGGATGTAGAGCGCGCTGGCGAGATTGGCCGGGATCGCGACCGGCAGCGAGACAAACCCGCCGCACCCGGTCAGAAAACCGGCGGCGCCGGCGATGCCGGTCTGGCGCGCGATCAGCGCCTTGACCGCCTCGTCGCGGCTGCCGTACCGGGCGGCATATTTCGCGGCGAGATCCTCGGCGGCGTCAAAACCGGGCAGCCCGTCGACCGCCTTGCCGTAGGCCCAGTCGAACCCCTGCAGCAACGTCGCGACGATAGCGCCGCGGCCGCTGCCCGCGCCCGCCTCGGCCCAGCCCCTGACGGCGCCGGCCGCCTTCGTTAAAGTTTTCATCCGCGTCATATGGCCCCGCCGCATCGCCCCGCAATCGTGCCGCCGCAAACAAGGCCGATCTCGTGTAGCCCGATCTCGTGTAGGCCGATCTCGTGTAGAATGCGAACAACCACGGAGGGAACGCCGATGCTGTTCACATGCCTACAACCCTAATCTTGTCCATGGCTTAGCGATTTTAGGTGCTGGTTAGGTGCGTCAGCGCCGCTTCTTCCGCCTCTGAGGAGCCAGCCTCGGCGTGTACGGCTTGGTCGCGGGGAGCCACGCTCCGGCCCATTCGACCTGATTGGGCCAGTATAACGGGTGTCAAGGTGCCCGGGGCTTTACCTTGACCCCGTGCGTGTTGAAAAGACGCGCTCGTGCTAAGCCATTCCTAATTTCTAGCAACGGGTTAGCCCATGACACGCGCGAGCTGCGATAAGGCGCGACGGGGCACTGAGCCTGCCGCCGTTCCTTCTTCTTCTGTATAACGGTGCTCGACCCATACGGCCTCGCCGGTGGTAGGAGCTCGGGCCTTGACATCGGGTCGAGCTTTTCCAGCACCGGCCGGAGGGCCGGAGAAAACGGAAAGCGCTCCTCGGCGTATCTGGCGGCTAGGTGATGAGGCACTTGGCCTCTTCGTGTAGAACGTCAAATGCAAGAGGATTGGCTGGGCTTTTTGGCGATTAGGCTCGCCGGAGGCACCGGGCTGGCGAAGCTTCCATGGATCGCCGGAGCCATCGCGATTTCGGCGATGTGGCGGGCAGCAGCCATTTTTCAGAGTGGGGGTGAGTGGCCCAGGGTCACCCACGGCAGCCGCCAGCTTAAGTCAACACGAAGGCAGTGAACTGCACCCCGTTTCGACCGGACACCGGCGATAACCGGAGGGCCTATGGATAATCCTAGGCATACGCGTATGTCCGACACGTTCTCGAAGGTTGAAGTGATCATCGGCGTCGCCCGGAGGCGATGGAGGTCGAGATCCTCAAGGCGGGGCTAGATTCCGAACAGGCTCACCCGCGAGGCTTCCGGGGACCGGCTTCGTCCGGCATCCGCGGTGGTCTGCCGCTTATATGGCCAGTGACGTGCTCCCCGAAAACTCGGCCATGAGGAGTTAGAGTCCGGACCTGAGGGGACGGACGGATGAAGCGGTCGCGGTACACGGAGGAGCAGATCATCGGCATCCTGAAGGAGCAGGAGGCCGGGGTACCGGTGGCGGAGTTGTGCCGCAAGCACGGCATGAGCGACGCCACGTTCTACAACTGGAAGAGCAAGTACGGCGGGATCGAGGGTCAGCGAGGCGAAGCGGCTGCGGAGCCCGGAGGCCGAGAACACTAAGCTGAAGCGGTTGCTGGCCGATGCGATGCTGGACAATACCGCGTTGAAGGATCTGCTCGGAAAAAAATGGTGACGCCCGCTGCTTGCCGCGAGGCGGTGGCTCATTTGCGAGAGGGTTTCGCGATGAGCGAGCGGCGGGCATGCCGTATCGCCGGGGCGGACCGGTGGAGCGTGCGTTACCGCTGCCGGCGGCCCGATCGATGACGGCGTGCTGCGGGAACGGCTGAAGGCACTCGCCGGAGAGCGTCGCCGGCTCGGCTATCGGAGGCTTTGGTGCTGCTGCGGCGCGAAGGGCACGCCGTCAACAAGAAGCGGGTGTACCGGCTGTATCGGCAGGAGCGGCTGATGGTGCGCCGGCGCAGCGGGCGCAAGCGCGCCATTGGGCCGCGCTCGCCGATGCCTTCGGGGCCGAGCCGGCGCTGGTCGCTCGACTTCGTGCACGACCAGATGACCGACGGGCGCCGCTTCCGCATCCTGGCGGTGGTCGACGACGGCACGCGCGAATGCCTGGCGCTGATCGCTGACACCTCGATCTCGGGTGTCCGGGTCGGGCGTGAGCTGGACCGGATCGTCGCCCGTCGTGGACGGCCTGGCGGCATCGTCTCCGACACGGCACCGAGCTGACCTCGAACGCGATCCTGGCCTGGTCGGATCGGCACAAGATCGCTCGGCTGCGCGACGAGCTGTTGAACGAGACGTTGTTCCGTTCGCCCCCGCAGGCTCGTGTCGTGCTTGAAGCCGGCGCCGGGATTACAACGCCGAGCGCCCGCATTCGAGCCTCGGCTGGCAGTCGCCGCCCGCCTTCGCGGCACGCTGGCAGGGGCCGAGCGCGCAACGGGCCAGGGCGCTCTCGCAATCTGAGGGCTTCGCGCCCTGGCCCGTAGCGTCGGGCGCCGAAAGCACATTCAATCACACATCGACTGTAGCTTCCGGTGGCTGAATGTCGGGGAGCACGTCACTGGCCATATAAGCGGCAGACCACCGCGGATGCCGGACGAAGCCGGTCCCCGGAAGCCTCGCGGGTGAGCCTGTTCGGAAGCAGCTGTCGCGGCGACATTGAAAAGGGAGCCCTCGGCACGCATCGCCAGATGCGGAACCTCTCGGCAGATTCCAAGCTGGATCTGCGTGCTGTGGCGCGAACTGGGCCATAGTATTTAACATATGTCAATTGTATTATCGTAAGAATTGTTGATAATCAACCGGGCGCTCCTTCGTTGGCCCTTGGAAGCGAGGAAGGGGTGACCAGGCCCGTCAGCGACAGCTGGCGGGCCATTTCTTGATAACAACCGCGGCAACCTCCCTAAAATTATCCGTGTCGTAACGCGATCCGTTGGCGCCCCACCTTGGCATCACTGCTAGCTTTTCTGGCCAGTTTTTCCACGCGATCCGTGAATTTCTTATTGATCATGTGCCAACGATGCCTCATATTACTTATGCTAATGCCGCTTCCCAGGGCAGAACGATGAGCGCGAATCGCAGAGGCTATCGGGCGGGCATCGACTCCGGCGATGATCATGGAGGGGATGCCCAAGTTCTGACATCGAGCGCGGAAACCTGCGCTGAACCCATCGTCGCAGACCCTGCAAATACTAAAATCGATTGGGACGCCGATGGTGACAGCGACCTCACCTGTGAGGTCGACGGTAGCGAGCAGGTCGGCTCGGCTGCCGAAGAGGCGATCATCCTTCAGCTGCTACCGGTCACCCAGGAGGCGAATACGGCCCGGCTGGCCCACCCGTTCGCCGATATGTTCCCCCGCATGCGGGGGAAACCGTTCAAGGAACTGGTAGAGGACGTTCGCCAGCACGGTATCAGGGAAAAAATAGTGCTGGCTCCAGATGGCCGCATCCTTGATGGCCGGAACAGGTACGAGGCCGCGGTAGCGGCGGGTAAAGAGATAATCCCCGAGATGTTCGAGAACTTTCAGTTCAACGACGAAGCAAAAATGCGCGCCTTTGTCGTGAGCCGCAACGTCCACCGACGGCACCTGAATCAGAGCCAGCGAGCCGTGGGTGCCGCGATGAGTGCAAAATTGCACAATATTTCGACGGAACATGCCGCGAAGCAATGGAGCGTGTCGAAGCGAACCGTAGAGTCTGCAAAAAAAGTCCTAGACGGTTGCACCGACACGTTAATCGTTGCCATCAAGGATGGCTTCGTGCGTGTCTCGCAAGCTGAGAAGCTCGCCAAACTTTACAATCCGGAGCAGCAGCTCAGCCACGTTAGCCAGATCCCTGGACCGGAACTATCCGCGGTTATCAGAGATCTGCTCAGCAACCCGGCCGGCCTACCGGAGCCCATACCGTGCGGTACAGAAAAACCTACCGAAACTCCAATTGAGCTTGAGGGATCGGTCGAAGCTCTGGGGCATACCCTCGCTACAATGAGACAGCCATTGCCCGTTTGGGACCTGCTCCGCACCCTTCCCCAAGGGTTCCATCTGTTGTTAATCGACGTCGCGGCCAACGATGTTAAAGAGGTGACGGGACACGTTCTCACAGCCCAGGACACCGACCGGTTACGCGATACATTGAATATTTAGAGGATAAAGAGTTGAAACAGCCCCAACGGGCGCGGCCTGATCCACACTTAAGCGTGCCCGGCATCGGGATCGCTTTAGAGGTCGGCAAACAACCATTTAACGTGTCTCGGCCGCCTTGCTTGGCAAGGGATTTAAGCTGAACAGCATCCAGGCACTAAAGAAATCGCTGGCTGACCCGGTCCGGCGACCGTCAAAGAACTAGTTTGCTGTCTGACCAGGGGCTCGCACTTGTGCGCCGCCACAACGGTGGAGCTTTGGTTCAAGCAGGGAGCAACGGCTTTCTCTGCTGGCCCTACCTTTGACATCTACGCCGGTCAGCCGCCCTCTTTTCACCTTGCTGAATGGGAGCCTAGTAATGGACCAAGACCAAGGCTGGTTGGACGCGTATAAATCCGCAACGTCGACGTTGTGGAACGAAAATCCTATCCCCGTACTAGACCACGCCATTCCGCTGATCCAAGGACGAGGAAAACGGAGCGTCGTCGATGTTGGCTGTGGCGATGGGCGCAATCTAATTGCTCTTGCTAAAGCCGGCCTTCAGTGTGCCGGAGTCGACATCTCATTAACAGCGCTTAGCAACGCGAGCCAAAAGCTCCTAAGCCAGAATTTGAACGCGTTTCTCCTGGCCGGGCGGTGTAACGACCTGCCGTTCGCCGATCATACTGTAGATGTCCTGACGTGCTTTGACCTCTTCGGGCAACTCGAGAGCCCGGAAGCGTTTCTAAACGAAGCGCAACGAGCACTCTCGCCGGGTGGTATAATATTCATTAATGCCTTTACAATTAACGACAGTGAGTACGGCAAGGGAGAAAAGGTGGGTCATCACTCCTTCAAGTACAAAAACACCCTATTCCGTTTTTTCGAGGAAGAAGAATTTCGGGGCCTTCTCCGTGATTGGGAAGTCATCCATTTCGAAGTTCGGAGCTGGAACGATCCCCCGCACGGTCACTTTCGCCCCTACCCGCACCGGCACGAAAACTACTACACCGCGGCGACACCAGCGGCGTAAAATGGGAGGACTTGTTATGAATTTTGAAGACCTTATCGGGAACACACCCCTTCGTCCTATCCAAGTCGCCCTTCCCGTGTACCAAGGGTACAGGCAACATCATCTGAATCTCAAGCTCGAAGGCTACAATCCAGGCGGCTCGATAAAAGACCGAACAGCCCTCGCCTTGATCAATGACGTCGAAGCGCGTGGGTTGTTGAAAGCGGGTGGTAACGTCGTCGAATCCACGTCCGGAAATACGGGTGCCGCCAACGCGGTGATTTGTCGAGAACGTGGATACCAATTTCATGCTGTGGTGGATCCTAAGACGACAGCAGAAAATCTCCAGAAAATGCGAAATTTTGGCGCTTGCATCGAGATGGTAACCCAACTCGATGTGACTGGGGGTTACTTGCTCAACCGCTTGAAGAGAGTAGAAGAGCTGATAATGACCTTGCCCAATGCTGTTTGGCCGAACCAATATGAGAACGAGGCTAATGTAAGAGCCCATTATTCAACTACGGGACCCGAAATATACAAACAAATGCACGGCGCTATCGACGCGATCTTTATAGCGGTATCGACCGGTGGAACATTGGCCGGCACCGGTAGATATCTCAGCGAGAAGCTTCCCGATATCCGGGTCTATGCCGTCGATGCACAAGGATCCATTGCGTTAGGTGGCCGCTCCGGGAAGCGTCTGCTGACAGGCATTGGGGCGAGCCGTCCGTCCACGTTCGTAAGACGGTCAGACTATAACGCTGTCGGATACGTAAACGACGTCGAAGCGTTCGCGTGCTGTCGTGCGCTCTGGAAAACGGTCGGCCTACGCGTCGGTGGGTCGAGCGGCGCTGTCATCGCGACCATGATCGCATGGCTCTCCGACAGGCGGGATCGGCCCCGTGTCGTCGGACTCTGTGCTGACAAAGGCGAGAATTACTTAAGCACTATCTTTTGTGACTCATACGTGCGGGAAAACCTACCACACGTGCTAAATCGGGAAAAGTATTATACGTCCATCTTTCTGCCTCGGACCGAGGAGTGAAATGCTATGCCCGTGAAAATTGTGACTGTCCTAAATAAGAATCTCGAACCCGGGATTGCCCTGAATGCAGCCGCGCACCTCGCCTTGGGTCTAGGCGCGTCAGCCGGGAAGGTCCCCATCACCGTCGCTGCGATGGCATTCCAAGAATACCAAGACGGTGATGGCTTTAGTTACCCGGGGATAAGCGCATTGTCGCTAATTGTGCTGCGTGCGACGGCCTCAGAGATTCGACGTTTTCATGAGGCCTGCCTTGCCAGCGAAATGCTTACTACAGCCTTTGTCGCTGACATGACTGGTGAAACATATATTGAGCAACTTCAGCGTCTTAAGGCAAGGAGGCGTGAAGACGTCGTATACTATGGGGTTTGCTCGATTGGGGAGCGCGCCGCCTTAGATCCGATGACCAAACGGTTTTCGTTGTGGAAATAATCGACTGACGGAGGTTACGATGCTGCTATTGACGGCTAACGAGGTCGAAACGTTTTGCGAGGGGCTTGACGTCCCCTCCCTAATCAGCCGCGTACTTGAACTGCACGCCCTCAACAAAACGATACTTCCCGCCGAAGCCTATTTGGGATGGGCGGGAAGGGCAGGAGGCCGGGCACGCACCCTAAATATGCCGGGCTATATTGATGGTAACCCACCCCTGGTCGGAACGAAAATTATCAATGGAAATGCGGACAACGTCATGAAAGGGTTGGCTCGCGCGAGCGGTATCACGATCCTGTTCGATCCTCAGACAGCCCGACCGCGCTGCTTGATGGATGCCGCATTTATTTCGGCGACGCGGACGGCTGCCATCACTCTAGTCTGTGCGCGAGCTCTACAGCGTAGCCCACGAACTACCCTGGCGCTGTTTGGGGCCGGGGTGCTCGCGAAGCGCCACATTCTGCTGCTTTCACAGTATCTCGACATCGACCACATCACTGTATTCGATGTCAATCCAGACCGTACGCAGTCTTTGCTTGGTGATTTGGCCCATACGTTGCCGAATGGTGTGCTCCGGAGCGCTGTATCGGTAGGCGATGCGCTGGAGGGTGCTACCTTGGTTGTAGCAGCTACAACAACGGCTCACCCGTATATTTTCTATGACATGCTGAGTCCAGGTTGTCTCCTGATCAATGTCTCACTCGATGACTTCGGCATGGACGTATTCGAGAACGCCGAAAAACTGTATGTGGATGATATCGGCTTGGTTCAGTCGGATGAGCATCGCATACTTGGAAAGCTGATCCGGGCCGGGATAATCACGATGCCCGGCGACCAGGGAGGTAGAAACAGGATCACCGGAACCATCGGCGATTTGTTGCTGGGTAATGTGCCGGGGCGGACGACCGAAGAAGAATTGATTCTGGTTAATCCGTTTGGAATGGCGATCGAAGATATCGTCATTGCCGATGCCGTATATCAGGGTGCCATGAAGGTTGGTCTCGGGGTCGAGGTGATCCTGGACGGGGCTCCGTGACGCCGAAACCAAATTGGAGCAAACGAGGGATGACAAAGGTATTGATCTGTGATCCTCTAAGTATGCAAACTCTCGAAATATTCGAAGAGCAGGGCATAGAAGCGGTTCATGAGTATGACTTGTCGGAGCTCAAGATCAAGGACGCAATCTCTTCTTACGAAGGGCTAGTAGTGCGGTCTCGGACTAAGGTTACCGCGACCATCCTGTCCGAGGCTAAACGGTTGAGGGTGATCGGGCGGGCCGGTGTGGGGGTCGATAACATCGATGTCGCTGCCGCCGGCCGAAACGGCATCGTGGTGATGAATAGCCCTGACGCGACATCAGTCACGACCGCCGAGCACACGATAGCTATGATGTTCGCGCTGGCGCGGAACATCCCGGCGGCAGACCGATCGACTCACAACGGCAACTGGGAGAGATCGATCTTTATGGGCGTGCAGCTCGCCGGGAAGACGTTGGGGGTAGTTGGTTACGGGCGCATCGGCTCGATCGTGGCCGATCGGGCGCGAAACCTGGGCATGAAGGTCTTGATTAGCGACCCCTACATGCTTCGTCAGCGGCGGAGCGATGCGCTGCACGAGCATGTCTCACTGGACGTGCTTCTATCACAGAGTGACGTGGTAACTTTGCACACTTCACTTACGGATGAGACCCGAAATCTTATTAACTCCTCCACACTCTCTCGGATGCGACGAGGGGTTCGGATCGTCAATTGTGCTCGGGGTGGTCTTATCGTTGAGGCAGATGTTGCTGCAGCGCTGGACAGCGGCCACGTAGCTGGTGTTGCGATTGACGTATTCGCGGAGGAGCCCGCTCGACAAAATCCATTGCTCGGTCGGACGAATGTTGTGGCGACACCTCACATTGCAGCCTCTACCGTTGAGGCACAGGAACAGGCTGCGGTCCAGATAGCCAGGCAAATGGCAGAGTTCCTGATTACCGGGATAGCAAGAAATGCTATCACCGTCATCTCTTGATTGAAATCTCAACAGCCGACTTACATAGCGGGTGAAGCAAATGGTGGATGCATTTAACGCGCGCGAAATCGATACAAAGTGGCAAGAACGTTGGGCGCGCACTCAGCTATATGCGACGGAGACGTCGACCGAGCTGCCAAAATATTATTTTTTGACCATGTACCCTTATCCGTCCGGCGACCTGCATATCGGCCACTGGTATGCGGCCACGCCGGCCGATGCTAAGGCCCGATACATGCGCATGCGAGGCTATAACGTCCTGTTTCCGGTCGGTTTCGACGCATTTGGCCTGCCCGCAGAAAACGCAGCGATCCGGCATGGTACTCATCCGCATCGATGGACAATGGCCAACATCTCCCGAATGCGTAACCAGATCCGTAGCATGGGGACGATGTTCGATTGGGAACGGGAAATCGTCACTTGCGATCCCGAATACTACCGCTGGAACCAATGGCTGTTTATACAATTCTTTAAGAACGGCTTAGCTTATCGCGGTCGGGGGGTCGTGGATTGGTGTCCCTCGTGCAATACAACGCTTGCTCGCGAACAAGTCACCGGGGACGAGCGCTGCTGCGAACGGTGCGAAACACCGGTGAGTAAGCGGGAGCTTCATCAGTGGTTCCTGCGGATCACGAAATATGCCGAGGAACTTCTGTGCTTTAAAGCGCTCGATTGGCCCGAACGCGTACGGACAATGCAAACAAACTGGATAGGCCGTAGCGACGGGGTGGAGATCGCCTTCAAAACCGCGGAAGGGAAAGAAATTTGGGTTTTTACAACTAGCATCGAGACGGTGTTCGGGGCCACCTTCCTTGTACTTGCGCCCGAATATCGATGGGTCGAGCAGCTGACGTCGGCAAGCCGAAAGGAGGCCGTCAGAGCGTATATACAGCAAGCATCTCGTCAGACGGAGGTGGCTCGGTCAGCAGTGGACAAAGAAAAGACCGGAGTGTTCACTGGTACTTATTGCACGAACCCGTATTCCGGGGAACAGGTCCCAATTTACGTCGGCGACTATGTTTTAGCGAACTATGGAACCGGCGCGGTGATGGGGGTACCCGCTCACGACGAGCGCGACCTCCGGTTCGCAAATGAGCACGGATTGGTTGTGCGGGCCGTCATCGCACCGCCGGATGGCCAGGACGAGAACGAAGCCTCAGTTCGCATCGCCTGTGGACAAATGGTTAATTCTGGGCCTTTTAATGGTCTGGCTCGTGAGCACGCCAGAGAAGCGATAGCGCATTACGGTCAGGAGCGAGCTTTCGCTAGATCCGCGATCTCATATCGCCTCCGCGACTGGCTGATCAGCCGACAGCGTTATTGGGGTACTCCGATACCGATCATACATTGCCGCACCTGCGGTCCTGTAGCGGTACCCGAGGCGCAACTGCCGGTGTTGCTGCCCGAAAATGCAGAGTTTCTGCCGACCGGGGAATCACCACTGAAATATGACGAACAGTTTCGTAATGTCGCGTGTCCGCAATGTGGAGAGCCGGCAGAAAGAGAAACAGACACGATGGATACCTTCGTCGATTCGTCGTGGTATCAATACAGGTACCTATCCCCACATTTCACTGGAGCGCCTTTCGATCCCGATCAAATTGGGTGGATGCCCGTTGATCAGTATACCGGTGGGATCGAGCACGCGACGATGCACCTCCTCTATTTCCGCTTCTTCACCAAAGCAATGCGGGACATCGGCCTGATCTCATTCAATGAACCCGTCATCAAACTGAACAATCAGGGGATGATCCTGGGCCCTGATGGACAGAAAATGTCGAAGTCTCGTGGGAACGTGATTAACCCCGACGAAATCGTCGCGTTGACGGGCGCGGATGCGTTTCGGTGCTACTTGATGTTTATAGGACCGTGGGAGGACGGGGGGCCATACCGTGTCCGCGGCATTGAGGGCATAACGCGCTGGCTTAACCGGCTATGGAATGTAGTGCTTACTGTTCCAGCAAGCGGCAGCGTGGGCCAGGGCGAAGGAGCGGAGGTGCTCCACCGCGCTACAAATACGGTTATCCGACTGGTAACTGAGGACATAGAGGAGTTTCGATTTAACACCGCGCTGGCGAAGCTGATGGAATACACTAATCTCCTCGTGAGGATCCGTATACTCCCACAGGTAGATCTGGGGGCGTGGTGGGAAGCTGTGCGATCGCTCGTGCTAATGATCGCACCTCTGGCGCCTCACATATCCGAGGAACTCTGGCACCGGCTCGGTGGTCCATACAGCGTACATACCCAAGCATGGCCGAATTACGATATGACTGTGGCCAACAACGATCGGATGGAAATAGCAGTCCAGGTTGATGGCGCAACCCGATATAGATTATCGGTTCGGCCGGACGCCGACGAGGATGAAATCCGGAAGTTGGCGCTGGCGAGCGAGCCTGTTCGCCGGCATCTTCAGGGAGCTTCTGTGGAACGCGTGGTGTACGTTCCGGGTCGCGTGATGAACTTTGTCAGGCGCTAGGGGCAAGGTGCCCTGGGCCCAGGGCGTTTCCTAAATTATCGGGAAACCTAATAGGACCTCCCTTCGGAGGCGCGAAGTGGCGCTTTTGCCTCGGTGAAGCGGGAAGATGGTTTCCGGTACCTTATCGGGTCAGATCGCGCTTGCGCGCCGGTCGTGACGTGCGTTATTTGATCTGACGGCAGGGGCTGGCAGTTCGACGATGGGAGTGGGTGCCATGCGCAGTGAGGCGGCTGCGGCACCGGGGGGACCGCGCGCGCTGACGCGACCAGAGATCGCTGAAGCGTTCAATAAGCTGCGAGGGATCCGGGGACTTACGGTAGTTGAAGCGGCGCGCCGAGCGGAGGTGGCGCCAAATGCCTGGGTGCGGCTCGAACAGGCTCAGTTTGGACCATGCGGATCGGGAAAAGCATTCTCGGATGCAACAAACAGACAGCAGCGAGGCTGGGTACAAACTGCACTTCGACTCCTTGCCTTTTATCAGAGCCAAGCTCGCCATAGTGGCCTCCCGACCTTAGAACGTCAGCAATTTCTGATCGGTCTTGAGATAGATCCGAACTATGCATCGGAACTCGACCCTATCGACAGCGCCGCGCGACAACGAAAACGCGATAGTTGGGAATTATTGAAAGAGGGGAAGCTCAAGGTGCGTCTTGCGGCTTGGCCTCCTTTTGGCCCAGGCGCGAAATCTTTGATGAACCCGAGCGACATGAAGATACAAGAAAGTAATGGTTGGAGAATCCTTTTTAGTATCCTGGGGGCTCTCGCCCCCGCGAGCGTCAAGGATATCAAGGTAGAACCACTCGTGGATATGCTTGAAGACGGTGTGACCCTTCTTTTTGAAGGCGGCTGCGATATTCTCTTCGGCATCTACGATACCGCGGATAGGCGATTTAATGAACTCGATTTTTACCCATTGCCCGGAATTACCTTCGGACTTGGTGCACTTACGACGGTGGAGCCCACCGAGCAATTTTGGCCGGAGCTGGTTCATGACCTCTTGAAGGGCGGGGCACTCGGCACGCGGGTGATTACATGGGAAGCTGATGTAGGCTACCACTTCGTTGCCGGTCAGTGCCGCGCGCTCGATCGAACCGATACGATCCCAATAGGAAAGCCCTTCGCTGAGATTGTTGAGGAATTCTGTGATTTAGTAATAGACAGTCCGGGCAAACAAGTAGCTTTTATCGGAGATGCGATCCTTTGCTGGGAAATGAAGAAAGCGATAGACCGCGGGCGATCCCGCGCACGATTACCGGGAGAGCTTGCCGTGATCGGGCGAGACCCTGAGTCTAAGACTAACTTTGCCATCCCGCGTCATCGAGCCGGATTTGTATTTCGCCGCGGCGATGCTCTAGGAATGTTGATCGACGACTGTTTGAACGGCTCATTATTCCCGAGCTTCTCGACGGTGCTTGGTTTTGAGTACGCGGGATTATTCGGGCAGTCAATGTTTCTCCCCGATCCGTATGCCGGCGACGAAGGTCGCATTATCCAACATATTCTGATCACTGAAATACGAAAGCAGTCGTTAACATCCATCTCAGAACTCATCAAGGCGTGTGAATTTGAGCTTGGACGATTAAACCCTAAATTTTTGCCCAAAATTCTCGACCAGATCCCAGGCTGGAAAGGGGCGGAACGTGAGTTGTTGGAACTGAGCAACGAAATCGGCAAAAGCTTACCGACTTAGAAGCGCAAATTGCCACGATGAATGAGTGCGGATCGAAAGATCAAGATCACCAATGAAATGGAGGATAAAATGAGAGACGTTGCGTCAAATTCTACCACGGGGGTTTTACTGCGGGCGAGTTTGGTTGCTGCCACATTTGCATATTTGAGCTGCGGAACAGCGGAGGCGCAGGACCGATCTTCTGCTGTATTTAGTCGGGTAATCGCATCGAAAACGCTGAAATGCGGATACTTTGTATATCCACCGGGTACTTACAAGGACCCGAATACCGCGAAAATGTCGGGAATCTACGTCGACGCGCTTGATGCGGTCGGCTCTCGCTTGGGCATCAAAGTCGAGTGGACCCAAGAGGTAGGCTTTGCTACCATGGTTGAAGATTTGAAGGCAATGAAGCACGACGCTATTTGCGCCATGGTTTGGCCGAACGCCAGCCGGGCACCATTCGTCGAATATAGCATTCCAATTTTTTACTCAGGCGTAGGGATCTACGTAAAGAAGGGATCAAAGATACGAACGCTCCAGGAAATCGATGTTCCCGACGTCCGGATCGCTGCTATAGAGGGAGAGATAACTGAGATCATCGGGCGGCAGGATTTCCCGCGCGCAAAAAAGGTTACCCTGCCACAGAATTCGGAGCTTTCACAGCTTCTCCTCATGGTGGCTGAGGACAAGGCCGACGTAACCTTCGTAGAGCCCTTCATAGCGAACAAATTCTTAGCCAACAGTCCGGGCACTCTGGTGAACATCGCTCAGGAGAATCCGATCAGAACGTTCGGCAACACTATTATGTATCGCAAAGGCGAATTCGAACTGAAGTCGATGCTAGATACTGCACTCACCGAGGAGCTGTTGAGCGGGGCAATCGCTAAACACATCGCGAAATACCCGGGAGCTGCCCAGGCCGTTTACCCGGTCGCCAAACCCTATGCACCTTTACCGAAATAGGCGGGAACAGACGTCAGGGGGGGGGTAAAGTGAAAGATCTTATTATCCGATATGGACCGGCACTCGTCTCGGGGATAGCGACAACCCTGGCGCTCTGGGTAATAGTATCTGTGGCCGGACTCGGCGTTGGAATGTTTATCGGATGGGAATCAGCTCGCGCGCGGCGCCTGCGATGGTTAGAGGCATGCGGCCGGTGGGTCGTCTCGGTCATGCCAGCGCTTGTTTTGATCATGTGGGTGTATTACCCGCTTCAGACGATCCTTCAATTCCAAATCTCTCCGTTCTGGTCATGCGCTATAGCTTTGGGTATCTTAAACGTGTTTTCCGTGGCGGTAGTAATTCGATCAAGCTGGAATTCGATTCCTCAGGAGTTGCGTCTACTCGCCCCAATGTATAACGCCACTAGGCAAACAGCGTTCTTTCTAATAGAGGCTCCGCTCCTGTTTCGGCTGAGTTTACCGGCCGTGCTAACGATTGAGATAGCGATGTTGCACGCGACTCTTCTGGGAAGCTTCATCGGTGTCGATGAAATTCTGAAGGTAATCGGCCGCATCAACGCGATCGAATATCTCCCAATTGAGCTATATACGATTTTAGCCGGCATATTCGTTCTATTGTGCTCGCCGTTGACGATCCTTTCCGTTTGGCTGAATAAGAAGTATGTTACGAGTGGCCTTTGATTGGGTGATATTCAGGATCAGCGATCGTTGCGGTGGGCCGGATGCTTGAGGTGAAGTCGCTAGAACGGCAGTCGGGAAACCAGATTCTCCTCGCAGATATTTCGGTTGTCATCAAAAGAGGCGAGGCAGTCGCCGTGTTGGGTCCGAGTGGCGCCGGTAAGACACTCTTTCTGCGCTCGGTCGCTTTCGTTGATACACCAACAAGAGGATCAATCCGCTTTGAGCACAGGGAATGGATCTTCGGGAAAAGGACGACGCGGCTTCCGCCACCATGGCCGGAAATTGTACTCATGTTTCAGTCCGGAGCGACCGTTGGCCATGCTTCGTTGCTCGACAACATGGTGTTTGCTTATCGTCAAAGGCCAAATTGGGAACAAAAGCGGACAATTGCGCAGGAGATGGCGGAGCGGTTTGCGCTCGCGAATGTTTTAAACCAGCGCGCCTCATTGTGCTCAGTGGGCCAGCGGCAACGAACAGCTTTCATCCGCACGATCGTAAGTGATGCCAAGCTGATTCTCCTGGACGAACCAACAGCGGCTCTTGACCCGGCGCAAACGGAAAATGTCGGTGATGCTGTACTCGAGCACAAGAGGACAGGTCGATCATTCTTTATATCGACGCATATGCTTGGTTTGGCGAAAAAGGTGTGCGACCGATTCATTTACATCCAAGATGGGAAAATACTAGCGAGAGGTGCAATAGAGGCACTTGACAACCCGATGCATCCCGATTTGCGGCGATTCGTGCAGCTATCGAGCCTGAGGTAAATCAAAGGTGAGGATGTGGATACGCCTACCGCTGTCGTCCTTGTATGCGTGGGTGTTGTTGGCGGATTTATATCCGCCGTAGTCGGTGGGTCCAACGTCATCACGTTTCCCACTTTACAATGGGCAGGGATATCGTCAACCGTAGTAGCGACAGCATCAAACATGGTAGCGTCAGCGGTGGCGAACCCGTTAGCTTTTCTAAAAAATTGGTCCAGGCGGCCACACCTGGATTGGTCCCTGGGTATTCTCCTAATTGCGGCTGCTGCATGCGGCGTGGCGGGCGCTAAGCTTTTGGTTATGATTCCTGAAGATGTGTTCCGATGGTTCGTGCCGCCGCTATTAGCGATGGCTGTGTTAATGGTGCGGTATTCTCGGTTCATTTCGACATGGGTCGTTGACAGCCTGGGTCAGCTTGGGGCGTCGGCAAGAGGAGGTAACAGGAGCCCGATCGATCTCAGTTTGGTGCGGCTTATATTATTCATACCGGTGGCGATTTACGGTGGTTTCTTTGGGGCAGGACTGGGAGTCCTCGTACTTGGTGTCCTCTCGATTGGAGCCGCTGGTGATGTGCGCGCCGCGAACGTTACGAAGAATTTGCTTAATAGTGTTACTTGCTTGACTTCAGCCATCGTGTTAGCGATGGAAAGTGCCGTGTCGTGGGATCAGACTAAATGGATGCTGCTGGGAAATGCGATCGGAGGACTTTTAGGTGGTTGGTTTTCGGGAAACGTCGATGGAAATCAGTTGCGATTGTGGGTAGTACGAATCGGAATCGTAGTGACTATCTTATACACGTGTCGGTATTGGCTAGGATACACGTTCTAAAAAAGAGAATTTGTGGAAAATCAGCCATTACGACCTCGCAGACGATCGATCTGACTGGACCTATAAGGAGAGAACATTGAAAGCGCTCATCATCGGAGCCTCATCGGAAAAAAGTATTGGGTACCACATAGGGGAGCGCATGCGGCGACGAAACCATCATGTCGCGTACGCAAGCCGCTCTGGTTCCCTCGGATTCCAATGCGATATTACTGATCCTGTCGCTGTGCAGAATCTGGTCGACCGTGAGCAGCCAAACGTCTTCGTGCACGCGGCCGGGCTCGCCCTGAGAACCTCTCCGGAGGATACGTCGGAGGTAAATTGGGCGGATGTGGTCGATCATTTAGCCGCAAAGAGTGTCGGCCCGCTTACGATGCTAGAGGCCGCTAGGCGGGTAGCCTCGGTGACGCATTTTGTCAGCTTGGGTGGGCGGGAAATGTTCGAGGATCCGCGGCTTGGAGCGTATGCAGTGGCGAATGGCGCCCTTTGGGCAGCAACTCAGTTCATCAGTCTGCACATGAAAGCATGGAAGGCGTATTACATAGATATGCCGCTCGTGCTCGGCACTGGGCACGCAGAAGACTTAGTGCAAGCCGGGCTCCACACCGGGGCCGAGCGCGCGATGGGAATTCCGATTTCCGATGTAGTGGAAGCATTCGACCGTATATTAGAGGGATCGATAACGCCGGGTAGGGTAATGCTTTCTGCGCAAAATTAGTCATAAAGGCCCCGTTGTTTTGTTAAGAAAGAGCCGTCGGTTACGACGGCTCAGGGTTTCCCCGCGCGTGCGGAGTGACGGATCAGTACTCGTTCGCGAACATGATGGTCAGAACCCGGGTCGTCTTGGACGGGTCCGCCGGATCTTCCGAGCCGAACTGCATGTCGCCATCATACGCATCGATTTTCCAGAAGAACTTGCGGCCGGCCAGCGTGAAGTTGCCGAAGTCGTGCTCCTGATGCGGGTCGTTGTCCGGGGTGAACTCCGAGAACGTCACCACCCGGCGAATCACCTTCGCCTTCACATCAGACGGCAGCGCGTCGACGCCGGCAGTGAGGAACACCTGGCCGCCGGTCATCGTCGTCCGGAACGCGTCGTTGAGCGCCCGGATTTTCTCGGCCGACATCAGATGATGCCCCCGAGGACGAGCGCGGACACGAGCGTGCCGCGTTCGCACATCTCGCACCACCCGCGATCCTGGTCCGGCTCCATTTCAGCCGTGTAGTCGCACGCGGGATTATCCGGATTGCAGCAGATCGCCGGGCATACGCTGTCGCTGATGGCCGCGGCGAACAACTCGTTCTCATCGTCGAAGCCCTCGACCTCGCAGAGCTTCGTGAGCTTAGCGCTCCGCATCTCGGGGCTCATCGCCGGCGCCCTCCTTGACCACTACGGGGAGCGTCCTGGCGGCTACGCTCGCCTTGGTCCTCCTCGGTGACCTCGCGGCAGACGATCTTGCCGTCAAGCGGCAAGGCTTGCAGCACGATGTTGAAGCCCTTGCCGTCTTTGTGCGGGAACGCGAGGCCGATGTTGAGCCAATAGTCATCCTGGCCTTCGCGCCGGATGACCGTGTAGACGCGGTGGGTCGGTGTGGCTGGCTGTCTCTCCGCCATTGGAACACTCCATATGAGCTGGTTGCGATGTCCTGCGTGAGCAGGCGTCAGGGGATTCCTGGCGCCTGCCAGCGCGGATCGCGGCTCGAATGGATGGCGGAGACTGTGGACAGCGTACGCGGGGTTACGCGCTCGTCAAGGAGAGCCGGGTCAAATCAGCTCAGCGGCACGACCATTTCCGTCCGACCATGTGTGGGCGAGCGGCGTGGTCGCCTGGAGATCGCTGAAGGTGGCGAACAGGAACAGGGACGCCCCGGCGCTGCGCGGCTCGCGGAGCCTCTGCGACGCTTCCTGCATCGTCTGCATTCGCCGATGATCGATCGTGACCGTGAGCACGCGGAAATTCTTCCAGCCGAATTGCCGCGTGTGCTGCTTGGCGGAGTGCGCGGCGAGGTAGACGCGCATCTTGCGCTCAAAGCTGGTCTGGTCCGGATCGGATCGGCTGATCGGCATCGTGCCGCGGTCGATTTCCACCATGAAATTGCGCTGCGATCCGTCAGCCAATTCGAGCGCAAAGGCGAGATCGGGAACGACACCGGCGTCACGTACGACGCCACGGTCACGCAGTTTCGCCCGCAGCGAATACGGATGGCGCGCCGCCGGCTGCGGCATGGCAGCGAGCATCTCCTCGGCCAGGAGTAGCCGGAGATCGCTGCGCTCCCGCACGGCACGCTGCAACGAGACCTCGAAATTAACGATCTCGATCTGGTGCTCGATGAACGGGCGGCCGGCCTCGCGATTTTTACGGCTCCACTCGGTACTCCGGAATTCGACCCCATCCCATTTCTTGAGGAGGCGCACCCCACGATCGGCAAGGGCATAAATCATCGGCGCCGAACCGAAGCTCGGATAGTAGTCGAGCTGGGCGCGCGGCCGATCGACGTAGCCGGCATGGAAAAGCCGCATCAGGCGATCGTTGGTGCGGTCGAGCGAACGCCCCACGAGCGCAGCAATGTGCGTGGATCTGATCAGCCGGTGTCGCGCAACCTGGCGGACGATTTCGACATCGTCATCAGTGAGGCGAAACGGCGGTGGCGCGGCAGCCCGACGAAACCGAGGCCTTCGCGTCTGCGTGCCGATAGCAGCGGCATCCATATGCGTCAATTGTATCACGCGCTCAGCCGCGACCAGCCTCGCCGCCCACGATCGGGAGTGCGCGACAGCCATTCCGTCGCGGGCGGAAAGGCGGGAAGGCCGGCGCCGAAAGCCGAGGATTTCTGCGGCGTTTATGGCGAAAGGTTGTGCCTACGACTTGTGCCGACGGTAGCCAGCACCGTAGGCATCGCTGTAGGCACTTTTCAGGGGGGTGTAGGCATCACCGTAGGCACCCCAGTAGGCACTACCGTAGGCATCACCTTCGGGCCAGAATTCACGCTGCGAGGAACGAAGCAACACGGTCCTCGATCTCGCGACGCGGTCGGCCGAAGCGCTTCCGGCTGATCTCGATCAGGCGCTCGGCATCGGGTCGGCGAGGTGGCGGTGCGTCGTAAAGGCTGAGGCGCAGCGGCGAACTCGGCACGCCGCCGGTCAAGAGGCGCGCCCATGCCGTGTGGTTCGGGAGGTCGAGCAACGCCTCGGCGGTACCGAGTCCGATCTGCTCGACGATGATCGGCGCGTCGCTCGCGCCGGTGCGGCACGCCAGCATCGATCCAACGTTACCGAACACGGCGGCGCGAAGTTTGTCGGGGAGCTGCTCCAGGTACTGGTGCGCGACGGTCAGCGTCAGCCCGTACTTGCGCGCTTCCGACAAGATCAGCGCGAAGCTGTCGGTCGCAAAGGATTGGAATTCGTCCGCATAGAGGTGAAAGACGCGTCGCTCGGCCGCTGGCAAATCGGCGCGCGACATCGCCGCCTGCGCGATCGTCGTCGTCAGCAAGGCGCCGAGCAAATGCGAGGTGCCTTCGCCAAGCCGGCCCTTGGCGAGATTGCAGATGACGATCGCACGTTCGTCCATCAGCCGGCGCAAGGTGATCGTGCTCCGGGGCTGGGCGAGCATGTTGCGCAACCGCGGTTCGATCAGCGCCTTGCCGATTTTGTTTTGGATCGGGGATATGGCCTCCGCACGGAAACGGTTGTCGTAGCCGGCGTATTCGCCGAGCCAAAAGGCGCGCACGTATGGATCGGCGACGTGGCTGTTGACGAGCTGCACGCGGAAGCCTTCGTCGATCAGCAAGCGGGGGAGCATCAAGAGCGTGCCGCCGGGAACATCAAGCAGCGCGCGCACCGCATTGGTCAGGATGTAATCCAGGCGCGGCCCCCAGCTGTCGGGCCACACATGGCGGAACGCCGATACGACGCCATCGGCCACGATCGGTTTGAGATCGTCTGGCACACGCGAGAGGGGATTGAAGCCAATGGGACGCTCACTGTCGGCGGGGTTGATGTAGACGAGATCGTTGGTCCGGTCTCGAGGAACATGCAGCAGCACGGCCTCTGCGAGATCGCCGTGCGGGTCCAAAAGCGCGAGACCCTCGCCGGCGGCGAGGTCCTGCGCAATCAGGTTGAGGAGCAGCGTCGATTTGCCGGTGCCGGTCTGCCCGATGATGTAGAGGTGGCGGCGCCGGGCCTCGGGGGCGAGCATGATCAAATCGCCCGTAATGCGGGCACCGAGAAGAAGCTCCTGTGGTGATGAACCTGTCATGGGCGGAACGGAGCCGGTGTGCCGTGCGCATCGCGGATTGGAATGATGCGGGCAGCTCCCGTTCCATGGGGAGCGCCGGGGCTACATGGCGCCGTCGGTCATTGTGCGTTTATGGCCTTGGCTGCCGAACCTCCCGCTCACTGCCGGCTCGTTTCCGGCCACGATCCTTTCGAGATCGGTGGCCTGGTTGCATTGTACCGCTTGAATTTTTGACGACAGCAAGACAACGAGAGGGAAGAGTGCCGATCAAAGATCGACCGTGGACGGATTCATTGCAAGTTTCATGGCGAACGAGTATAGTGTAAGTATTCGCCCCTGCGGTTTACCGTAGGGCCCCCGCGGGCTTCGGCTCGCGGGGTTTTCATTTTCAGTCTACAATTGGCGTATGCTAAAAAAGCGAGCCGCGTTTTATTTCGACGGCTTCAATTTATATCACGCGATCGACAATCTACGGCAACCCCACCTTAAATGGCTCTCGCTCGATGCCCTCGGCAAATTGCTAATTCCGAGCCGGGATGAAGAGGTTTGCTCGACTGTCTACTTCTCCGCGTACTTAACCCATCGACCGGACAAGCTCGTCCGTCATCGGGCGTATGTCCGTGCGCTTGAGGCAACCGGCGTCGAATGCGTTCTCGGGCGCTTCAAGTACAGCGAGATCCAGTGCCGTAATTGTCGGGCA
>CAMATN010000018.1 GCA_945861155.1 Rhizobium sp. Q54
TGCTGGTGCGCCGGCTGGTGCGCGATTTCATCTGGCGTCACGCGTACCGGATCGCGCTCGCCTTTCTGTGCATGGGATTGGCCGGCGGCAGCACCGCGCTGCGCGCCTGGCTGATGGAGCCGGTGCTCGACCATATCTTTATCGCGCGCGATTCCTCGCTGCTGTTGCTGCTGGCCGGCGCCGCGCTGGTGCTGGCGCTGGTCAAGGCAGCGGCGGACTACACCGAAACCGTCCTGATGACGCGGGTCGGTCAGCGCGTCATCACCGATGTCCAGAGCACGCTGTTCGCACGGCTGATCCGGGCCGATCTGGCCTATTTCAACGCCCATGCCAGCGGCGTCCTGATCTCGCGCTTCGTCAACGATGTGTGGCTGCTGCGCAACGCCGCCGGCAATGTGCTGGCCGGCATCGGGCGCGACGCGGTGACGATCGTCTTTCTCGTCGCAATCATGTTCTACCAGGATTGGGCGATGGCGCTCGTTGCATTCGTTGCATTCCCGCTGGCGATCCGCCCAATAGTCCGGATCGGCCAGCGGATGCGGCGGGTCTCGGTCAACACCCAGGTCGAGATGGGCCAGCTGACGAATTTGCTGAGCCAGACCTTCCAGGGCGCGCGCCACGTCAAGGCGTACGGCATGGAGGATTACGAGGAGCGCCGCGCCGCCGGGCTCTTCGAGCGCATCTACGCGCTGGTCGACCGGGCCAACCGCGTGCGCTCGCGCGCCGGCCCGATGATGGAGGCGCTCGGCGGCGCGGCCATCGCGATGGTAATCTTTTACGGCGGCCATCAGGTGATCGCCGGCACGCGCACGCCGGGCGCGTTCTTTTCGTTCATCACCGCGCTCCTCCTCGCCTATCAGCCGGTCAAGAGCCTGGCGACGCTGAACGCCACCTTGCAGGAGGGGCTGGCCGCGGCTCAGCGCGTCTTCGAGGTGCTCGACATCGAGCCGGCGATCCGCGACCGACCCGGCGCCCGCCCGCTTGCTGTCGCCGGCGGCGAGATCAGGTTCGAGGCCGTCCGCTTCGGCTATGCTCCGGGCGCGGTGGCGCTTGACGGCATAGATTTGATTGTTCCGGCGGGAAGCACCGTCGCACTGGTCGGCCCGTCCGGCGCCGGCAAATCAACCATGCTGAACATCATTCCGCGGTTTTACGATGTCGATGGCGGCAGCATCGCGATCGACGGCCAGGAGGTCGGCTCGGTGACGCTTGCCTCGCTGCGCGGCGCGATTGCGCTGGTGTCGCAGGAGGTCAGCCTGTTCGACGACACGGTGCGCGCCAACATCGCCTATGGCCGGTTCGGCGCGCCGCAGGCCGAGATCGAGGCGGCCGCGGTTGCCGCTGCCGCCGATCGGTTCATCCGCGGATTGCCGCAGGGCTACGATACGCTGGTCGGCGAGCACGGCGTCCGCCTGTCGGGCGGGCAGCGGCAACGGATCGCGATTGCCCGCGCGATGCTGAAGGACGCGCCGATCCTGCTGCTCGACGAGGCGACATCGGCGCTCGACAACGAGTCCGAGCGGCAGGTCCAGGCGGCGCTGCGCAGCCTGATGCGCGGGCGCACGACCGTCGTGATCGCGCATCGGCTGTCGACGATCATCGGCGCCGATCTGATCTGCGTGATGGATCGCGGCCGGATTGTCGAAGCCGGCCGGCATACCCAGCTGCTCGCGCGCGGCGGGCTCTATGCGCGGCTTTACGAAACCCAATGCGCGGGCGAGCGTGAGATCGCGCCGCTCACCGAGGCGAGCGCAGCGGGGGCCGGGGGCGCATGACGATTCCCGGACGCTGGGCGCGCCGGATCGTGCGCGGCGGCCGCTTGCGCCGGCTGCTGTGCTGGTTCATCCAGCTGTACATTCGTCTCGTCTACCTGACCAACCGCTGGACGGTGGAGGGCTTCGGTGAGCCTCGCCGCCTGCGCGACGACGGCAAGAGCTTCATACTCGCCTTCTGGCACGGGCGCTTGCTGATGATCCCGATGGCGTGGCAGCGGCTGGCCCCGATGCACATGCTGATCTCGGCGCATCGCGACGGCCGGATCATCGCCGACGCGGTGACCTATTTCGGGGTCGAGTCGATCCCAGGCTCGACCCGGCGCGGCGGGACGGCGGCGCTGCGCACGATGCTGAAGCGGCTCGAAGCCGGCGACTGCGTCGGCATCACGCCGGATGGGCCGCGCGGCCCGGCGCTGATTGCCAGCGGCGGCATCGTCAATCTCGCCCGCCTCGCCGGCGTGGCGATCGTGCCCGTCGTTTTCGCTACCAGCCGGCGCCGGGTGCTGCGCAGCTGGGACCGGTTTCACCTCGCTCTGCCGTTCGGACGCGGCGTGTTTCTGTGGGGCGAGCCGATCGCGATCGCCCCCGATCTGGACGCGGAGGGGTTGGAAGCCGCGCGCGTGCTGGTCGAAAGCCGGATGAACGAGATGGCGGACGAGGCCGACCGCCGCGTCGGTCATGGGCCGCCGCTGCTAGAGAGTTCCACTGCCGTAATGCGGGCGGGTCAGAGCGACGGTCCGTTTCACCTCGCCACCCTCACTCGGCTCTCCCCGGAGCGTCTAGCGGTCGGAGCCGCCCGATCCCTAGGCGCGGCCCGGCGGCGCGGCGAGCGATGAACCCGTGGCCTCTCGCCTACCGCGCATTGACTGGCGCGGCGGCGCCGCTCGTGCGGCTGTACCTCGACGCGCGCTGTCGGCGCGGCAAGGAGGATCGCGAGCGGCTCGGCGAGCGCTTCGGCATCGCATCGGCCGCGCGCCCGGCCGCGCCGCTGGTCTGGGTCCATGCGGCCAGCGTCGGCGAAGCGCAATCGGTGCTGGCGCTGATCGAGCGCATCCTGGCCGAGCGGCCGGGGCTCGAATTGCTGATGACGACCGGCACGGTCGCGTCGGCGCGCCTCCTGGCCGGCCGCCTGCCGCCCCGGGCGCGCCATCAATTCGTGCCGGTCGACCTGCCGCGTGCGGTCGAGCGCTTTCTCGACCACTGGCGGCCCGATCTGGCGATCTGGGTCGAATCCGAATTATGGCCCAACCTGGTGCTGGCGACCCGCCGACGCGGCGTTCCGATGCTGTTGGTGAACGGCCGGCTGTCGGCGCGCACTCTGGCGCGCTGGCAGGGCTTGCCGGGATTGGCCCGAGGATTGGCGCGGCCGGTCCTCGATGCGTTCGCGCTGTGCCTCGCCCAGGATGCTGTCCAGGCGGAGCGGTTCCGCCGGCTTGGCGCGCGCGCGGCGGCGAGCGTCGGCGACCTCAAGATGGCGGCGCCGCCGCTCGACGCCGATCCCGCGGCGCTCGCCGCATTGCGCCGGCAGATCGGCGCGCGCGCCGTGTGGCTGGCGGCGAGCACGCATGCCGGCGAAGAGGAAATCGCGGCCGACGCCCATCGCCGGATCGCGGGCGAGCACCCGGGATTGTTGACGATAATTGCGCCGCGCCACCCGGTGCGCGGGGCGGAAATCGCCGAGACGCTGCGCGCCCGGGGTTTGCGCGTGGCCCGGCGCGGCGTCGGCCCGCAACCCGCCGGCGTCGTCGATGGCGGCGAGACGATCGCCGCCGACACCGACATCTATCTCGCCGATACGCTGGGCGAGCTTGGCCTGTTTTTCCGGCTGGCTGGCATCGCCTTTATCGGCGGATCGCTGGTCATGAAGGGCGGGCACAACCCGTTCGAGGCGGCGCGGCTCGGCTGCGTCGTGCTGCACGGTCCGGACATGACCAATTGCGCGGCGATGGCCGGGGCGCTCGCCGAGGGCGGCGCGGCGCTGACGGTCGGCGATGGCGAGAGCCTTGCCGCCGCGGTGGCGCGGCTGCTTGCCGATCCGGTCGAACGGGCGGCCCGAGCGGATGCGGCGCTGCGGATCGCCGGTTCCGGCAGCGCCGCGCTCGATGCCGTCCTTGGCCGGCTGGCGCCGTGGCTCGACGCGCTCGCTCCGGTGGCGGCACCTTTCCCGGCGGTTTGTCGACGACGGCTCGGCGGCGGCGCGGCGAGGGGAGCGGATGCGCGCTCCTGATTTCTGGGAAGAGCCGCCGGGGTTCGCCGCCGCGCTGCTCGCGCCGATCGGGCTGGCCTGGGATGCCGTGTCCCGCGTGCGCCGTGCGCTGGCGCGGCCTTACCGCGCCGCCGTGCCGGTCGTTTGCGTCGGCAATCTGGTCGTCGGCGGTTCGGGCAAGACCCCGGTCGTGCTGTCCCTGGCGGCGCTCGCAGCCGCGCACGGCATTGCGGTCAATGTCGTGACGCGCGGCTATGGCGGCCGGCTCTCCGGCCCGGTGCGGGTCGATCCCGGACGGCACGACGCGGCCGCGGTCGGGGATGAGGCATTGCTGATCGCCACCCGCGCGCCGTGCTGGGTTGCGCGCGACCGCGCCGCCGGGATCCGCGCCGCCGTGACGCAAGGCGCCGCGGCGATCCTGCTCGATGACGGGTTTCAGAACCCGCGGATCGCGCCCGATCTCGCGCTGGTCGTGATCGATGCCGGGTACGGCTTCGGCAATCGCCGGGTGATGCCGGCCGGGCCGCTGCGCGAGCCGGTGCGGTCCGGCCTCGCCCGCGCCGATGCGGTCGTGTTGATCGATGCCGAGCGGATCGGCGGTGGCGAGGTGCCCGACGGGGTGCGCGAAGCGGGCCGCCCGATCTTTCGCGCGAGCCTCGACCCGGTGCAGGGCGGTCGCTTTTCGGGGGAGCGGATCGTCGCCTTTGCCGGAATCGGGCGACCGGCCAAGTTTTTTGCCACGCTACGCGCGACTGGCGCCGAACTGGTTGCCGCGCATCCCTTTCCCGACCATTACCGGCTTGCCGAGGGCGAACTGGACCGGCTGCGGCGCGAGGCGGAGCGCGCCGGCGCCCGGCTGGTCACGACCGCGAAGGATTGGGCCCGGCTGCAGGCGGGGCGGCGGGCCGGGATCGAGGTGCTCGAGGTCGAAATCAGCTGGCGCGACCCGGCGGCGGTGGCGCGTCTGCTGTCCAGCGTTCTCGGTCAAGCCGCCGATGGCTCCGACCGGCGCGCCGGATCAAAGGGGCTGGCCAGCCACGGAGCGCAATGACATCGTGGAGACAATTCTTCGCCGGCCTAAGATTCCGGTGGGGCCAAACCACGGCACGGGAGAACGCCAATGCGCCTCAGCATTCTGGATGATTATCAGGGCGTCGCCCTCGACATGGCCGATTGGTCGGCAATCCGGGCGCGCGGCATCGAGATCGCGGTCGAGCGTCATCCGTTCGTCGACGAGGATGCGGTAGTGCGCGCGCTCGCGGATTCGGAAGTCGTTGCCGCGATGCGCGAGCGCACGCCGTTCCCGAAAACGCTGCTCGACCGCCTGCCGAAACTGAAGCTGCTGATCACCACCGGCATGCGCAACGCCGCGTTCGACATGGCGGCGCTGAAGGACCGCGGCGTGACGGTTTGCGGCACCGGCGGCCCGGGTGGCGGCAACGAAGATACCGCCGAGCTCGCCTGGGGGCTGATCCTCGGCGCGGCGCGGCGCATCGCGGAGGACCATGCGTTGATGCGCCAAGGCGGTTGGCAGACGCGCATCGGCCACCGGGTCGCGGGCAAGACGCTCGGCCTGTTGGGCCTTGGCCGGTTGGGCAGCGGGGTCGCGCGGGTCGGGCTCGCCTTCGGCATGAAGGCGATCGCCTGGAGCCAGAACCTGACCGCCGAGAAGGCCGCCGAGCAGGGTGTCGAGCGGGTCGAAAAGGACGAGCTGTTCCGCCGCTCGGACATACTCTCGGTGCATCTGGTGCTGAGCCCGCGCAGCCGCGGCCTCGTCGGTGTACGCGAGATCGCGCTGATGAAGCCGAGCGCGATCCTCGTCAACACCTCGCGCGGCCCGATCTGCGACACCGACGCGATCATCGAGGCGCTCAAGGCCGGGCGGCTCGCCTATGCCGGTCTTGACGTTTACGACAAGGAGCCGCTGCCGATAAACCATCCGCTGCGCCAGGCGCCGAACGTGATCCTGACGCCGCATATCGGCTATGTCACCGACGAGAATTACCGCAGCTCGTACCCGCAGATCGTCGAGAATGTCGCCGCTTTTCTCGACGGCAAACCGGTCCGGGTGATTTGAGTTCCATCCGGCGGCGCCATGCGCGGCTTAATGCCCGGCGACCAGCCGATCATCCGTCCGTCGCTCGACGAGGATGTTGCCGCTATCGCCGACATCTACGGCTACCATGTGCGGCACGGGCTGGCCTCGTTCGAGGAAGAGCCTCCGCCGGTCGAGGAGATTGCCCGTCGGCGCGGTGAGATCGTCGCGCGCGGCCTGCCGTATCTGGTCGCCGAGCGGGGCGGGCGGGTCATCGGCTATTGCTATGCCGGTCCGTTCCGGCCGCGGACGGGCTATCGCTTTACGCTCGAGGATTCGATCTATATCGACGCCGCCGAGACCGGGCGCGGCATCGGGCGGGCGCTGTTGCAACCGGTGCTCGCAAGCTGTGCCAAACTTGGCTATCGCCAGATGATCGCCGTCATCGGCGGGCGCGAGACGGTGGCGTCGATCCGGCTGCACGAGGCGCTCGGCTTTAGCCATATCGGCATCATGGAGGCGGTCGGTTTCAAATTCGGCCGTTGGGTCGACATCGTCCTGATGCAACGCGCCCTCGCGCCCGGCGCCGCCATCGCGCCGGAATGAGGCGCGCGGCGAGCCCGCCGAGATTCTCGTAACGGCCTCCGATTGCCGGCCGGTCGGGCGTCTATCGTTTCGGTTCGGCGCGCGCCAGGACCACGCCGAGATCGCGCCCGCCGAACAGGTGTACGTGGAAATGCGGCACTTCCTGACGGGCCGCTTCGCCATGATTGGCAAGGATGCGGTAGCCGCCCTCGGCGACGCCCTGTTGCACCGCGATCCGGCCGATCGCCCGGAAAAAGCCGGCCAGCTCGGCGTCCGATGCATTGGCCGAAAAATCGTCGACCGAGACGTACGCGCCCTTCGGGATCAAGACGACATGAACCGGCGCCTGGGGCTGGATGTCGCGAAAGGCGAGCACATGCGTGTCCTCGTAGACCTTATCGCAGGGCAATTCGCCGCGCAGGATGCGGGCGAACACGTTGTTGGGGTCGTAGGCCATCGCGGGTTCCCGGTTGAGAATTGCAGGGTTGGCGCAGCAGCGGCGCTGCGCCTAGCCAAGTTCGCCGCGCACCTGCTGGCGCAATGCGTCGATCAGCACCAATCGGCCGCGTCGCTCGACATGCCAGAAGGCCCAGCCGTTGCAGGCCGGCGCACCCTGCACCTGGGCGCCGACAAAATGTATCGAGCCGCGGTGCTCGGCCGAAATCACGCTGCCGTCGGCGCGCACCCGCGCGCTCCAGCGCCGCGCCGAGTCGACCAGCACTTCGCCCGGCTCCAGGAGACCGCGCTCGACCAGGCTGCCGAACGGAATCCGGGGTGCTTCGCGCCGCGATTCGAGCGCGACCAGATCGAGGGGCGCCGCCCGCACCGCCGCGATCCGCCGGCGCGCCAGCGCGACGTAGGCCGGGTCGCGTTCGATGCCGATAAAGCGGCGCCCGAGCCGTTTGGCGACCGCTCCGGTCGTGCCCGTCCCGAAAAACGGATCGAGCACGGTGTCGCCCGGCCGGGTCGAGGCGAGCAGCACCCGGTGTAAGAGCGCCTCGGGCTTCTGCGTCGGATGCGCCTTCTTGCCGGCCCCGTCGCGCAGCCGCTCGGGTCCGCCGCATAACGGGATCAGCCAGTCGCTGCGCATCTGCAGTTCCTCGTTGAGGGCCTTCATCGCCTCATAATTGAACGTGTAGCGCGCCTCGCGCGAACGGGCGCACCACAACAGGGTCTCGTGCGCGTTGGTAAAGCGCCGGCCGCGGAAATTCGGCATCGGGTTCGATTTGCGCCAGACCACGTCGTTGAGGATCCAGAAGCCGAGATCCTGCACCGCGGCGCCGATCCGAAAGATGTTGTGATAGCTGCCGATCGCCCACAGCGCGCCGGCCGGCTTCAACACCCGGCGGCAGGCGGCGAGCCAGTCGCGCGTAAAGCTGTCGTATTCGGCGAACCCGGCGAATTTGTCCCAATCCGCCTCGACCCCGTCGACCCGGCTGTTGTCGGGCCGGTGCAGTTCGCCGCTGAGCTGAAGATTGTAGGGCGGATCGGCGAAGACCAGATCGACCGAACCCGGCGCCAGCCGCGCCATCGCCGCGAGACATTCGCCCTCAACGATCAGGTCGCCCAAAGGCGCGCCGGTTTCGGCTGTCTTAACCATCGGCGCGAACTCTGGGCGCGGACCGCGGAATCGTCAATCCAGGGGTCAATTCGGTTTCAATTCGGTGGACATGCCTCGTCCGCCGGCGCGGCGAGCCCGCCGGGTTCGAGCAGCGGAAAGAAATCCACAGGGGCCGCCAGCGCCAGGCGTACCGGCTCGAACAAGCGGCGATGGTGCGGCGTCACCCCAAGCCGGCGCAGGCCGTCGCAATGCCGGGCGGTCGCATAGCCGACATTGGTTTCCCAGCCATAGCCGGGATAGCGCCGCGCCAATTCGCGCATGATCCGGTCGCGGGTCACCTTGGCGACGACCGAGGCCGCCGCGATCGAGAAGCTCAGCGCGTCGCCTTTCACCACCGTGCGCACCGGGCATGGCAGGCTCGGCGCGACATTGCCGTCGACCAGCGCGAGGTCGGGCGCCGTCCCCGACGCCAGCGCCAGCGCCGCCACCGCCCGGCGCATCGCGACGAGGCTCGCGCGCAGGATATTGATGCGCTCGATTTCATCGACGCTCGCCGCGCCGACCCCAATCAGCGCGCAGGAAGCCAGCGCCGCGTAACAGCGCTCGCGCTCTTCCCGGGTCAGCGTCTTCGAATCGTCGAGCACGCGGCGCAGTTCGCCGCGGAAGCGCCGCCGGTCGATGATGACCGCCGCCGCGACCACCGGACCGGCGAGCGGGCCCCGTCCTGCTTCATCGACACCGCACACAACCCCCGTGTAGCCACGCTCAATCGCGAAATCCGGCATCGTCCCCTCCCCGCCCGCGTTGTGCCACGCCGCCGGGAGCGACTTCAAGCGAGAGAAAATGCCATTGCCGACCCCCATCCAAAGGACAGGTTCAAATCATGAACATATTTCGGTGACTCGAATTGTCTCAACTCGTATTCTCGGTTTGTTCTCAGTTTCCGCGCGCCAAGGAGGAATTCCCATGATATGGCCGGTTTTTGCCGCCGCCGTCGCACTCGCCGCCGCGTTGGGCCTGTCCGTCCAAGCAGCGCAGCCGGCCGAATCGACGGCAGGCAGCGACATCATCACCTTCGAACAATACCGCGACTGGCGTCTCGCTTTCACTGAGCGGCGCCGCGACGAACTGGCGAGCCAGCTTGCCGCGGCCGATCTCGCGGCCGAGCGCAAAACCCGGCTCGAACAGACAAAATCCTATTACGACTGGCTCGCCGGATTGTCGGATGCCGACCGCGACCGGCGCTTTCGCGAGCGCTTCGCGCGAATCGACGCCAATCGCGACGGTCAGCTCGACCCGGCCGAGCGCGCCGCGTGGCGCGACAAGCAGCGCGCCTTCTACAATCGCGATCGTCCGGCACGGCAACAACACGTGCGCGACGAGGCGCGCTGACCGGCGATACCGACCGACGATACTGGCCGGGCGCCTGCTTCTGTGCTGCAAACAACAGGCGGAACAGGACGAGAGGGGGGTTGGCGCCCGCCCGGCCATGCTATGTTATGCTGCGTCACTGGACGGCTGGGCCGCAGCAGGAGAAGCCGCAAATGACCAGATCAGCCGATCGCGCCGCGCCGTCTGCCGGGCTCGCAGCCGAGTGAACCATGCCCGAACTGGATAGCGGCCTGGCTGGGCTGGTCGCGGCGGAGACTGTGCTGAGCCACAGCGATGGCGTACGCGGCATCCTGTGGGTGCGCGGGCATACGCTACCCGAGCTCGTCGCCGAGTTCGGCTATGACGGCGCGGTCGGCCTGTTGTGGGAGGGGTTTGCCGGCAACGGCCTCGACCGCGACGAGATGCGGCGCCGGCTCGGCGACGGGCGCCGCCTCGCCTTCGCCCGCCTCGGCGATTGGCTCGGACAGGCCCGAACCCGCCCCCTCGTCGAAGGTGTCCGGCTGGCCCTTGCCGCGATGCCGGACGACAGCGCTCCGGCGTTGATCCTCGCCACCCTGCCGGTCGCGATCGCGGCGCTGCTGCGGACTCGGCAGGGCGCCGAACCGCTCGCCCCCGATCCGACGCGCGGCACCGCCGACGATCTGCTGCGCATGGCGCGCGGCCGGACCGCGGAGACCCCTGGCGCGGCGGTCATGACGCAAGCGCTCGACACCTATTTCGCGGCGGTGATCGACAACGGCCTCAACACGTCGGCCTTCACCGCACGGGTCATCGCATCAAGCCGCGCCTCGCTGGTGTCGGCGGCGCTCGGGGCCTATTGCGCGTTTACCGGGCCCTTGCATGGGGGCGCGCCGGGGCCAACCCTCGACATGCTCGACGAGGCGGCGGCGAACGGCGATGTCGGGGCCTGGGCCGAGCGCAAGCTCGCCGCCGGCGAACGGCTGATGGGGTTCGGCCATCGCGTCTTCCGGCTCGGCGATCCGCGCGCCGGGGTGTTGCGCACGGCCCTCGAACAATTGGGCGCGAGCCTTGGTCCCGCCGCGGGTCGGCTCGCCTTCGCGGCCGAAGTCGAACAGGCCGTCGGCGCCGCCTTCGCACGGTTGAAGCCGGGCCGGCCGCCGCTGCAGCCCAACGTCGAGATCAACGCCGCGCTGTTGCTCGACGCCGTCGGTCTGCCGCGCGACGCCTTTACCCCGGTATTCGCGGTGGCGCGCTGCGCCGGCTGGCTCGCGCACGCGATGGAGCAACAGAAATCAGGCCGCCTGATCCGCCCGTCCTCGGCCTATGTCGGCCCCAGGCCGCGGAACCTCGCGCCCGAACCCTGAACCCAAGGCCCGCGGGGTGCATGGAGAGCACCCGCCACCTGGCGTTGCGCCGCGTGCACAAAACCCGTATGGTGGCGACAATCGTCTTGTTATCAACAAACTAGAAAACAATCGCGTTTAGGTTAGGCGGCGCCGATGCACGGCGCGTGACACGCCGCCACGGGCCCGGATTGGCTGGGAACCCTGGAATTCTCACTGCCGTTTCCAACTCGCGGCAAGTATGCGGCGCGCGGGGATCAAGCTGTAAGCGAGGCCATCTTGTTCACATCATGCAGTTTCGCCATAGCTCGCTTCCGGCAGACCGGATGGGCAATCGCCGGCACGACCGCGATCGCCGCCGGGTTTGCCCTTGCGGCCGGCGCCCTTGCCGCGGTGCCCGGCGACGGATCCGGGGCAAACCCGATCGCGATGCCGCCCATCGAGGCGTTTCCGGGCGGCGGGCCGGCGCTGGTGGTCGACAGCGAGATCCACAACCGCGTCGAACGCGCCGCCGGGCTCGTCGTTGCCGGGCAAAAGCTGCGCGGCGCATTGCTGCGCCAATTCTATGCCGCCCACAATTTCGATCAGGTCTGGGCGACGCGGCAATCGCAGGTCGACGCGCTCGTCAACCTCGTGTCCCGCGCCGGCGAGCACGGGCTCGACCCGGATCGGTTTCACTTGGCGCTGTTACGCAACCGGGCCGCGCTCGCGCCGATCGATCGCGACCTGATATTGTCGGACGCGTTCCTCGGCTATGCCGACGCGCTCGCCCGCGGCGCCGTGCCGATCGAACTGCGCATGGATGACGAGGATCTGACCCCCGAGCCGGTGGATGTGGCGAGCGTCCTCGGCCAAGCCGTCGCCAGCGCCGATCCGGCCGCGATCATCGAGGCGCTCGCACCGCGCTCGCCGGCCTACACGGCGTTGCGCCGGGCCTTGCAGTCCTATCGCGCGGCGGCCGCCGGGCCGGAAAGCGCGCGGATCGCCCCGGCCTCGCACGGTCAACGCGATCTCCGCGCGGGACCGGACAAAACGCCCGACAAAGCCGCCGACAAGACAGCCGACAAGACAAACGAGTCGCGACTGCGCGACATCGCGGTAAACCTCGAGCGCCTGCGCTGGCTGCCGCGCCAGATTCCCGCCGATCGGGTCTGGGTCAACACCGCGAACGCGCAACTCGTGCTGTACCGCGACGATCGGCCGGTGTTCACGACCCGCGTCGTCGTCGGCGAGGTCGATAAGCAGACCCCGGAACTGCAGACCACGATCACCAGCCTCTTGTTCAATCCGCCGTGGAATGTCCCGTACTCGATCGCAACCAAGGAGATCCTGCCCAAGGCGGCACAGGATCCGAATTATTTGACCCGCCATCGCATGGTCGTGCGACCCAACGGCGCGATCCAACAACTGCCCGGACCCGGCGCCGCGCTTGGCCAGCTCAAATTCGAGCTGACCAACCGATTTGACGTCTACCTGCACGACACGCCGCTGAAGGCCCTGTTCAATCGCGACAACCGCCGCCAGAGCCACGGTTGCGTGCGGGTTCAGAACCCGCGCGAACTCGCCGCCCTGCTGTTGCAGCAGCCGGTCGACACAATCAACAAAGGCATCGCGATCGGCTCGACCAATCGCCGCATGTTGCCGGCGCCGGTGCCGGTGTTCCTCGTCTATCAGACCGTCTTTCTCGACGCGGACGGGACGCTTGCCTTCCGCCCCGACGAGTATGGTCGCGACGACGACATCTGGCGCCATCTGTCCCGCTCCGGGCAAGCGCCAGTCGCACAGAACAACCCGGCCGGCCAACGTCGAAGCTGAAAAGCGTCGGTAGTCAGGCAACCGGAGAATGAAAAATCGCGGAAAACGCGGTCTGCACGGTCCCCTCCGACCATAACGGGCTTGTCTCGTCGGTGGGCCGATGCTATTGGCGTCCCCGGGGACTATCGGGGGATTGCCATTGCGACCGTCTTCTCTGCTGACCCGTCGCCGGGTCTTGGGCGCCGCCGTTGCCGTATCGGCCATCGCTTTCATCAGACCGGCCCCGGCCGTCTCTTTCGCGCCGCGCTCCGTCTCGCTGTACAACATCCATACGGGCGAATGGGTTCGCACGGTCTATTGGGCCGATGGTCATTACATCCGCGAGGCGGTCCGCGACATCAACTGGGTGCTGCGCGATCATCATTCCGATGAGGTGCGGCCGATGAATGCCGGCGTCCTCGATGTGCTCGGCATGCTGCGCCGCCGTCTCGAGAACAACGACCCGTTCCTGGTGATCAGCGGTTACCGCTCGTCGACGACCAACAGCCGCATGTCGGTCCGAGGCAGCGGCGTCGCCAGCAACAGCTATCACATCAAGGGCATGGCGATCGACTTGCGCGCCGAACGGCGGGATTTGTCGCATGTCCGCGCGGCCGCGCTGAGCCTGCGTTGTGGCGGCGTCGGGTATTACCCGCGATCTGATTTCGTCCATGTCGATTGCGGCCCGGTGCGCCAGTGGTAGGTGCGCGCCGCCGCGGCGCGATTCGGACCGAGAGGGACAACGGAACCCACATTCCCGCACGGCGTTATCTAGCCGAGACTCACGGCTATCAAAGGCTGCACGATGGGCACTATTCTTCTAATCATTCTCGTCCTGGTTCTGATCGGCGCGCTGCCGAGCTGGCCGTATAGCAGCGGCTGGGGCTATTACCCGAGCGGCGGGATCGGCATCGTCGTCCTGATCCTGATCGTGCTGCTGCTGATGGGCCGGCTCTAGAACCCAGGCGCGGTTTCGATCCCCGGCTCCCCGGATCAGGCAGCGAAGCGCGCGAGCGCGGCGCGGTCGATCTCGATGCCCAGCCCGGGGCCCTGCGGGATCTCGACCCGGCCGCCGCGCTGCTCGATCGGCTCGACCAGCACCGCCATGCGGATCGGGTGCTCGGAGCGGTCGAATTCGAGCAGCGGCTCGATCGGGTGAAGACCCGGCGGGTTGTGCGGCAGCGCGGCGATCAGCTGCAATGACGCGGCGAGCGCCACCCCGGTGCCCCAGACATGCGGATTGATCCGGACCCCGAAGGCACTCGCCATGTCGGCGATTTTTTTGCATTCGGAGATCCCCCCGGCGGCGCAGACATCGGGCTGCACGATGTCGACCAGCCGCTCGGCAATCAGCGAGCGGAAGCCCCATCGGGTGAACTCGGCTTCGCCGCCGGCGATCGGGATCTGCAGCGCCGCCTTGACCGCGCGATAGCCGGCGAGGTCTTCGGGCGGCACCGGCTCCTCGAACCAGGCGATGTCGAGCGGTTCGATCTGGCGGCCGAGCCGGATCGCCGCGGTCGAATCATAGGCGTGGTTGGCGTCGACCATGATTGAGACGCCGTCACCGACGGCGCGGCGCACCGTTTCGCATAAAAGCAAATCCTGCGCGAGGCCGAACCCGAGCTTGAGCTTGATCGCGCCAAACCCTTCGGCGATGCGCTGATGCGCCTCCTCGACGAGGTAGGCGAACGGATCGGCGTTGTTCGGTCCACTGGGTCTCTTGCGGTAGAAGCCGGTGGCGTAGGCCTCGACCGACATCCGCAACGGCCCGCCGAGCAGGCGATGCACCGGCAGCCCGAGATGGCGCCCCTTCAGATCCCACAGCGCGATGTCGACCGCGCTCAGCGCCTCGATCGCGAGCCCCTTCTGGCCGTGGTCGCGCAGCCGGTTGTAGAGGTTTTCCCAGATCGACTCGGTCGCCAGCGCGTCGGCGCCGACCAGCAACGGCTTGTAATACTCGACGATCGGCGCGGTGAGCCGTGCCGGCCCGAACGCCTCGCCCCAGCCGCTGTTGCCGTCCTCGCCGACGATCTCAACGAGGCACGCCCCGCGCCGCTCGTACCACGCCTGCGAATACGCGAAGGGCTCGGTCAGCGCGGCTTCGAGAATATAGGTTTTGACGTCGCGGATTTTCATGTCGGAGCAGCTTCCGGTATGCCGGTCGCCGAATTTATCGGACGATCTGTAGCCTCGCAGTATAAAAGTCGGCCGCCAACCCCAAGCGGCCACTCTCTTCGAGATAAGACAGTTTCCGAATTTTTTGATTGCTCCTTCCTCTGGCACAGATCTGGCTCAAATGAGCTTCACCGTTGCGATCATCGGGCGTCCCAATGTCGGGAAATCGACGCTGTTCAATCGGCTCGTCGGGCGACAGCTGGCGCTCGTCGACGATTTGCCGGGGGTGACGCGCGACCGCCGCGAGGGCGAGGGGCATATCGCCGACCTCACCTTTCGCCTGATCGATACCGCCGGGCTCGAGGAGGCGCCGCCCGACACGCTGGCCGGCCGGATCCGGGCGCAGACCGAGCGCTCGCTCGACCATGCCGATGTCGCGCTCTTGGTCATCGACGCGCGCGAGGGCCTGACCCCGGTCGATCGTCATTTCGCCCGCTGGCTGCGGCGCACCGGGAAGCCCGTCATCCTGGTTGCCAACAAGGCCGAGAGGCGCAACGCGCTCGCCGAACTGGCCGACGCTTTTGCCCTGGGGCTCGGCGATCCGGTGCCGATCTCGGCCCAGCACGGCGAGGGTCTGGCCGAACTCTACGAGCGCCTGCTCCCGTTCGCGGCGGAGGGTGAGGCGGAGCCGACAGAGACGACGCTGGAGTCCGAGCCTGAGCCTGAAGCCGAGCGTGAAAAGCCGCTGCAGCTCGCGATCGTCGGCCGGCCCAATGTCGGCAAGTCGACCCTCGTCAACCGTTTCATCGGCGAGGAACGCGTCCTGACCGGACCCGAGCCGGGCATTACCCGCGACGCGATCGCGATCGAATGGGCGTGGGGCGGGCGGGCGATCCGGCTCGTCGACACCGCCGGGATGCGTCGCCGGGCGCGCATCGAAGCCCGGCTGGAGCGGCTGTCGGTCGCCGACACGCGGCGCGCGGTGCGCTTTGCCGAAACCGTCGTTCTCGTGATGGATGCGCTGCAGCCGCTGGAGCGCCAGGACCTGACGATCGCCAATCTGATCGAAGAGGAGGGGCGGGCGATCGTGCTGGCGGTCAACAAATGGGATCTGGTGCCCAACCCCGCGGCGATGCTGAAAGACCTGCGCGAGCAGCTCGATAATTCGTTGCCGCAGCTCGCCGGCGTCGCGCTGGTCCCGGTTTCGGGCCTGACCGGCAGCGGCCTCGGCCCGTTGATGAGGGCGGTGTTCGCGGCCGATGCGGTGTGGAACAAGCGCATATCGACCGCCGCGTTGAACCGCTGGCTCGCCGCGATCCAGGAGCATCACCCGCCGCCGGTCGCCGCCGGGAGGCGATTGCGGCTGCGCTACATCACTCAGGTCAATACCCGGCCGCCGACATTCGCATTATTCGCCTCGCAACCTGGCGAGCTGCCCGAAAGCTACCGGCGCTATCTTGTCGGCGCAATGCGGCGGGACCTCGACCTGCCCGGCGCCCCGATCCGCCTGATGCTGCGCAAGGGCGACAACCCCTACGCGCGGGATTGATCCGGAGCGGTCGGGGTCAGGGTAACGATCTCGCCGTTGCGGGTGCATTCCGGCAAAGCGAGGTCGAGGAAGGCGTCGGTGACGGAGTCAGGCGACGGCAGCGCCGCCGGGTTTTCGCCGGGGAAGATCGCGGCGCGCAACCGGGTGCGCACGATACCCGGGTCGATCAGATTGGCGCGCACCGCGGTCCTCGCGGCAATCTCGCCGGCATAGATCCGGACCATCGTTTCGAGCCCGGCCTTGGCGACCGCGTAGGCGCCGTAATAGGGCGGCGCGTCGCGCGCGAGGCGGCTGGTGACAAAGATCGCGCGTCCGGCCGGCGCGGCGCGCAGCAGCGGGTCCATCGCCCGGATCAGCCGCCAATTGGCGGTCAGGTCGAGATCGATGATCTCGCCCCACTGCTTGGGGTCGATATGGCCGAGCGGGGAAAAGACGCCGAACTCGGCGGCGTTGCCGACGAGGATGTCGAGCCTCCGGTAACGCTCGTAGAGCGCCGCCGCCAGCTCGTCGATCTTGATGAACTCGCGCAGGTCGAGGGGCACGAGGGTGGCGCTGCCCCCTCCCGACGTAAAACAGGCGGCGCGGATCTGGTCGTCGACCTCCTCCAGGCCGCCAATTGTCCGGGCGGCGAGCACGACATGCGCGCCCTCGGCCGCAAAGCGTCGCGCGACCGCGGCGCCGATGCCGCGCGAGGCCCCGGTGATCAGCGCGATCTTGCCGGCGAGCCGGCCACTCCCGAGCGTTGCCGTCATTCCGGGGCTCTCGCGCAGCGAGGGAACCCGGAATCCATAAACACCGGCCTCCCCCCACCTACCCTCCCCCGCAAGCGGGGGAGGGTAGGTGGGGGGATATGAATTCCGGGTTCACCGCCCCTCTCGGCGCACGCGTGCGTGCGCCTGCCGGGTGGCGCATCTTCGATGCGCCAGGGCGCCCCGGAATGACACCGGGGAGGTGCTGATGCAAAATCTATTCACGCGTTTTCGGTGAGCAGCGAGAGCTGTACCGAGAGCTTGCCGTTATCGGCGTCGGCCGGGCGGATCGGGTAATCGCCGGAAAAACAGGCGTCGCAGAAGCGCGGCGCGAGAGCGTCGCGTCCCGCCTCGCCCATCGCACGGTAAAGGCCGTCGATCGAGATGAAGGCGAGGCTGTCAACGCCGATATGTTCGGCCATCTGCGCCAGATCGAAGCGCGCCGCGAGCAACTGATCGCGCGAGGGCGTCGCGATCCCGTAAAAACACGGAAAGCTCGTCGGCGGGCTCGATACCCGCATATGAACTTCGCGCGCGCCGGCATGGCGGACCATCTCGACGATCTTGGTCGAGGTCGTGCCGCGCACGATCGAATCGTCGACCAGGATCACCCGTTTGCCTTCGAGGTCAGCGCGGTTGGCGTTGTGCTTGAGCCGCACCCCAAGATGGCGGATCTGGTCGGTCGGCTCGATAAAGGTGCGCCCGACATAATGGTTGCGGATGATCCCCAATTCGAACGGCAGCCTGGATTCGGCGGCATAGCCGAGCGCCGCCGGCACCCCGGAATCGGGCACCGGCACGACGATGTCGGCCTCGACCGGCGCTTCGCGAGCCAATTCCCGGCCGATGCGCTTCCTCGCCTCGTAGACGCTCTTGCCTTCGAGCATGCTGTCGGGCCGGGCGAAATAGATGTACTCGAAGACGCAAAGCCGCTTTGGCAAGGGCAGGAAGGGCATGACGCTGCGCACCCCGGCAGCGCCGATCATGACGATCTCGCCGGGCTCGACATCGCGCACGAACTCGGCGTCGATGATGTCGAGGGCGCAGGTTTCCGACGACAGAATCCACGATTCGCCGAGCCGGCCGAGCACCAGCGGCCGGACTCCCAGCGGATCGCGCAGCCCGATCAGCGCGTCCTTGGTCAGCGCCGCCAGCGAATACGCTCCCTCGACCTGGCGCAGCGCGTCGGTCAACCGCTCGACGACGGTGTCCTTGAGACTGGTCGCGATCAGGTGGACGATGACCTCGGTGTCGCTGGTCGACTGGAACAGGCTGCCGCGCCGCACCAACTGGCGGCGCAGATGGTAGGAGTTGGTCAAATTGCCGTTGTGGCAGATCGCGAGCCCGCCGAAATCGAAATCGGCGAATAGCGGCTGGATGTTGCGCAGCGCGACCTCGCCGGTCGTCGCATAGCGGACATGGCCGATCGCCATCGCGCCGGGCAGCTTCGCGATGACGTCCTTCGAGCTGAAATTGTCGCTGACGAGGCCGGGGCCGCGATGGGCGCTGAACTGCTCGCCGTCATAGGCGACGATACCGGCGGATTCCTGGCCGCGATGCTGCAGGGCATGCAGCCCAAGCGCGGTCAGCGCGGCGGCGTCAGGATGACCGTAGACGCCAAAGACGCCGCATTCGTCGTGGAAATGGTCGGTGTCAGCGCTTCCGGTCGTCACCATCCGCCACCCTCGCTCCGGCCGCCCCGACGATCAAACGCCCGCAATGGCAGATATATGAATTTGGCGCGCCTATTGCGAGGGCAAGCGCCCGCCGCGGCGGCAAACGAATCCTCTTGCGCGTCTGGGCAGATCGGTCGGGCAGTGATAGAGGGACGCTCCTCAACTGTTCGCGAGGAGGATGTTTTGCCGCCGGCTAACCCGACCGAGTCCGAGATTGGCACCTGGTGCCTGGCCTATATCAAAAGGACTGTCGACGACCCCGGGGTCGCGATCGGGCCGGATATCGGGTTTGCCCAGATGGGGCTCGACTCGGCGACTTCGGCCTATTTCATCGTCGAGCTTGAGGAATGGCTCGGCGCCGAACTCGAACCGGAGCTGGTTTTTGACTATCCGACAATCGCCGAATTGGCTCGCTACGTCGTCGCCAGGCTGAGGGCCGGGAATGCGGGCGCCGGCTGAGAGCGCGACCTCAGCGACCGCTTTCGGTTCGCTCGCCGATTTGCTGCGCCATCGCGCGGCAGTGCAGCCGGACGAGCGCGCCTATGTCGCGCTGTCGGATCGCGGCGGCGAGGAGGCGAGCCTCACGTTCGGCGAGTTGGCGCGCCAGGCGGGCGGCTTGGCGGCGCGGATTGCCGCGCGCGCGGCGCCGGGCGAGCGGGCGCTGTTGCTGTGCCCGAACGGCATCGGCTTTATGGTCGGGTTTTTCGGCTGCATCCTGGCCGGGGTTATCGCCGTCCCGATGATGCTGCCGCGGCGCCGCGGCGCGCGCGACGCCAGCGCCAGCATCCTGGCCGACTGCACGCCGCGTCTGGCGCTCGCCCCACGCGCGCTGATCGATGGCGAGCGCGGCGATCTGGTCGGGCGCTTTGAAGCCGATGGGCTCGAATGGCTCGCCGTCGACGATCCGGCGCTCCCGTCCGGCCCGGAACCCGGCGTGCCCAGGCGACGCGAAGGCGACGGCCTCGCCTTTCTGCAATACACCTCGGGTTCGACCTCGGCGCCCAAGGGGGTCATGGTCAGCCACGCCAATCTGCTCGCAAATCTGGCGATGATCGAGGGCGCGTTCGGCAATACGCGGCATTCGACCTATGTCAGCTGGGTCCCGCTTTATCACGACATGGGGCTGATCATTAACGCATTGCAGACGCTTTACGTCGGCGCGCTGTGCGTGCTGCTGGCGCCGGTCGCGTTCATCCAGCGTCCGCTGGTTTGGCTGCGCGCGATCAGCGACTATCGCGCGGCGGTCGCCGGCGGCCCCAATTTCGCGTTCGATCTGTGTGTTGAGCGCTATCGTCCCGAGCAGATGGGAGAGATCGATCTGTCGTGCTGGCAGGTTGCCTTCAACGGCGCCGAACCGGTCCGCGCCGACACGATCGGGCGCTTTACCGACACCTTCGCCGGACACGGCTTTTCCGCGGCGGCGATGTACCCGGCCTACGGCATGGCAGAGGCCACCGTCTTGGTTTCGGCCGGAATGCGCGGCGCCGGACCGGCGATGCGCACGTTGAGCCGCGACGGGCTGCGCCGCCATATTGCCGCCGCACCGCGCGCCGACAGCGATGCGCAAATGGTCGTCGGCTGCGGGCGGGCGCTTGCCGGCGAGCGGATCGCGATCGTCGATCCCGACAGTTTCGCCCGGTGCGCCGCCGGGCTCGTCGGCGAGGTCTGGGTCGCCGGCCCCAATGTCGCGGGCGGCTACTGGCGCAATCCGGAAGCGAGCGCGGCGATTTTCAGCGCCCGGATCGCCGGGGAAGACGGCCAACATTGGCTGCGCACCGGGGATCTGGGCTTTGTCGACGAAGCGGGCGAGCTGTTCGTCACCGGGCGGATCAAGGAGATCGTGATCATTCGGGGCGCCAACCATTACCCGCAGGATATCGAGCACACGGTCCAGAGCTGCCACGAGGCGCTGCGCCGGCACGGCGGCGCCGCGTTCACGACCGGCGACGCAAGCGACGCGGAGCGGCTCGTGGTCGTCCAGGAGGTCGAGCGCACCTATCGCAAGCGAATCGCACCCGACGAACTGATCGGCCATATTCGCGAGGCGATCGTCGGCGCGCATGAGATCGTGCCCTACGAGATCGCGCTGTTGCGGCCGGGCGCCTTGCCTAAAACCACCAGCGGCAAGATTCAGCGCGCGCTCGCCCGGCAATTATGGCTGGAGGGGTCGCTTGAACGACTGTAATCGTGCGCTCCTTGCGTCCTTCGAGACGCCCGCCGCACGGCCTCCTCAGGATGAGGTAAACTGTTGATCCAAAATCATAATAAACCTCATCCTGAGGAGCGCGCCGGAGGGGCGCGTCTCGAAGGACGCACCGCTTTACAATCGGCGGAACGAAACGTTCATGGCCCGCGGCGTGAGGCAAGTTGGCTGAAAGCGGCCCGTCTCGTCGTGCTCGCGCTTGCCGCGGTGTTGCCCGCCGCCTGCGCCGGGCCGCCGCCGCCGCCGGCCAACCCGTTTGTCGGCGCATGGGCGACTGCCGAGCGCCAGCAGATAGCGTTTCGTGAAACCACCGTGGTCATCAACCCGCCGAACCAGCCGCCAATCCCGCTCGGGGCGGAGTCCTGCTCCGGCCGGTTCCGCTTCGGCTATGCCCGGAAAAGCCGCGATGCGCTGTTGGCGCTGACCCCGAAGCAACCCGATCTGGGACGCCGGCTCGCGGCGCAATTGGTGCGGCCGGACTATCCGGTCGCCGAACTGGCCTGCGGCGACGGCGGCACCCTCTATGTGCTGCTTGAGGAGCGCGAGCTTCTCGCCATCCATCGCGACCGCGACATCGCCGGAATCCAGCTTCTGTCGCGGCCATAGCATGGAGGCCCGGCTCAAAAGCGGGATCTGGGTAAAATCGCTGATCCGGCGCTGCGATATTGCCGCGATCGGGGTCGCGGTGATCGCCCGCGGCGACGGCGATGCCGGGGCGATCCTGTTGAAGCTGAACGGGCGCGACTCCGGCTGCACGGTGCTGGCCCAGGCGCGCCGGCCCGACGGCACCCTCGTATGGATGCGCGCGACCGGCGCCGACCCGGTGGCCGAAGCCGACGCCGACGCCTATATCGCGCGCCAGCGCGGCCGCGACCCCGATCTGTGGGTCGTCGAGATCGACAGCGCCGCGCCGGACGCCGTCATCGACACGCCGATCCTGTCCTGATTTGCCTGTCCCGATTTGCCTGTCCTAATCCTGTCCCAATCCCTCGGGAGTGATCGATGCCCGCCAAAGCGCGTCCGCCGGCACCGCCGCAATCCCATCCCGATGTCGAGATCCTCGGATCCGAGATCGCCTTTACCCGGCATCTGCAGGTCGAGATCGTGCGCTTTCGCAATCGGCTGTTCGCCGGGGGCTGGAGCGGCGAGCGGGTGTTCGACGTGGTGCGCCGCGGCCCGGCGGTGTCGGTGATCCTCTACGACCCCGAGCGCGACAGCGTCGTCCTCGTCGAGCAGTTCCGCATCGCGGCGCTTTACGCCGGCCGTTCGCCGTGGCAGATCGAGGCGGTCGCGGGGCTGGTCGAGGGCGACGAAACTCCCGAACAGGTCGCCCGGCGCGAGGTGCGCGAGGAGGCCGGTCTCGATCCGATCGGGGCGCTCGTGCCGATCCAGACGATGCTGGTGGCCAGCGGCAGCTTCGACGAAGCGGTCTGGCTGTTCTGCGGCCGGGTCGATTCGAGCGCCGCCGCCGGGGTGTATGGTCTCGCCGAGGAGCAGGAAGACATTCGCGTCGTCGTCAAGACGATCGCCGAGGCCGAGGCGATGCTCGATTCCGGCCAGATCGAGAGCGCCCACACGCTGATCTGCCTCTACTGGCTGCTGCGCCACCGCGACCGGCTGCGCCAGGAGTGGCCGGCCGCGCAACGGTAATCGTCATCCCGGCCTTCGCCGGGACGACACGGTTTTGGCGGAAAGCTCGGCCGCTATGCCGCAGTTGCGGCGGCCACCTGCTTACCGACGGCGCGGTCGTAATCTTCCCACATCAGGCGGCAGATCGTGCCGGGGGTGAAGCGGTAATGGCCGTGCTCGCCGATGATCTCGCCGACCGGCGTCACCTCGGCGGCCGAGCCGGTCAGGAAGACTTCGTCGGCGTTGCGCAGCTCGTCGGGCATGATCGCGCGCTCAACCACCTTGATGCCGCGTTGCCGGGCCAATCCGATCACGGTTTGGCGGGTGATGCCGTTCAGAAAGCAATCCGGGGTCGGCGTGTGCAATTCGCCGTTGATCGCCAGGAAGAGGTTGGCGCCAGTGCCCTCGGCGAGCCGGCCGCGCCAGTCGAGCATCAACGCATCGTCGCAGTTTTGCGCCTCGGCCTCGTGCTTGGCCATCGTGCAGATCATGTAGAGGCCGGAGGCCTTGGCTTGCGTCGGCGCGGTATGCGGCGCCGGGCGGGCCCATCTCGACCACAGCATGCGGATCCCCTTGGCGCGCGCCTCGGGCGAGAAATAGGCCGGCCAATCCCAGCAGGCGAGCGCCACATGAATCTTGCTCGCCTGCGCCGACACGCCCATTTGTTCGGCGCCGCGCCAGGCGACCGGCCGGACATAGCCATCGACGATCTTGTTGCTGCTCACCAACTCTAGCGTCGCCTTGGCGAGATCGTCGATGCTGAACGGGATCTCGAACCCGAGGATCGTCGCGGAGTTGATCAGCCGCTCATTATGGTCCTCCATGCGAAAGACCTTGCCGTTATAGACGCGCTCGCCTTCGAACACGCAACTCGCATAATGCAGCCCGTGGGTCAGGACGTGCAGCTGCGCGTCGCGCCAGGGCATCAGTCGGCCGTCATACCAGATGAAACCGTCGCGATCGTCGAAGGGGAGCACGGACATGGGGCCTTCCTCGCCGCAGGATGTGGTTCGAAACTTTATATCGCCAATGACACCCGGATTGTACCGAAGGTTGCGAAATAAGTCAATATGACTGACATAAATAATCAGGATCGAGAGGCCGACGCCGAGGCGCAACCGTCGCGCAAGGAGGCGGTCGGCGACGAATTGGTGCGGCAGGGGATCGAGCTGTTGTTTTTCGCCTATCGCGACTTCACCGCCGAGCCCGACGCCATCCTCGATCAATACGGGTTCGGCCGGGCGCATCATCGGGTCGTGCATTTTGTCGGGCGGCACCCGCAGATGACGGTCGGCGAACTGCTCGACATTCTGAGGATCACCAAGCAGAGCCTCAACCGGGTGCTCGGCCAGCTGGTGCGCCAGGGTTTCATCGTGCAGCATCGCGGGGCGCAGGATCGCCGCCAGCGCCTGCTCGAACTGACGACAAGCGGCCGCGAATTGGAGCATCGGCTGTCGGAGCCGCAGCGCGCGCGCATCGCCGCGTCCTATCGCAAAGCCGGGGCGCCGGCGGTCGACGGCTTCCGCAAGGTGCTGCTCGGCATCATCGCCGACGACGAGGATCGCCGCCGGTTCGAGCCGGCGCCGCCGGGGCAGCGCTGAGCGCGCCGATGAGAGATGCGATCACCACGTGAAGCGCCTAGCGCCGGGCGTGTTCACCTGTTCGAGGATGTCCGCGATCAGGCGGTGCGCCGGGCAGATTCGGCCGGCTGGGCGGGGCGGACGGCATCCTCGCCAGCGTCCCCGTCGGAATCCTTCGCGGCGGCGCCCGGGCCGAGCGCGGCGAAGGCCGGGCCGCTGATTGCTATCGGCGAGGGGTCGCGCGAGGCGATGCCGTTCTTTTCGAAGGCATTCTTGATCAGGCGATTGAGCGCGCGGCCGACGACGAGGTGCTTGCCGGGGACCGTCCGCACCCGCAGCAGCAGCACCACCGAAAAATCGTCGAGGCTGTCGACCCCCTGGTAATCGAACCGATTAAGGATTAGCGGACCGACATCGGGGTCTTCGGCCAGTTCGTCGCAGACGCCGCGCAGGATCTCGACGACGCGGTCGATGTCCTCGCCATAGGCGATGCCGATGCGCGCAAGCGTATAGGTGAAATCCTTGGTCATGTTCTTGACCGAGGTGACCTCGCTGAACGGCACGGTATGGACGATGCCGCCCTGGTCGCGCAGCCGGATCGTGCGCACCGAGATCGCCTCGACGACCCCGGAATGCCCCTTGCCGACATCGACGATGTCGCCGACCGCGATCTGGTCCTCGACCAGGATGAAAAGCCCGGTAATGATGTCCTTGATCAGCGCCTGGCTGCCGAAACCGACCGCGAGGCCGATGACCCCCGCGCCGGCGAGCAACGGAGCGATGTTGATCCCGATCTGCGACAACACAATCAGCGCCGCGATCACGACGATGACGCACAGCGCCGCGGTGCGCAGCAGCGGCAACAGCGTACGCCGCCGCGCCCGGCTCGGCGCCCCGGCCTGATCGAGCGCCGCGAGGTTGCGCTCGATCGTCGCGGCGAGGATCTCCCAGGCAACCAGCGCCAGCGCCAGCACGAGCGCGCTCGACAGCAACGCCCCGGTGACGCGGTGGCCGAACTCGGTCTCGAACCAGGCAAAGGAACCGAGGTTCCATGCCTGCAGGACCACGAGCGCGGCGAGCCCGTAAATGACGGTCGTCGCGAGCCGCATCACCAGCGGCAAATAGCGGTTGGCGCGGTGCTCGAGCAGCGGAAAGCGGGTCCTCAGATCGGGCGCGACGGCCATGCCGCGTTCGCTCAGCCCCGAGATGAAACGCACCAGGAGGCGCGCTCCCACGATCGCGATGAGGCTCAACACCGTGGCGCGCAGCACGTAAGTCGAGCCGCCCTCCAGGTGCAGCGAATACACCAAGTAAATGGCGACGATGTAGATGATCGCGAGAATGTGCCACGCCTCGCCCAGATGACGGCGCAGCCGCCGCCAGCCCACCGCCCCGCCCTCCGTCCCATCCTCCACCCCGTCTTCTGCCCTGGGCGACGCTGCGCCGCCGATCCAGCCCCCAACCGTTTGCCGGTTCTGCAGCATGAACACGATGGCCAGCAGCGCGAGCCCCAACCCAACGCCTTTCAGCATCAGCGCGTGGACCCCTCCGGGGATGCCGAGCCACCACGCGGCGTCGGCCACGGCATAGCCGAAGACCGTCCAGAACGTGAAGCGCCGCACCCAGATCAGCAGGTAATTGCGGGTCTCCTCGGTCGCCGGAATGAGGCTCGGCCAGGCCGGCGGCGGCGCCAGCACGGCCTTGGCAGCCGCGACGGTCAGCCTCGCCCCGATCGTCGCCCAGACCAGTATCGTGATCGCGGCGCGCCCGGTGGCGAACGGCGGCAGGGTTATCGCCATCGCCAGCAACGCGCCACCGGCAAACCCCACGACCGGCAACGTCTCGACGACCACCCCGAGTGCCGCGAACATCAGGCGGATGCCGCGTCCTTCGCGGTGCGGAACCGGAGCGCGCTGTCCGAAGCGAGCGAGGATTCGCCGCAGTATCCACTCGGCAAATACCGCCAGCCCGAAAACGACCGCGCAGGCCAGGATCACCTCGCCCCAGCGGGCGCGTGCCGCATCGTCGGAAATCTGGGCGTTCGTCCAGGCCACGAGCCGCGGCGCGTCGAGCACGACCGCGACGCCGGCCAGCAGTTCCTCGGCGAGCATGTTGAGGCGATGCGTCAGCCCGGCGACAAAGTCGGTCGGCCCGGCGGGTTCGGCCGTTGTGGCGCGTTGCGCGGCGATCAGCGCCTGAAGTTGTGCGATCAGCGCGCCGCGCGCCTTGTCGTCCTGCAAGGTATCCACCAGCCCCTGCAGCTCGGCAGGCGATGGCGCCGCGGCCGTCGGCGCCGGTTCGGCAGCCGCCGGGGAGAGGGCGGTGAGCAACACCAGCGACGCCACGGCGAGGAGCCGCCGCCACAACCGCCATCGGCTGACCGCGTGACCGATCACGTCGCTCCCATCATTTCGCTAAACTCATTCCGCTGAACTCATTAAGTTGCCCAGTCACTCCGCTGCCGGCTCGCGCTCGCGCATCAGCCGCGCCACGGCCTGCGATTCGGGATCGTCGCGTTGTTCCAAAGCGGCGATGATCCGCGGCCGGTCAGCCGCCGGGCGGTTCTGGCTCAGTTTGAACTTGCCTTCGAGCCGGGTGACCGCGATCTCGACGCCAACGATGCCGTTCAGCATCCCGGCGAGATAGGCGGCGGGTAGATCCTCCATCCGCCACGGCGCCGGCTCGCGCGCTTCGTGCCGCTCGGACAGCCGGCGCAGCAGCGCGCGCAGCCAGTCCGGGTCGGCGATCGTGCGGGCGGCGCCATAGGCGTGGACCGCGGCGTAGTTCCAGGTCGGCACGCTCGGCCCGGCCTCGTACCAGCTCGGCGAGATATAGGCGTGCGGCCCGGCGAAAATCGCCAGCGCCTCGCCGCCGCCTTCCAGATCGGCGAGCTGCGGGTTGGGCCGCGCGAGATGGCCCTGGAGCAGAAGCCGGCCCTCGCCGCGCTCGACCAGGAACGGAATCTGGCTCGCGATCAACCCGCTGTTGGTCAAGCCGGGGCCGCCTTGGCTGACCAGCAACCCGAACTCATATCGCTCGATATGCGCGATGAGCACCTCGGTGCGGGTTTCGGTGAAGGCGGTCGGCAAATAAACCACGGTATCAATCTCGTCTTATGCCCGCCCAGGACGGCTCAGCCGAAATGCCGAACCAGAAGGCCGCCGAGCAGCGCGACCCCGGAGAATACCAATATCCCGCCCGAGCCGCGATTGATCCAGACCAGATGATCGCGGCGGAATGACAGCCGAAACAGACCGGCGCCAAACGCCAGCCCCGCCCACCACAACAGCGACCCGAGCCACACTCCCAGCACCAGGACCGCGGCGCGGCCGATCGTCGCCTCCGGGCCGGTAAAGCCGATCCCGGCAAAGATCGCGAGAAAGGCGAGAATCGTTATCGGGTTGGTGATTGTCAGCGCGAAGGTCGAGGCGTAATCGGCCAGCAGCCCTTCGGGATCGCGCTGCGATTGCGTCCCGGCGAGCGGGTCGGCGCCGAGCGCGGAAATGCCGATATAAAGCAGAAACCCGGCGCCGGCGAGCTGCAGCCATTCCTGATAACCGAGCAGCCAGTCCGACACGACGGTCAGCCCGCCGCCGGCGATGATGCCGAACACGGCGTCGGCGGTCGCTGCCCCGAGCCCGGACATGAACCCGGCGAGCCGGCCATGAAAGATCGTGCGGCGGATGCACAGGACCCCGACGGGGCCGGCCGGCACGGCGATGATCAGGCCGACCAGCATGCCCTTCAGCAGATACCCCAACAGCATCCGTATGCAAACCTTGCCAGATCGGGCCGCAGTCTCCGGGAAGGGGGGATCGCGCGCAACTGAAATGCACCGTGCCGCTACCGTGTCGCCTGACGCGATCCGATCCCCATCGCCGTCGCGTCGCGCTATGCTGAGCGATGATCGGGAACGGCGCGAATCGGCGGGACTGGTTTGGCGTGGCGATCCTGATCGCGCTGGCGGCGGCTGGAATGGGTCCGGCCGGCGCCTTTGCTGCCGGGAGGTCCCTCATGCCGACAAGCGACACCGAAACGGGCGACGCCTATCAGTTCGAATTCGTCGCGCTCGACGGCGACAAGCTGCCTCTCGCCGCATGGCTTGGGCGCCCGGTTCTGGTCGTCAACACCGCGTCGTTTTGCGGCTACACGCCGCAATATCGCGAGCTTCAGGCGCTGTGGCGGCGCTACAGCGAGCGCGGCGTCGTCGTGCTCGGCGTGCCGTCCAACGATTTCGGCGAGCAGGAGCCCGGGAATGCGGCCGAGATCCGGAAATTCTGCGACACCAATTACCAGGTCGATTTCCCGCTGACCGAAAAGAACCGGGTGATCGGCGCCGCCGCGCACCCGTTCTATCGCTGGGTCGCCGCCACTCTTGGGGAAGCTGGCGCGCCGCGCTGGAATTTCCACAAATACCTGATCGGGCCGGACGGCCAGCTCGCCGGCGCCTGGCCGGCACAGGTGCGGCCGACCGACGCCGCGATCACCGGGGAAATCGACGCCATGTTGGTGAAGCCATAACGAGCCGAGGCGCCGTGCGTCCTTCGAGACGCGCCCCTTTGTGGCACTCCTGAGAGTCTGGCCCAAAATGAATTGGGTCATTTCAGTGGGTTGTGATTCTGTGTTGTTGGCTGACAAATACGGAGCCACAACATGTGGACTGAAACCACCCGCGCGCAGTATCGGCGTGACGAGTTGAGTTATGCAAGCGACACGCGCGAGGCGGAGTGGGCGCAGATCGCACCGCTGGTGCCGCCGCCGCGGCGGTTGGGTCGTGTGCAGGGCTATTTCTATCGCTGGCGCGACGAGGGCACCTGGGCCCCGGATCGGTGCGGCGCTGGTGGCGCGGGCGCGCCAGCGCGTCGGGCGCAACGCCGCGCCCTCGGCCGGGATTATCGACAGCCAAAGCGTACCGACCCCAAAGCGTACCGACCCCAAAGCGTACCGACCACGGAAAGCGGCGGCCCGCGCGGCATCGATGACGGCAAGCGCATCAAGAGAGGCAAGCGCAGCAAGGGAGGCAAGCGCCACATCCTCACCGACACCGAGGGCTTCGTGCTCGCGGTCCGGGTGCATGAAGCCAACATCCAGGACTCGCACGGCGCGGTGCCGCTGTTGCGCGCGGCGCGCCGATCGCGTCTATCGCGGCGAACAATCGCGCAATGCCGTTGCCGATTGCGGCCCGTGGACGATCGAAATCGTCGAGCCCCGGCGATGGGTGGTCGAGCGCACCCTCGCCTGGCTCGGCCGTTCGCGCCGTCTGGCCAAAGATTTCGAGGCGACCATCCCCAGCGCCATCGCATGGGTCTTGCTCGCGCACTTGCGCCTCCTCTCCCGCCGCCTGGCAAAAGCCTGATATGACACGATCCATTTCAAGTCAGACTCGGAGGAGCACCCCGGAAGGGCGCGTCTCGAAGGACGCACGGCGCATCCGCATCGCAGGAAATGGCATTCGGCCTCACCGCTCGACCCCGAGATAGGCGGCGATGACGGCGGGGTCGGCGCGCACCGTGTCGGGCGGGCCGTCGGCGATCTTGCGGCCGTAATCCAAGACCGCGACCCGGTCTGAAATGTCCATCACGACGCCCATATCGTGCTCGATCAGGGCGATCGTCGTGCCGAACTCGTCGTTAACGTCGAGGATGAAGCGGCACATGTCCTCCTTCTCCTCGACATTCATCCCGGCCATCGGCTCGTCGAGCAGCAATAATTCCGGCTCCATCGCCAGAGCGCGCGCCAGCTCGACCCGCTTTTGCAACCCGTAGGCAAGCTGCCCGACCGGCACCTTGCGGATTGCCTCGATCTCGAGAAAGTCGATGATGCGCTCGACATAGCGGCGGTGCTCGAGCTCCTCCTTCTCGGCCGGCCCGATATGGATCGCCTGCCACAACAGGTTGCGCCGCATCCGGGTCAGGCGCCCGGTCATGATGTTGTCCAAGGTGGTCATGCCGCGGAACAGCGCGACGTTCTGAAAGGTGCGGGAGATCCCCAACGCGGCGGCCTCGTGGGGCCGCATGCGGCGGCGGGGCACGCCCTTCCAGGTCAAGGCGCCGCGCTGCGGATGATAGAACCCGTTGATGACGTTGAGGAGCGAGGTCTTGCCGGCGCCGTTCGGCCCGATGATCGCCAGGATCTCGTGCCGCCGGATCGCCAGGCTGACCCCGTTCAGCGCCTGAATGCCGCCAAAGGCGAGGCTGATCGCGTCGGCGTCGAGAATGGTCTCGCCGATGGGCTTGCGCGTTGTCGGATCGGGCATTCAGGCCACCTCTTCCGCGTGCCGCACCGGGGCCGTGCCCACGTCGCGGATCGCGAGATCGGCGCGCATGATGCCCGTGCGGCCGTCCTCGAAGGTCACTTCGGTCTCGATGTGCCCGAAATGAGCACCGGAATAGAGCGCACCGACCAGCGCCGCATAACGCTCGGCGACGGTCCCGCGGCGCACCTTGCGGGTCCGCGTCAGCTCGCCGTCATCGGCGTCGAGCTCCTTGTGCAGGATCAGGAACCGATGGATCTGCGACGCGGCGAGGCTCGGTTCGGCGGCAAAATCGCGGTTGACCTGCGCGATGCAGCCCTCGACCAGATCATAGACCGACTCGTTCGCGGCCAGCTCCTGGTACGAGGCATAGGCGAGGCCGCGCCGCTCGGCCCAATTGGCGGCCGCGTCGAGGTCGATGTTGATGAACGCGGTCACGAAATCGCGCGAATCGCCGAACGCCACCGCTTCCTTGATGTAGGGGAAGAATTTGAGCTTGTTCTCGATGAATTTGGGCGCGAACAGCGCGCCGCCCGAAAGCCGGCCGACATCGCGCGCGCGGTCGACGATCGTCAGCTGGCCGTCGGCGTCAAAAAACCCGGCGTCGCCGGTATAGACCCAGCCGTCCGGCGTCTTGGCGTCTTCCGTCGCCTCCTTGTTCTTGTAATAGGATTGGAACGCGCCGGGGCTGCGGAACGAGAGCTCGCCATTGTCGGCGACGCGGATCTCGACCCCGGGGATCGGGACGCCGACCGTGTCGGGCTTCACCTGCCCATCCTTCTGGATGCACAGGAACACCGAGCTCTCGGTCATGCCGTAAAGCTGCTTCAGGTTGATGCCGAGCGAGCGGTAGAACAGGAACAGATCGGGGCCGATCGCCTCGCCGGCGGTATAGGCGACCCGAACCCTGGTCATGCCGAGCGCGTTCTTGAGCGGTCCATAGACCAGGAGATTGCCGAGCCAATAGAGCGCGCGGTCGCGCCATCCGGCCGGTCGGCGATCGAGCAGCGCCGGGCCGATTCGTTTGGCGACGCCGAGAAAATACTGGAACAGGCGGCGCTTGACCCAGGCTGCATCTTCCATGCGGATCATCACCTGGGTCAGGATGTTTTCGAATATCCGCGGCGGCGCGAACAGATAGCTCGGCCCCAGTTCGCGCAGATCGGCGAGCGCGGTCGCCGGGGATTCCGGACAGGACACGCAAAACCCGGCGCAATAGGCCTGCACATAAGAAAAGACATGCTCGCCGATCCACGCCATCGGCAGATAGGCCAAGACTTCCTCGCGGTCGGAGAGGCCCTCGAAATCGATCGCGGCGCGGGCCGTGGCGATCAGATTGTCGAAGCTGAGGACGACGCCCTTCGGCCGCCCGGTGGTGCCCGACGTATAGAGGATGATCGCGGTATCGGCGCCGTGGCCGCGGGCGATCTCGTCGCCGAAGAAACCCGGCTGCGCGCGCGCAAAGACGCGCCCCGTTTCTCGCAGCGCGTCGCAGGCATGCAGATAGGGTTGCGCGTAATGGCGTAGCCCTCGGGAATCGCAAAAGATCACGGTTTCGAGAAGCGGGCAGCGTTCCTTGACCAGGACCAGCTTGTCGACCTGCTCCTGGTCCTCGACAATGGCGAACCTGATCTCGGCGTGATCGAGCACATAGGCCATCTCGTCGGCGATCGAATCCTGGTACATTGGCACTGGCACGCCGCCCAACGCCTGGGCCGCGGCGATCGCCCAATAAAGCAGCGGGCGATTGTCGCCGATGATCGCGAGCTTGTCGCCGCGCGCGAAGCCGAGCGTCTTCAGCCCGCCGGCGAGCGCCTCGATCTCGCCGGCGACCTGCGCCCAATTCCAGCTCTGCCAGATGCCGTAACCCTTCTCGCGCATCGCCGGCCGCTCGGGGCGAATCCTCGCGTGTTCGAACAGCATTTTCGGGAAGGTGTCCGCCGCATCTGGACCGGACGCAGCTGTGGCGGCGCCCGAGGGGTCCGTCGCAACGACAGCTTCAGCAAGTGTCATCGAGGCATCCCCGAGCGCTGCGGAACCTGTACTCTTTGCCGGCGCCTGGCTTGCGCCATGCCGGAACGACGGAGAATGGTCAAGGCGTGCGCTGGGTTCAATTGAGCCAGGTTAATTTGCGAGTACGATTGCGCCAGGCGCGACGGCCCGGCGCTTGCGGGCGGAATCAGACCCAGGAGAGAGCCAATGGCCGAACATCGCGGCGGCTGTCATTGCGGCAATCTGCGCCTTCGCCTGCGCCTGTCCCAAGCGCCCGAAGACACGCGGCTGCGCGCCTGCTTCTGTTCCTTCTGCCGCGCCCACGCCACCCGCACGACCAGCGATCCGCTCGGATCGGTCGAGATCGGGGCTACCGACTGGGCGCTCGTCGAAGCCTACCGCTTCGGCACGGGCACCGCCGAATTCCTGATCTGCCGCCGTTGCGGAGTCTATATCGGCGCGGTCTGCGAGACGGTATCCGGCACAAGGGCCGTTACCAACATCAACTGTCTCGATGACCGGGCCGCCTTCCTTCGCCAGCCCGCCGCCACCGATCACGACGGCGAAACGACCGACGACCGGCTCGCCCGCCGCGCCGCCAATTGGACGCCGGCGAGCCTCGACCGCCAAGCGGTCAGCCTCCCGGCGCCTGCGACGCCGCGAGGCTGATGTCGCTGGTAAAGCTCAGCCCTTGACGCCGCCCATGGTCAGGCCCGAACTCATGCGCCGGCGGAACGCATAATAGATCGCGATCGGTGGCAGCGCGTAGATGATCGCAGTGGCCATCATGTAGTTCCACGGCGCGATGTCGCTGTTTATGAACTGGGCCAGCGCCACCGGCACTGTCATGCTCTCTTTGTTCGAGAGCAACAGGAACTGATAAAGGTATTGGTTCCACGCGACGAGCATCGCGTAGGTGCCGACCGCGACCAAGGCCGGCGCCATCAACGGCAGGTAGATCTTGTAATAGATCTGAAACGGCGAGGCGCCGTCGATCCGCGCGGACTCGTCAAGTTCGAGCGGGATGCTCCTGCCATATTCCATAAAGATGAAGATCGCGTAGGGCGTCGCGAACGTCACCTCCGCCGCGATCACCGACCACGGGTTATTGTGCAACCCGTAATGCTGCATGATCAGATAGAACGGGATCGCCAGGAACGAGGCCGGGATCAGATAGGTCAGCAATGCCGCGTTGGTGATCAGCCAGCCGTTCTTGATGCGCATACGCCCGACTGAAAACGTGGTCAGCGTACCGATAGCCAGCACGAACAGCGTCACCATCCCGGCGATAAAGATACTGTTGCGCAACTGGTGCCAGAAATGCTCCAGGTACCAATGGTCCTGGGTCAAAACAACCCAGAAGCTCCGGACCGACGGGCTGGGCGGCCAGAGATGATCGCTGAATATGTCGTTATCGGGCTTCAGCGAAACCATCAGCATGTTGTAAAGCGGGATCAGCGTCCACACGACGAGGATCACGCTGATCACCGCGGCCCCGGCGTTCATCAGGTAACGGCGGCGCCGCGCGACACGGCGCATCCCCTCCATCGGCCGGGTCGCGGGCGCCGACCGGCTGGTGGTATCGGCGGTTAGGGTCGTCATACGTGCACCTCCGCGGCCTTGAGCCGGCGCATCAGGATGATTACCAGCGGGATCAACAACGGCAGCGCAGACATCACCGCGGCAACGCCGAGCGGCGGATTTCCCATGTCAAAGGCGTTGCGGATACCGAGCGTCGCCAACAGATGCGTCGAGTTGGCCGGTCCGCCGCCGGTGACAAAAAAGATCGAGTTGAAATCGCCGAGCAGAAAGACCGTCGCCAGCAAGGTCAGCACCAAATAGAGATTGGCGAGCAGCGGGAACGTAATATAGAGGAACCGCTTGAACCCGGTCGCGCCGTCCACTTCGGCCGCATCGTAGACTTCCTGGGAAATCGACATCCTGCCCGCAAGCAGGATCACGGTCCAGAACGGCAGCCATTTCCACAGATGCGAGTAGATGGCCGAGCCCAGGGCCGACCAGCGCTGGTTCAGCCAGGACGGACCGTCAACGCCAAAAATGTGATAGATCGCGTTGTTAATCAACCCCCACTCGCCGTTCAGCATCCAATGGATCGAGATGAAGGACGGCAGCGCCGGCACCGCCCAGGGCAGCACGTAAAGCATCAGCAGCCCTTTGACCCACCAGCCCTTGCGCATGAAGAAGCCGGACAGCATCAGCGCGAAAAACAGCTTCAGATTGACCCCAAGCGCCAGGAATATCAGGGTGTTGACCAAGGTCTGCTGGTAGATTGGGTCGGCAAACAACTCGGGGTACAAATGAAGCGAGCTGCCCATCCATAGCCCGTAGCCAACCGGATAGACGACAAACGCCAGGAACACGCAGATGTAGGGCACCAGAAAGGCGGCCGCCCAGACAAACTCCGAGCCGCGCAGACCGCCCCGCCAATAGCGCCACACCGACTGCCGCCGGGCTTCCGGGCCGCCGAGCTCCGCAACAGAAACGCTAGCCATCGTCGTCCCTCAGCTCTGCTGGATCGGGTATTTCGCGAAAATCGTTTTCATTCGCTTTAGCGCCTTCTCGGCCGCCGCCTGCGGCGTCATGCCCTGCATCATGATGTCGGTCCGGGCCATGCCCCAGACGTGCTCGCTGCGGACATGGGCATAGGCCGGGTTGTAGGCGAAGAAATCCGGCAAGGTCGGGCTGAACAGACCCTGCTTGACGTAAGCATCGCGGTGCGGGTCGGCAAACCACCACGGATCGTTCTGCACGATAGACTGCATTGGCGGCATGTTCCGGCCGAGCCCGGTTTTCAGGAACTCATTGAGGATGTTCGGCTGGATCAAATATGTCAGAAAGTTCTTCGCGACCTCAATGTTCTTGGCCCCCTTCGGGATCAGACCGCATGTGTTGTTGGCCTGGCTCGTTATCGGCTTGCCGTTGTTGTCGAGCGCCAACCCCATCGTCACGATGTCATCGTAATCCTTCGGATGTTTTTTCATGATGGCGACTTCGGTCGAGATCGTGCCGTCGAGATCCATCACGACCAGCTTGGAGTGAAAGGCGTTATTGTTGTCGGAGTCGTTCCAGTTGATCGCGCTCGGCGGGATAAAGCCCTGCTTGTACGCGGTGGTCGGGTATTCCAGCGCCTTGATCGCCGCCTCGATCACCTGCGGATCGTCGGCGTGCAACCTGCCGTCCTTGGTGACCATGCCGCGGCCGCCATAGGCGTTCAGAAAGTAGTTAAATTGGTTATTGGTATCGTTGCCGGTCGTGCTCAAGGTCAAGCCCATCCCGTAGACCCGGCGGTCGCCCATGGCGCGCAATTTTTTCTGCACGCCCTTGAAGAAATCATAATAGGCATCCCATTTATTCGGGATGTCCTCCATCGTAAAGCCAGCCTTCTCGACCAATGGCCGCCAGACATGGTTGGGCAATACCGATTGCGTATAGGGCACGCCGTAAAAGCTGCGCTTTTTTTCGACATTGTTATAGCAATTTGCCGTCATCAGCGCGGTTTCGGTGTACTTGTCTTTTTGCGTCGCGACAACGTCGCTGACGTCGACGAGCTTGTTGTCCCAGGCATACAGCGCGACCGCTTCGGCCGGGCTGTTCTGGAACATGTCCGGGACGACGCCGCTGGTCACCGCCGATACGATCTTCTGACGCATCGGCGCGAACGGTATGATGCTGTAGTCGATCGTATTGCCGCTGGCCTTCTGGTAGTCGCCGACGATCTTCTTGAACGATATATCCTCATCTTCGACGAAACCTTGGATCCACCACACGGTGGCGGTTTTCGCCTGCGCGTTCGCGATATACGGTCGCGCCAGCGCGCCGGCCGCGACAACACCCAACGAGTTGCGAATCAGCGAGCGGCGGGTCAGACCGGGCATGGCAATCTCCTTCCCCGTTCCCAGCCATGCCGATGCCGGCCGGGTCAACATGCCGGGAGGCTAGCACAGGGCAGGTTGGGAGGCCAGTCAATGCCCGATTGGTTGCGACCCCCCCATTGGTATGGGCAACCACGCCGCAGGGGTTAGGCGCCGCGCGCCGCGACAGGGGCGAACGCGGCAGGGGCGAAAGCGGTCGGCTCGGTTTGACGATGGGTGGGATAGTCTTCGCGCTCGCTGGTGTTGATCGGACATGCACGACGCTCAGAGCCCCCATCCGCCGCCGCCGCCAGGAGCGCCCCCCGTGCCGCCGCCGGACCCGTCTCGCCCGCCACCGATTATCGAGCCGCCGCCGCCGATCCCGATTCCTCGCCCGGAGCCGCCGCCCGATCCGATCGAGGACCCGCCCTTGCGGCTTTGACGCGGGCGATCGGGGCAGACTGGGATCGGGGGCAGATTGGGAGCCCGCGCGCCGTCACGCGGCAGCCGATCCGAGCCGCGCGGAAATATGCGTCAAGAGTTGTTCGCGTTGGCGGGAAGCGACCTGCAGATCGTGCTTGAGAGACTGAATGAGGCCGGCGTTATTGGCTTGCTGCGCCGCGCCGTAACGATCGCGCATCTGGGTCACGCGATCGCCCAGCATCTCGAGTTCATGCCATTCTTGCGACAACATCGCGATCTCCTCTCCGAACTGGCGGACATCGTAACCGCGAGATCGCAGACTCGATTGTGAAGCGGTTCACTAAGGATCAATTATTTTTCATCTTTGGCTAAAATCCTACCTGGCGGGCGCGCTCCCGGGGGCGTCCCCGACTGCCGGGTTGATTTTCATCGAGGACTTTTCTGCCCATAGTAGCGTTCTGGCAGTTGCCACTGATTGCGAGGATGTCGTGACAGCCGCTATCTGCCGCGCCGTGAGCTGCCGCGCCCTAAAATGCCGTGCCGTGAGCTGCCCTGCGGCCCGCCCCATGCTGCTGCAAGCGCAGCGGCTGATCGTCGCGGCGTGCGTATTGCTCGGCCTGTCGGGTTGCGGCGCGATCAACCGAATCCCGACGCTCGACGAGCAGGTCAAGGCGGCCTGGAGCCAAGTTCTCAATCAATATCAGCGCCGCGCCGACCTGATCCCGAACCTGGTCGAGACCGTGAAGGGATACGCACGCCACGAGCAGGAGACGCTGACCGCGGTAATCGAGGCGCGCGCCAAGGCCACGCAGATGGTGATCCCGGCCAATATCCTGACCGACCCCGAGGCGTTCCGGCGGTTCCAGGAGAACCAGGCGGGTTTGACCGGCGCGCTGTCGCGTCTGCTCGCCGTCGCAGAACGCTATCCCGATTTGAAGGCGAACCAGAACTTCCTGTCGCTGCAATCCCAGCTCGAAGGCACCGAGAACCGCATCTCGGTCGCCCGCCGCGACTACATCGAGGCCGTCCAGGCCTACAACACCGAGCTGCGCACGATTCCCGGGCGCTGGATCGCCGCGATCTTTTATTCGGATGCGAAGGTCAAGGAGACATTCACCATCCCGCAAACCTCGCAGGAGGCCCCGAAGGTTAAGTTCTGATGAACCCACCCGCTCCAATCGCCCGGGCGTTCGTCATCTGGCTCGCAATCCTCATTTTGGCGGGCGGCGCCTGGGCCGCCGAGCCCCAGTTCCCGGCACTCACCGGGCGCGTCGTCGACCAGGCCGGCATCCTGTCGGCCGCGACCCGCGAGCGCTTGACCGAGATGTTGGCGGCGCACGAGAAGGCGAGCGGCGAGCAGGTCGTCATCGCCACGCTCGCCTCGCTGCAGGGCTTGCCCATCGAGGATTTCGGCTATCGGCTCGGCCGGGCTTGGGGAATCGGCGAAAAGGGCAAGAATACCGGCGCCTTGCTGATCATCGCCCCCAAGGACCGCGAGGTCAGGATCGAGGTTGGATACGGTCTCGAAGGCCGGCTTACCGATGCGATCAGCCGGGCCATCATCGAGCGCGACATCGTCCCGGCCTTTCGCCGGGGCGATTTCGACCGCGGCGTCGTGGCCGGGACCAAGGCTTTGCTGGGCGCGCTCGGCGGCGAGCCCGGAGCCGCCGCGCCGCTATCCAGGTCCCAGGGACAAGGGCAGGAACCCGAGGACAATCCTTTTTCGGGGCTGTTTCTGCTCGCGTTCATCCTGATCGTCGTTTTCGGCATGTTCAGAGGCCGCAACCGCTCGTGGATCGGGCCGATGGCCGGCGGCATCTGGAGCAGCGGCGGCCGATCGTCCGGCGATGGCGGCTTCGGCGGCTTTTCCGGCGGCGGCGGATCGTTCGGCGGCGGCGGCGCGAGCGGGCGATGGTGAGACCACCCGGCAGACTCTCCGTCGCCGATCGCGAGTGCCTGGCGCAGGCGATCAAGACGGGCGAAGCGCGCAGCTCGGCGGAGCTTGTCCTGGTGATCGCCGATTCGTGCGGTTTTTATGGGGTTTTCGGCCTGCTGTGGCCGGCGTTGGCGGCGCTGCTGGCCGGCGCCGTCCTCGCCCTCGGGGCGCCCCAGCTCGCGGCCTCGCGGCTGTTCCTGGCCGAAGCCGGCATTTTCGCGGTCCTGGCCGCGCTCCTGCAATGGCCCGCCGCGCTGATGCGCCTGGTTCCGCCACAGGTCAGGCGGGCGCACGCGCGACATGTCGCCGCACACCAGTTCGAGCTGCGCGTCGAGGGACGCACGCCAGCCCGAACCGGGGTCATGCTGTTCCTCGCGATGGCCGAGCGGCAGGTGATTATTCTGGCCGATTCCGGGGTATCCGCGGTCATCGATGGGGAGGCTTGGCGCGACATCGTCGACCGGCTTGGCGCGGCGCGGCGGACCGGACCGCCGGTCGATGCGCTTGCCGCCGCGATCGGCGAAATCCTCGCGCTTCTCGAACGGCATTTCCCCCGAGACATCGACGTTCGCGGGACGGACGGGACCGAAGCCCGCGGGACAGATGCCGGCGGCGCCCTGCCCGACGAAATCGTCGAGCTTTCCGCCGGATCGCAAAGCGACCGCGACATTGACCGGGAAGCAGGGCCAAAATCGGGCTGACCTGCGGCCCAAGAATCGGGCGGTGGCTGGGTCGGCCTTATTTGAGAGCCAGAAAGCCAGGATCGGACAGCGCTACAATTCCGGCGAGAACGATCAATAATAAACCCGTTGAGAAGGCCAATTTCCCAAACCGACGATTGTTCCAGACGGTCATGGACAGGACACCGGCGCACCAAATGAGCGCGCCGGCTGCGACCAATTTAATGGATAAGGACGACCACATTAAGACGATCTGTGCATTTGTGCCTGCCGGTCGGCAATCGGGAGGTCGAGCATTTCACCGCGGTGCGGGCTCGCACCGACCGCTTCATCGAGTGAGGTTAACTTATCGCGGCGGGCGGTTGACGGTGACGACGCGCCAGCCATGGCCCATGCCGGGTCCGTCGATGTGGTCGATGCGAGTGACCGAGCAGTTTTCCATCGTGAACGCGAGGCAGGCCTCCGGATCGAGACCGAGCGCGAGGCCGAGCGCGGCGCGAATCGTGCCGCCATGCGCCACGGCGATGATGTCGCGCCCGCGGTTTGGCTCGAGAACGGCGTGGATCGCGCGGGCGACCCGCTCCATGACGTCGACAAAGCTCTCGCCGCCCGGCGCGCGCTCATGCGCCGGGGCGTGCCAGAAGCGATGGAAAGCGCCGGCGCGCGACAGGCGCAGCTCCTCATAGGTCAGGCCCTGCCAGTCGCCAAAACTCTGTTCGGCGAGATCGGGGATCGCCGGCGCGTCGGGGCCGGGGATCGGGTCGGGGCCGGGCAATCCGGCGCGCACGATCGCCCGCGCGGTCTCGTGGGTACGGCGCAGATCGCTGGTCACCCACACCGCGTCGCGCGGCAATTGGCGGGCGAGCCCGCTGAACACCGCGGTATCGGTACAGTCGCAGGTCATGTCCTTGCGGCCGTAGATGCGGCCGTCATGCTCGACCGGCGCATGCCGCACCCACCAAAAGCGGGTCGTCGTCGCGACATCGGCGGTATCGCCGGCGCCAATCGCGCCGGCACCGAACGGCGACACTTTGGCACCCGGGGGGGAATGCCCGCTCATCTCGCGGCCGCCACGAGCAGCATCACGATCTCTCCGATTTGCTGAAAAAAGCCGAGAACGTCGCCGGTGTAGCCGCCGATCTGCCGCCGCGCAAGCATCGCGGCGAGCGCAATCGCGCCGGCGCCCAGCGCGAGCGCGATGAGGCCGGTCGCCGGCCCCAGCACCGCCAGCGCGATTCCCCCGCCGATCAGCGCCGCGGCGATCGCGACCGCCCGGCTCGGCCGTCCCGCCGTCGCGCCAAGCCCGTCCGGCCGCGCCGGCGCCAACAGGAGCATCATCGGCGGCAAGGCGCCGCGCGCGGCGGCATGGGCTGCGATCAGCGCGAGCCCGCCATGGATCGGGTCGCCAATCGTGCCGAGGGCCGCGGCGCGCAGCCCGATGCTGAGCACCAGGGCGAGGATGCCGAAGGTGCCGTGCCGGCTGTCGCGCATGATTCTGAGCTTCGCGGCGCGGTCGCTGCCCCCGCCAAACCCGTCAGCGGTATCGGCAAGCCCGTCCTCATGGAGGGCGCCAGTAATCGCGAGCCCGGCGGCAACAGCGATCAGCGCCGCCAGGGCAGGACCGCAACCCAGCGTCCCGGCGACGAAAAACGCCAACGCGCAGAGCGCCCCAATGCCGGCGCCAACCAGCGGAAACGCCCATCCCGAGGCGGCGATCGCGCCATCGGCCGACAGCGCGGCGCCGACCGGCAGCCGGGTCAACAGCGCGGTGGCAACGACGAATTCGTCGAACGGCCCGCGACGAGCATCCATGATGGTTATGCCGCTCGAACGCGATAGACGCTTTCGTCGTCGGGAAAGACAACGTAATAGCTGGCCGGATGCTGATCCTCAGCCTGCATTCGGGGCCGCACGATTCGTCGGCCGCCCTGTTCGACGATTACCGGGTCGTGGCGGCGGTCGCCGAAGAGCGGATGAACCGGGTCAAGGGCTCGGGCGGCTTTCCGGAGCAATCGATCGCCGAGGTTCTGCGCATCGCCCGCATCGAGCGCCGCGAGGTCGATGTGGTGGTGTGCACGCGCGGCTTTTTCCGCCGGCGCTATTTCACCTATTGGCGACCCCACGAAAAACTCCGCGAGGGATTGCGCCGCATCGCCGGCCGCGAGAAGACCCGCGAGATGAACGTCGTCGTCGGAAAGCTCGGGCGCCGTGCCGACGAATTGTTCGACGCCGGCGCGTTCCTCGCCGATCTCGGGCTGCGGCGCGACGCGCGCCTCTATTTCTCGAACCACCATTTCAGCCATGCCTTGCCGGCTCTGTTCTTCACCGATTGGGACGAGGCGCTGCTTTACACGGCCGACGGCAGCAGCGACCAAGTCTATTACAGCCATAATCTGTTCCGTGACGGCACGCTGACCAACCTCTACGGCGACGATCGCTGGCTCGGCCGCGCCCATCCGTCGGGCAGTCTGGGCCTCGCCTATGGCTTTGTCACCGAGGCGCTGGGCTTCAGGATGAACCGCCACGAGGGCAAGCTGACCGGCCTTGCCGCCTATGGCGAGCCCGTGTTGCTGCCCGAGATGCAGCGCCATTTCAGCGTGTCGCCCGACGGCCGGATCGACATGGACTTGGAGAGCGACCGCGCGTTGCGCGATTGTTTCCGCGCGCTCGCCCTGACAGAGACGCGGGAAAATGCCGCCGCTTCGGTGCAGGCGCTGCTCGAATGGGGCATTCGCGAATCGGTTCAACGGCTCATCGAGCGCCACCCGTCGCGGGAGAGGGGCGTCCGCCGGCTCGGCCTCGCCGGCGGCGTTTTCGCCAATGTCCGGCTCAACCGGGTGTTGGCCGAGAGCCTGCCGGTGGACGAGGTGTTTGTCGTGCCGCCGATGGGCGACGATGGTCTCGTCATTGGCGGCGCGCTGCAATTCCTGCTCGACCGCGACGGGCTGCCGGTCTGGCTGAAGCAGCGCCATCGCCTGGCCGATGTCTATTGGGGCGGCGACCACGACGAGGCCGTCGCGACAGCGTTCGCCGGCTCGTCCCGAATCGTCCGCCATCAGGGCGACCCGGCTACTCTCAGCGCGGATCGGCTCGCCGAGGGCCGCATCGGCGCGCTCTATCAGGGCCGCATGGAGTACGGCCCGCGGGCGCTCGGGGCGCGCAGCATCCTGGCGAGCCCGGCCGATGCCGCGGTCAACCAGAGCCTCAACGACCGGCTGCAGCGCAGCGAGTTCATGCCGTTCGCACCCGTAGTCAGCGCATCCGACGCGGCCGAGATCTTCGATATCGGCGAGGTCAACCGCTACGCCGCCCGGTTCATGACGATTTGCTGTGCCGTGCGCCCGGCGTGGCGCGAGCGCATCCCGGCAGTCGTGCATGTCGACGGCAGCGCGCGGCCGCAAATCATCCGGCGCGCCGACAACCCGCTCTATTTCGATATACTGGCCGCGTTCAAGGAACGCACCCGCCTGCCGGTCCTGGTCAATACGAGCTTCAATGCTCACGAGGAGCCGATCGTCAACCGGCCCGAGGAATGCCTGCGGGCGCTGGAAGACGGACGCGTTGATTTCGTCGTCACCCCACATGCGGTGTGGACACGCGGTTGACGTTATTTGCCATACCGAGCGGACAACTCCAGAGGGCAACGGGACTTTTGTAGGGGCTGACCCGTTTACCTGTCAGACGCGCGCAGGCCGGGTTCGGCCAGTGTCGCGCCGGCATTACCTCTGGAGGAGACCATGGCTAATACGACTATTGCCACGAAGGCCGGGCGAGGCTTGGCGTTGGCGACCGCGCTCGTAGCGACGGTTGCCTTCACGACCGCGCCCAAACCCGCCGAGGCTCGGATCGGGACCGGCGCCGCGATTGGCTTGGGCGTCGGCGCCTTGGCCCTCGGCACTATGGCCGGTGCCGCGGCGGCGAGCCCCTATTACGGCTATAATTCCGGCTATTACGCCAACCCGTACGGGTATTCTTACGCCCCGCAGTACTCATACGCACCGGCGTATTCGTACTCCGCGCCGGCGTATTCGTACGCGCCTGCGTATTCATACGCACCGGCGTATTCGTACTCCTACCCCAGCTACTATCGCGGCTGGTAGGCGGACACCGACCGACGGCGGGGCTGTTCGAAAGGGCAGCCCCGCTTGGTTTTTTCGGTTTGTTCCGGGCTTTTGAGCCTTCGCATCAGGAGGGGACGCGCCGCGGCGCGACGAACTCGGCCGGCTCCGGACAATTCGCAGGCAGTGGCAGACCGAGCATGAGGATCTCGATCAGTTCCAGGAACTGCGAGATCGCGATCGGTTTGGCCATGTACCCGTCGCACCCGCTGGCGCGGATCTTTTCTTCGTCGCCGCGCAACGCATAGGCTGTCGTAGCGATGATCGGGATGTCCCGAGTGCTCGCGTCCGCTTTCAGGCTGTGAGTGACGTCTATGCCCGAGATATCGGGTAACTGAATATCCATGATGATCAGGTCGGGGTGCTGGCGGTGCGCCAGATCGAGGCCGTGCGACCCGTCGATCGCCTGCAGCACCTCATAGCCCTGCGCCTCAACCATCGCGCTGAACAGCTTCATGTTGAGCGGGTTGTCCTCGACGATAAGAACGCATTTGCGCTCGATTATCGCTGTGGGCTCGGCAATCGTCGCCATCGGAGCCTCTACCATAGGTTCGACCGCTGTCGTCGCGACCGTTTCAGCACACTACGCTAAGGTTAAATCATTATGAAAATGTTAAATCCGGTATTTTAGCGATCGCCGGTTTCTAGCGATCATAAGTGATCATTGCGGCTAGCGGCACGTTGAGGTCGCGGCGTCCCTGGAGGAAGGCCAGCTCGATGATGCAGGCGGCGGCGGCCACCGTGCCGCCTTGTTGCTCGACCAGCGCGATCGCCGCCCGCATCGTGCCGCCGGTCGCGATCAAATCGTCGAGCACGATCACCCGCTGCCCGGGCGAGATCGCGTCGTCCTGGACCTCGATCGTATCCGTCCCGTATTCGAGGTCGTAGGTGTAGCGGGTCGTCTTGCCCGGCAGCTTCCCCTTTTTGCGCACCATCGCAAAGCCGCAGCCGAGGGCGTAAGCGAGCGGCGCGGCGACCAGAAACCCGCGCGATTCGATGCCGACGAGCAATTCCGGCCGATGCGGGCGGATCGCCGCGGCAAGCTCCTCCACCATCGCGCGCCAGGCGGTCGGATGCGCCAGCAGCGTCGAAATATCGTAAAACAAGATCCCGGGTTTGGGAAAATCGGGGATCGCGCGGATGTGCTCTTTGAAGTCCATGCTTCCTGCTCGCGTGCCCAACCTATCCGTTGCGGGATACCGGGTTTTCGCGTAGTTGGGAAGGGTCGACGACCGTATTGATTTTTGACAGATCCTGGCGATCGAGGATGGCGCTCCCCGCAACGATCGTTGCCTCGGAGGAGGCGGGTGCGCTCTTCTTGCGCGCCGAAGGGGATTGGCTGGTCGCCGCCGCCGCGCAACTCGACCGCCGGCTGCATGCGCTCGACCTGCCGACGGGGCGCAAAGTGACCTTGGATCTCGGCGGGATCGAGCGGCTCGACACCGCTGGCGCCTGGCTGCTGCTGCGCACCGAGCAGGCGCTCGCGGCCCGCGGCAACAATGTCGAATTCGCCAATCTGCGAGACACTCTCGCGCCGTTGTTCGATCAGCTCCGCGCCAGGGAGATGCGCCCTCCCCCGCCGCACCCGATCCCGCCGCACCACACGCTGGTCGGCTTCGTCGCGCGGATTGGCGAGGTGACGATAAGGATCCTGCGCCAAATCTATTCGATGATCGGCTTCGGCGGGCTGGTCTCGCTGACGGTGGCGCGACTGCTGGCCAACCCGCGCCGCCTGCGGGTTGTCGCGACCGTGCGGCAGATGGAGCAGACCGGTCTCGACGCGATGCCGATCGTCGGTCTCTTGTCGTTTCTGATCGGGGTCGTGATGGCCTATCAGGGCGCCGACCAGCTCAGGCGATTCGGCGCCGAAATCTATACCGTCAACCTGCTCGGCGTCGCGATCCTGCGCGAATTGGGGGTGCTGTTGACGGCGATCATCATTGCCGGCCGCTCGGGCAGCGCCTTTACGGCCCAGATCGGGACGATGCAGGTCAACCAGGAGATCGACGCGATGCGCACGCTCGGCCTCGACCCGATCGAGGTGCTGGTGCTGCCGCGGGTATTCGGCCTCGTGCTGACGCTGCCGCTGCTGGTCTTTTTTGCCGACGCGATGGGGTTGCTGGGTGGCGTCCTGATGACCTGGGCGACGCTCGGGATCTCGGTTCCGGCGTTTTTCGAGCAGCTGCGCGGCGCTGTTACCGGATGGACCTTGTGGGTCGGGATCATCAAGGCGCCGTTCTTTGCCGCGATCATCGCGATGGTGGGGTGTTACGAGGGGTTCAACGTGGCGGGGAGCGCCGACAGCGTCGGCCGCCTGACCACCCAATCGGTCGTCGAATCGATTTTTGTCGTGATCGTTGCCGATGCGGCTTTCTCCATTCTGTTTTCGTTGTTGCGGATCTGAGCGTGGCCGGCGAGCCTGACGAGATCGTGATCCGGGTGCGGGGCCTCGTTACCCGTTTTGGCGCCCAGACGGTGCATGACGGGCTCGATCTCGATGTCCGGCGCGGCGAGGTGATCGGCATCGTCGGCGGGTCGGGCAGCGGCAAGTCGGTGCTGCTGCGCAGCATAATCGGGCTCCGGCGCCCCGAGGAGGGCGACATCGAGGTACTGGGTCGGGACGTGCTGAACATCGACACCGCCGAAGCGCACGAACTCGAACAGCGCTGGGGCGTCCTGTTCCAGGACGGCGCGCTGTTCAGTTCGCTGACGGTGATGCAAAACATCGAGGTGCCGCTGCGCGAGCATTGTCCGATGCCGGAGCCGCTGATGGACGAGATCGCCGCCTGCAAGATCGCGCTCGTCGGGCTGCCCGAGCCGACCGCGGACAAGTTTCCCTCCCAGCTCTCGGGCGGCATGCGCAAGCGCGCCGGCCTCGCGCGCGCCCTGTCGCTCGACCCCGAGATCCTGTTTCTCGACGAGCCGACCGCCGGGCTCGACCCGATCGCCGCGGCCGAGTTCGACCGGCTGATCGCCGACCTGAAAGCGAGCCTCGGCCTCACCGTGTTCCTCGTGACCCACGACCTCGACACGCTGTTCGCGATTTGCGACCGCGTCGCCGTGCTGGTCGACAAGACGATACGGGTCGGCAGCCTGGCCGAGCAGCTGGCCGACGACCACCCGTGGATCCGCGCCTATTTTCACGGTCCGCGCGGCCGGGCGGCACACCCGGACGGCGGACGGTAGAAGAGGCATGGAAACACGGGCCAATTACGTTGCGGTCGGCGCCTTTGTGCTGGCGATGATCGTCCTCGCCTTTGCCGCGGTGCTGTGGCTGGCGCGCGGCCAGCTGACCACGCAATACGCCGATTACGACATCTATTTTGAAGGCCCGGTGACCGGGCTGCGCGGTGGTTCGACGGTCGAATACAACGGCGTGCCGGTCGGCCGGGTCAGCGACATCCGCATCGACCCGGCCAATGTCGAATTGATCCGGGTGACCGTCGAGATCGACGCCAAGGTCGCGATCAAGACCGATGCCACCGCCAGCGTCGAGACCAATATCCTGAGCGGCGTTTCGTACATCCAGGTCGTCGGCGGGACCCAGGAGGCGGCGCTGTTGCGCCCGCAGCCCGGTCAGCGCTATGCGGTCATCGAATCGCGGCGCTCGCGCCTTGCCAGCGTCACCGCCCGCGCGCCGCAGATCCTCGACAAGGTGAATGACACCGTGGAGCGGCTGAACCAGCTGCTCGACGAGAAGAACCGCCAAGCCCTGACCGAGAGCCTCGACAATCTGCGGGTATTCACCGCCGGGCTCGCCGAGCGCAACAAGGACATCGCCGACCTCTCCGACAACGCCAACAAAGCCGCTGCCGCGCTGACCAGTCTGCTCGGCAACGTCGATCGCAGCTATGCCGGTCCCGACGGGATCGGCAACCGGCTGGCCACGGCAATCGCCGATTTCGACCGGGTGGCCAAGAATTTGGGAGACACCAACAAGCTGCTCCAGCTCGCTTTGCAGGACGTGCGGCCGGGGCTGCGCAGCTTCAGCCAGCAGACGCTGAGCGATGTCGGGAGCCTGATTGCCGAGGTGCGCCAGCTGGTGTCCGGGTTGAGCCGGGCGGCCGCCGAGATCGAGCGCGATCCGAGCCGCGTCCTGTTCGGCGACCGACGCGAAGGATACCGCCCGAAATGAGCCTCGTCCCGCGGCGGTATGGCGTCGTCCTTCTCGCCGCCGGTCTGTGTAGCCTGCTGCTGGCCGGCTGCGGCGGGATATTGTCCGCGCCGCCGGAGCGCCAGCTTTACCGCGCTGCCCCGACATTCGCCTTTGCGCCGGGCCTGAAGCGGGTCGCGGCACAGCTCCTCGTCGCGACGCCGAGCGCGTCGGCCGGGCTTGAGGGCAGGCGGATCGCACTGACCCGCTCGCCGGTGTCGCTCGACTATTTCGCCGATGCGGAATGGACCGACCGCGTGCCGCTGCTCGTCCAGGCGGCGCTCGTCGAGGGGTTCGAGAAAAGCGCGGCCGTCACCGCGGTCGGACCCGAAAGCCTCGGTCTGCGCGCCGATTTCATCCTGGAAACGGCGATTCGCGATTTCCAGGCGGTTTACGGGTCTGCGGAGGCGCCCCCGCGCGCGGTGATCCGGCTCAGCCTCAAGTTGATCCGGATGCCCGAGCGTAAAATCGTCGCCCAGACCTCCCTGAGCAGCGAAGCGGCGGCGGCGGGCAATGCGATCCCCGATACGATTCGCGCCTTCGACGCTGCTCTCGGCGACGCGGTCTCGCGGGCCGTGACCTGGACCGTTACCAATCCGCTCTTGTCGGAAAAACGCAGATAGGTAATATCGCGGACACGTTTTGTTCTTATGGACGTTAGGGGTGGGCGGTGGATTGGCGCGAGCGCGACGTCGAGGCGGCATTGATGCTGCGCGAGTGCCGCGAGGCGCTCGCCGCACGCGGCAGCACGGTGATCCATGAGGGCGTCGGGGAGGCAGTCGGGCGCGAGGCGGCCGGCGACGCCGCCGCCGACATCGTCGACTGGCGGCATTACCCCGAGGGCGAGGTCTACGATCCGGCCAGTCACGTCCAGTATTTCTATCATCGCCATCCCCCGCACAAATTGGCCGCACCCGATGCCGCCGGGCGGGCCGAGCACGGCCATTTCCACCTGTTCCTCGGCGGCGAAGGCATCCCCGCCGGAATGGCGCCGTTGCTGTTGCCCGAGATCGCGGTCGCCAACGCCGCGCTGCCGCGTCAATCGGCGCCGCTGAAGCGCGGCGGCAGCGACGAAATCTGTCATCTGGTGGCGATCGCGGTAAACGCGCAGGGCGACCCGATCCGGCTGTTCACGACCAATCGCTGGGTCACGGGCGAGACTTGGTATCGCGCCGAGGATGTAATCGGGATGCTCGGTCGCGTCCGATTCGCTCACAGCGAAAAACCGGCTCTGCTCAACCGCTGGATCGAGGCGCTGGTCAGGCTGTTTCAGCCTGAAATCGCGGTGCTGTTGCGCCAGCGCGACCAGGTGATCGTCGATTGGCGCTGGCGCTGGCCGCGCGGCAATGTCTTCGACGATCCGCGGCTCGAAATCGCCTCCAGTTTCGACATCGATATCGAGGCGCGGATTGCGGTTGCGCCGGGCGCGGCGCGCGGCGCGCGGCTGCCGTCAATGGCCGAAGGGTGGGGAGCGTAAACCAAACCGCAAGGAAACTGGTGGAAGCTCGCTCTGCATCGAATTGTTGGGACTGGAGTGAGCTGTGTCAGGTTCCGCGTCCGCCATGACGCTTGAGCATCCCACCGCATTGCAAGCCGACTCGGCCCTGATCGCTTACGCGTTGAGGGGGCTCAGCCGCTGCTGGGTGCCGGAGCGGGGACGCTATTCCCACATCTACCGGCTCGACGCGGCCGAGTCGGCGACCGATTCCCCGAACCTGTCTGTGCCGGAAAGCGATGCGTTCTACACGCTCAACGTCTTGCTGGGCCTGTCGCGGCTCGGCCAGTCCGAGCCGGGCAGCGAGGCGCGCGGCGAGTTGCCGGATTTGCGCCAGACCCCCGACTTGCGGCAGACCTACGAAGGGTGCTGCCGCGAGGCCGGCAACCCGCGGTTCCGCCCCTATGCCCACGGCATGGCGCTGTGGGTCGGGGCGCGGCTCGGTCTCGCGCCGCCGGAGCTGGTGCTCGACCGGGTGCTGGCGGTCGCCGCGGACCGGCATGCGCTGGCCCGGCTGACAGCGCAGGATGTCGGGATGCTGATCTCCGGCACGACCGCGATGAATGTCGCCGACGGCGGCATCTGGCGTCCGGTAACGGAGACTTTGGTCGAACATTTGCGCCAGCGTTACCACAACCCGGCCACCGGCCTCTTCTACAACCAGGCGACCGGTCCGCGGCGCTGGTTTTCGTCGTTCGCCAGCCAGGTCTATTCGACACTGGCGCTCTATCATTACGGCGAGGCGTTCGGAGCCGATTGGGCGATCGGCATCGCCAACGACACGGCGGCGCGGCTGATCGCATTGCAGGGCAGCCGGGGCGAATGGCCGTGGTTCTATTACGTGCCGGGCGGCCGGGTCGTCGATTTCTATGAAATCTACTCGGTGCATCAGCACGGCATGGCGCCGGCCTTTCTGCATCATGCGGTGGCACACGGGGTCTCGGGCGCCCGCGACGCGCTGGTGCGGGGCTTTGGCTGGCTGTTCGGCGACAACGAGATGGGCGTGTCGATGCTGCGCCCGGCCGAAGGCATGTTCTACCGCTCGCAGGTCCGCGCCGGCGAACTCGACACTGCCTGGCCGCGACTGCGGCGCGGTCTTGGCAACGCAGTGCTGCGCCGCGACGACGACGTCGAGCGCCATCAGGGCCTCGTGCTGCGCCAGGAATGCCGCAGCTACGAACTCGGCTGGATTCTGTGGTCGTTCGGCGGGCGTTCGGATTATCCCGAGCTGACCGACCGACCCGAGTTCGCGTGATGACCGATAAGCGAGTCGACATCCATCTGATCGCGGCAGCGCGGCCGAATTTCATGAAGATCGCGCCGCTGCTGCACGCCCTGAACCGGACCGATTGGTGCCGGCCGGTGCTGGTTCATACCGGGCAGCATTACGACCCGCAGATGTCGGACGTGTTTCTGCGCCAGCTTGGCCTCCCGGCCCCGGATATTCACCTCGGTATCGGGTCGGGCAGCCATGCCGAGCAGACCGCCGGGGTCATGGTCGCCTATGAGCGCGTCTGTCTCGCCGACCCGCCGCGCTGGGTCGTCGTCGCGGGCGATGTCAATTCGACCGCGGCCTGCACCCTGGTGGCAAAGAAATTATGCCTGCCGGTCGCCCATCTCGAAGCCGGCCTGCGCAGCGGCGACCGCACGATGCCGGAGGAAATCAATCGGCTCGTCACCGACGCGATCGCCGATCTGCTGTGGACCCCGTCCGAGGACGCCGACGCCAATCTGCTGCGCGAGGGCGTGCCGCCCGACAAGATCGCGCGGATCGGCAACATCATGATCGATTCGTTCGAGATGCTGCGCGAGACGATCGCCGCGTGCCGCTACCATGACGGGCTCGGGCTGTATCCGGGCGGCTTCGGCATCGTCACGATGCACCGGCCGGCCAATGTCGACGATCCCTTGGCGTTGGCGGCGGTGATCGCGCAGCTCGAGCGCGTCGACCGGCGGCTGCCGCTGGTCTTTCCGGTGCATCCGCGGACCCGGCGGCGCCTCTTTGAGTTCGGTCTCGCCGACCGGCTGGGTTCAGCCCGCTTGATCGAGCCGTTGGGCTATGTCGAGTTCATGAGCCTCGTTGCCGCCGCTCGCCTGGTCATCACCGATTCGGGCGGCGTGCAGGAGGAGACGACCTATCTCGGCATCCCGTGCCTGACGGTGCGCGACACGACCGAGCGCCCGATCACGATCTCGCAGGGCACCAACCGCCTGGTGCCGATCGACGCGATCGAAAGCGCCGTCGACGAGGTGCTCGGGGACCGCTGGGAACGGCGCGGGCCGCCCCAATTATGGGATGGCCATGCTGCGGACCGCGCGGTCGCATCATTGCGCGCCCGCCTGGGATGACCCCGCCTGGGATGACGCGTTCGCGGTCAGCTTTCTTAGGATCCATTTGGGCGGCTGAATGATCAGCGGGCGGCCGAGCCGCGCCGAGAACTCGCCGGCGGCGCGGATCACGCCGGGCCATGCCTCGTGATAATCGTCGCCGATCAGAAAGCCGCCCTCGCCCAGCACCTTCCAGAATTCCTCGGCATCGCGCATCACGTCGGCGTATTCGTGGGACGCATCGATATGCACGACGGCCGCTGAAATTCCCAGACGCTGCAAGATAAGCGCGGCTGTCGTCGATGTCTGCGGCAGTGGCACGATGTAATCCATGACGCCGGTATAATAGACATTCTCGATAAAGGTCTGATAAAGGTCCGGAATGGCATGGATTCGCGTGAACAATCCGCCATTCCAGTGCTCGATCGAACCGAGGAACGTATCGACCGCGATAACGCAGCTATCGAGCTGAGCTTTCTTCATAGCGGCGGCCATTGTGATGGTCGACTGTCCTTTCCAGACGCCGACATCGACGACCACGTTTTGCGCCGCGATCGCCGCGAGCTGGGCCAGCGCCGGGTGGTCGCCGTTCCAGCCCTGGATGCCGGGTTGCGGCGGCCGGGCCGGCTGGAAGCCTTCCCAGATGTTCCTGCCGTACAGCCGCTGCATGATCGAGCGTTGCAGCTCCGGCATTCAAATCCCCAACGGCATCGGCGACAGCGGCGATCGCTGCCGCCGCAATCCGGCTTGGGCGCGGCGCAACCGGCCGACGACCTCGCTTACCGGCAGAACGTCGCAGCGCTCCCCGGCATAGGCGACCATCCGCTCCAACTGGTCCGGCGTACAGCCATAGCGCGACGGTACGGCCGCGACATCGTGGGTAAAGAAAATCAGCCAGCCGCCGATCCTGTAATTCCGGTCGACGAGCCGACACAACTCGGCCTCATCGAAACTGCGGTCGTACACCTGCTTGCTGAACAGATGCGCGAGATCGGCCGTGCCGCTGTTGATGCCGGCGGCAATGCCGCGGCACGACGCGAAACGACCGGCTAGCGCGCGCCTGGCGCCGAGCGACACCGCGCCGAACGGAAAGGCAAAACTGACCGGGACAAACCCGTCGAGCAGCGCCGAGAATGCGGCGGTGTTGTCACTGATATCGGCGAGCACCGCCGCCGACCGGGTGCGGCTGCAATCGAGATGGGAATAGGTGTGGCAGCCGAGTTCGTGGCCCCGGTCATGCGCGGCACGGATGTCCTCGATATCGAACATCGGACCCATGTCGCTGTCCTGGCCGGCGAGCGATAGCGCGGCGTAATAGGTGCCGCGCAGGCGATATTTCTCAAGAATGGCGCCGCCTTCGGTAAGCGCCGATCTCGGGAAATCGTCGAAGCTGAACGAGACCACCCCGCCCGGCCAGTCGATCCGGGCCGGCTGCGACCGAACAAAACGGCCGACCGTGCGGGTCAGGCGAGTCGACAACGAACCGCGCATCGACGAATGCTCCTCCTCAGGCGAGGTAACCTTCAAGCGGGCATAGTATAGCGAAATTGTTGTCGGGAATTTAATGGGGATATCGATCGCGATGCGCCGACCCCGGAATTTTCGAGTCATCGAGCGGACCCACCGGAGCCGGCAAGCGGCCGGAACCGAGCCGTGACGCATCAGAACGGCTACAAAAGCCGAACATTGTTAGAGTCTGTCCGGGAACATCATTTGGGATTGCATAGTTTTCGCAACATCAGGCGGATTGATGCCAGGCGCAGGAAGGCGAGCGCCTTGCGGTTGAGATTTTCCCAATCCTTGGCCAGCCTGCGGCAGCGGTTGAGCCAGGCCAGGGTGC
>CAMATN010000019.1 GCA_945861155.1 Rhizobium sp. Q54
CTCCTCAGGATGAGGGTATGTTATTGATGGCATTAAGAAAGAACCTCATCCTGAGGAGCCCGCATAGCGGGCGTCTCGAAGGACGCACGGCGCTGATCCAGCCGAACGCCGATACCGGCTACCCCCGCCCGATATAGGGCATTTTCGTCGCCATCACGGTCATGAACTGCACGTTCGCTTCGAGCGGCAGTTCGGCCATGTAGAGGACGCCTTTGGCGACGTCGCGCACGTCGATGCGCGCTTCGGCCGCAACCCGGCCGCTGGCCTGGAGCCGGCCCTGCGCGGTGTCCTCGTTGCGGGTCGTCGCGGCGTTGCCGATATCGATCTGGCCGCAGGCGATGCCGCATTCGCGCCCGTCGAGCGAGAGCGATCGGGTCAGCCCGGTCAGCGCGTGCTTGGTCGCCACGTACGGGGTCGAGTTGCGCCGCGGCACATGCGCCGACACCGAGCCGTTATTGATGATACGGCCACCCTGCGGGTCCTGCGCCTTCATCATGCGGAAGGCGTGCTGGGCGCAAAGGAAAGATCCTGTCAGGTTGACCGCGACGACATTGGTCCATTGCTCGTAGGTCAGCTCCTCGAACGGGATGCCGCGGGTGCTGATCCCGGCATTGTTGAACAACAAATCGATGCGCCCATAGGTCGATTTGACCGCGTCGAACAGCGCGGCGATCGCGGCCGGATCGCTGACATCGGTCGGTACGGCCAGGGTACGCGGCGGCGGCGCTTTCGCGAGCGCGGCGGTTTCCGCCAGCATGTCGGCGCGGCGCCCGGCGAGGACCACGTTCCACCCGGCTTCGAGCAGGGCATGCGCCGAGGCGCGGCCGATGCCGCTGCCGGCGCCGGTAATGACGGCGATTTTTCCTTGGGTCGGCATTGTTTTGATTCTCCCTCCCTTAAGCCGCCACCCCACCCTCCCCCGCCGGCGGGGGAGGGTGGGGTGGCGGCGAATGTCGGCCAGCCGCGCTGCCGGTAGGCGCTGTCCCAGAACAGCCACTCATATTGGGCGGAGCGGCTGAAGGCGGCCAGCATAGCGGCGCGCACATCGGGCGTCGCGCCCGAAGCGGCCCGGTCGGCGATCTCGATGACCATGCGCACGGCATCGCCAAAGCCCGGATCCGCATAGGTATCGATCCAGGCGCGGTATGGGTTTTGCGGCGTCGCGTCTGATGTGATCGCGCCGGCGACATCCCAATAGATCCAGAAGCACGGCAGCAACGCCGCGACCAGCACCGCCCAGGGCTGCTGGTGGGCCGTCGCCAGCAGGTAGCTCGTATAGGCGAGGCAATCGGGCGATGGCTCGGCCGCTGCGACCGCTTCGGGCGCGACCCCGAACTCGGCGAGGTAGCGGCCGTGCAATGCCTGCTCGACCGCAATCGCCCCGACCGCGGCGCGGCCAAAACTCTGCAATGTGGCGGCATCGGGGGCCTTGGCCGCGGCGAGCGCCAGAACCCTGGCATATTCGCCGAGATAGATCGCGTCCTGAAGGATGTAGAAACGGAAGCGCTCCGGTAGCAGCGTGCCGGCCGCCAACTCGGCGTTGAACGGCGGCAGGTGGATCGCCGCGCGCAATCCCGCGGTGCGCTGCCAGGCCTCGTCGGAGAAGCGCATCATACCTCCCATTCGCTTGCGGCGCTTGGCCGTGCCCCCGGCCTGCCCATCTGACGCATACCTATCTCATTTCGGGCGCCGATGCGTTATCGTCCGGCGCTCAAACATTCCCGCGGAGGGGTTCATGGACGGCTTGGCAACAGTTGACGCGAAGGGCGTCGTGGTACCGCTCAACTTCACGATGCCGATGGCGGAGAAGCCGTATTCATACAATTACGAGCCGCCGCCCGGGGTACCGGCGCGGAACACGCGCGAGGAAACCCACGAGGTCAAGGTGTTCGACGGGCGCGCGGTCAACGATCGGCTGTCGCTCGATCGCGAGGGTTTTGTGCTGGTGCGCCGTCCGACCGCGGCGGCCGACCTTTACGACGAGGCCCAGATCGCCAGCGTCTATTACGCGGAATGCGAGCGGCTGATCAAAGAGGCCACCGGCGCCAAGCGGGTGGTCGCCTTCGACCATATCGTGCGCAACGCCGCGCTGTCGGCGAAGGGCAACCAGATCAAGCAGCCGGCGGGCCGCGTTCACAACGACTATACCGCGAAATCGGCGCCGCAGCGGGTGCGCGACCTGATGGGCGAGGAAGCCGAGGAACTGCTCAAGCACCGCTATGCCGAGATCAATTTGTGGCGGCCGATCCGCGGCCCGCTGCTCAGATCGCCCTTGGCGCTGTGCGACGCGCAGAGCCTGGCGCAGGAGAACCTCGTGCCCTCCGATTTGCGCTACCCCGACCGCACCGGCGAGACCTATGCGGTGACCTACAACCCGGCGCAGCGCTGGTTCTATTTCCCGCAGATGCAGGCCGACGAAGCCGTGCTGATCCGCTGCTTCGACTCGGCGCAATCGGGCGCGGCGCGGTTCTCGGCGCATGGCGCGTTCGAAGACCCGCAATCCCCGCCCGACGCCCCGCCCCGCGAGAGCATCGAGGTCAGGACCTTGGTGTTCTTTTAAAGCTAACCTGTCATTCCGGGGCCGCCCGAAGGGCGGAACCCGGAATCCATAAACACCGGCCTCTGGAATATGGATTCAGGGTTCGCCGCCCCTCTCGGCGCACGCGTGCGTGCGCCTGCCGGGTGGCGCATCTTCGATGCGCCAGGGCGCCCCGGAATGACGATAGGGTGGCAGCCAACGCTGGTGCCTCTTCTCGACGGGGGTGCCGATGGCGTCGCGCCGTCGCGACGAAGTCCGGCTGGATTACTTCTTCGCCGCGGTGTGCTCGGCTTTCGATCGGGTCAGCTTTTCGGGGTGGACGATCGTCTTGTTGACCGCGTTGCGGGCGGCGCCCAGGCCGGAGAACTCGGTATCGACGCCGTCGCGCTGTAGCACGTACACGGCCCTGACCGGCTTCCTGCTGGCCTGGTCGGCGGTCGTTCGCTTGACGATCGTCCAATGCACCCGGCGCGTCTCGCCCTCCTCCTCATCGACATCCTCGAAGCCGCGATCGACGACCGCGTCGACCGAGTAGGTCTGCCGCTCGGGCCGGGTCGGCGGGCCGGCGCGGCCTCGACCCGGCGCCGCTGCGCGATCACGACGGTCGCGCGGCGCGTCGCTGGCGCGGCTCTCTTGCCGCTCTCCCGCTCGCCCCGCATTGTCGCGCTGGCCCCCGGTCGGCCGATTTTCGCCGCCGCGGTCGCGCGGCGCGGATGCACCCGCCGTCCGTCCGGCTGTCCCTCTCGCTGCGCCTGGGGCGCCATGACCCGCGGCGGCGCCGTCGGGACTCGTCCCGGGCGGGCCGGTGCGCCGGCGTCGGTTGCGCGACCGCGCCGGCCGACTGCCGGGTTGCGCGCCTGGATGTGCCGCGCCGTCGCCGGACGCCCCCTCGGCGCCCGAGGACGCATCGCCGGTGGCCTCTACGGCGGCCGGGTCGCCGATTTTCGCTGCGGCGAGCGGCGTGTGCCGCCGTCGCCGCCGCGGCACCCGGAAGCTGCGCTGGCCCGGCTCGATCCCCGGCGTTGGCGTTGCCGGCTCGCCCTCCTTTGCCGGGTCGGGCGCCGACCCATCGGAAGGCGCGGCGCTCTCCGCGGGTCCCGGCAGCAGGCCGGGCGCATGGGCCCGCCGGCGTCGGCGGCGATTGCGCAGCCGCAGGATCGGCCGCTGCTCGCCTTCGCCGGCCTCGACGTTAAGTTCGGTGCCGGCGGCGGAATTCGCGGCCGGAGCGTCGCCGGAGGATGGCGTCTCGCCGGCGGCGGTCTCGGCGTCGTTGGGCAATCGGCTGCCCAAGCCAATTGCTTGCATCGGCTTGCGCCGGCGTCGTCGTCGTCGCGGCCGCGGCGAACCGTCATCCGCACGCGCCTCGGAGCGCGCGTCGCCAGCGTCGCCAGCGTCGCTTTGCGCCGGTTCGGCCGCGCTCTCCGACGCGGGGCGCCGGTCCTCCGGTGGGGTTTCGGCCGCATCGGAGCGGGGCGCCGATGGGTCCGGTTCGCGCGAGTCGGCGCCGACAACGGAGCCGGATTCAGTCGAGTTCACGACCGCGTCCTCGGTTCTGTGCTGCGCCGGAGAGGTCGGCACAAGCAGTTTCGGAATACGCACGCCAACTCTATCGTCCGCCAGAAACCAAGGGAAGCGCGGGTGCGGGGTCGGCGCGGGTTAGGGTCGCGGCGCGTATCGATGGGCAACCCGGCCGCAACCCGGGCGCAACCCGGGCTCAACCTGGGCGCGCGGCATGGACGCGTCGCGCGAAAGGATGCCATATTGCTGTGGCTTTGCGATATCGCCGGTCGGATCGCGGCCGGGCTGGCGGCGGCGCCGGCCACCCGACACGGCCACCAACCCGGCTAACCCGAAAAACGCCGCCCTGGTCCAATCGATGCCGCCGCGCCTGATCCTGTGGTTGTGTGCCGTCGTGCTGCTGTTCGTCGCCGGGCCGCCAGCGCTCGGTGCCGAGCCCAGGCGGTCGGTGGGCTTGCCCGGCAAGTCGGCGGGCGCGCCGGCGGAGTGGAAGGCGGTCCTGGTCGCCGGCGACAACGCCGAGCCGGTGTTCGACAACGCCGTCGCGGCGGTGGCTCGCTGGCTGGCCGAGCGCGGCGTTCCGACGCACGGCATTCACCGCCTGAACGCCAGCCCGCCGCCAAGCGACCCCTCGATAATGCCGGCCTCCGCCGAGCGCATTCTCGACCGGATCGCCTCGCTGCGGCCGCGGCCGGACGAGCGCTGTTTTGTTTTCATAACCTCGCACGGTCAGCGCGGCGAAGGGATCTGGCTGGCGTATAGCGGCGAGTTCCTGCGGCCTGCCGCCCTGGCGCAAGCCCTGTCGGCCGGATGCGCGGGGGCGCCGACGGTGGTTATCGTCTCCGGCTGTTTCAGCGGCGCCTTTACCGCGGCGCGCGCGCCGAACCGTATCATCATAACCGCGTCCCGTGCCGACCGCCCTTCGTTCGGGTGCCAGGCCGACCGGACCTACACGGTGTTCGACGAATGCCTGCTCGCCGCGTTGCCGCGGGCCTCGACCTGGCGGTCGGCTTATGATGCCAGCCTCGGCTGCGTGCGCCGGCGCGAGCGGCAAATGCAGGTCGTGCCCTCGCAGCCGCAGGGTTTTTTCGGCGCCGCGGTGCGCAAGCTGCCGGTCCGCTGATCGCGGCTAGGGCACAAATTCCGATGCAGTGACGACTGGCACCCGCACCGTCGCGCTGATGATGGTCGCCGCGACCTCGCTCGCGGAGCGCCGCAGCATCTCGGTGCCGGCGTCGCCGGCCCGCAGGCCCGCACATGCGGCAAAGCCGAGATCATCTCGGGCAGGGAGGTCCGCCTGGAAAGCCGCAAGACTGCGCCCGTTGCTGACGAGCGGCGGCTTCGGCGGCGGCGCGCTGCTGCTGTGCCTGTTGGGCGGCCTGCTGACGAGCGGCGGCTTCGGCGGCGGCGCGCTGCTGCTGTGCCTGTTGGGCGGCGCGCTGTTGTTGGGCTTGTTGGGCGGCGGCCTGCTGGCGGGCGGCGGCTTCGGCGGCGCGCTGTTGTTGGGCTTGTTGGGCGGCGGCCTGCTGGCGAGCGGCGGCTTCGGCGGCGCGCTGTTGTTGAGCCTGTTGGGCGGCGGCCTGCTGGCGAGCGGCGGCATCGGCTGCAGCGCGCTGCTGCTGTGCCTGTTGGGTGGCGGCCTGCTGGCGAGCGGCGGCATCCGCTCCAGCGCGCTGTTCGGCCTGCTGACGTGCGACGGCGTCGCCTGTTTCGCGCTGCTTCGCCTGATCGCGCAACCCGCGCTGCGCCTGGTCCGGCGGGACAGTTGCGCCGGGTTGTGCCGTTGGCGGCACGATCCGGGCGGGGGGCGACGACGGCAACGCCGCGGATGGCGCCGGTTGCGGGGCTGTTTGCGAGGTCGGGAGCGGCGCGGGTCCGATGTTCCGGGGCGGCGACGCGGTTTGTTCGACCGGCGGTGTGCTCCGGTTGTCGCGGCGCGGCGCCGCCAGATCGGTAAAGTCGGGCCGCCCGGCCGGATGCCCGGGATTGGGCCTCGGTGTGGCGGTCTGGGCCGGAGGCTGCGCGCCGGGTCGGATCGTCGGCAACCCAGGAGGCGCGCCGGCCGCGCCGGTTTGAGGTGGGGGCTGGGGTGTCGGCTGCGAGGTCGCCGACTGCTGCGCTGGCGGTTGCGGGGTCGCCGATTGCTGGGGCGGCTGGCCCGGCCGGCGTGGGCCATCGCGCTGTGGCTCCAGCCGCGAGAAATCGGGCGGCCCCGAAGGACGCCCCTGCGCGGTCGCCGGCGGGTTCGCCTGCGCGGGCGGGGACGGCACTCCGGTGGGGGTCGCCGAGGCGGCAGGGGCAGGTAATGCAGGCGCGGGCGTCGCGGATGCCGGCGGTGCGGGCTGCGCGCCCGGCCGGATCGGTTGGGTTCCGGCGGTCGGCAGAGGCGCCCTCTGCTGTGCCCCCAGAGGCGCCCCCTGCGGCGGTGAATGCGGCGCCGCCGCTGGCGGGGCGGGCTGCGCCGCCGCGGGCGGGTTGCCCTGTGGCGCGGCTGGAACGGGTTGCGGCGGGTTCCGGCCGGCATGTCCGACGCGCGGCGCCGGATCGAGCCCCGCAAAATTCGGCCGAGCCGGGAGATTCGGCCGCGCCGGGACATTCGGTTGGACTTGCGGTCCGGCCGTGGGTGGGGTCGCCGTCACCGACTGATTGCGTTCGCCTCGTGCGAACGGCCTCGGCGGCTCGGGCCGTGACCCCTGCTGCGCCGGAATGGTTGCGACTGTGGCTGCGGTTGGCGGCGCGATCGCCGGCGGCGGCGCCACGATGACCGTGGTCTGCTGCAGCACCGTGACCGGGATCGGGACCACCGCCGGCGCGACGCGCCCCGACGTGACCACCGTTTGGGTCGGCACCACGGTCGCGGCGCCGCGGTTCAGGAATGGCTGATTGACGATTTGCGGCGGCGGCTCCGCCGCTGGCGGCCGGATCAGCATGGCCGTCGTGACCGTGTTGATCCGAGTCAGATTGACGCTGGTGATGTTGATCCGGCGGAAATAGGTTGGGTCGCTGCTGTAAGACGGCCAATAGAGTTCGCCCGGCGCCAACGGGAACCAGCCGACCCGCGGTTCGACCGGCGGCCCTTCGATCGCCGGTGGCGGGATGAAGGCAACAAGCGCCGGCGCATAGACGGGTTCGGTCACAAACTCGCCCGGGGCCCACCCCCAGCGGTTGTCTACCCGCGCCCAGCGGCCGTAATGCGACGGCGCGAAACCCCACGGCTGGTCGTCGACCCAATTCCAACCCCAGGGATCGACCCAGGCCCAATTACCTTCGCGATATGGCGCCCATTTGGCCGGCAGCGATTTGGGGAACCACACCGCGCCGTGATCGCGGATCGTGACCCACTCGCCATAATCGTCGAGCTCCTCGAACCCGGTCATCCCGGGCAACACGCGCCGCGACCGCGCTACGCGGTCATCGCGGTAATCGTGGGCGCGGCACCAGCGGACGAACGCGTCGGGCGCGGCGCGCTCGACCACGGCGGCGAGCTGATCGGCGCCGCTGACGACCAATGTGTCCCCGGCCTTGACCACCATGTCGATGCCGCCGCCGACAAAGCGGGCGCTGCCCTCAAACACCATGATGCGGGTTGGCTGGCCCGCGCCGCCGCCGTCGATGTCGTAGATCCCGGCCTGCAACAGCCACACGCCGCCGCGCGCGATGTCGATCTGAACGGTCTCGTCCTTGCGCCACGTCGCGCGGCGCAGGTGCAGGTCGATACGTCCTTGAGTGAGCGCGATCTGCATGACCTTGTCGCGCAGATCGGCGACATTCAGCTGGGTATCGCTCGACAGATTGACCGAGTTGGCGCCGATGCGGAGTTGGGCGCGCGATTGCGGATCGGTCGCGAACCAGCCGCCGACGGCGACCGGCAGGTTGACCGCGGCGTTCGACCATGCCGTATCGCCCGATCCGAAATAGGCGAGTATCCCGGAGACCAGGCTGACGCGTCCGACACGGGCGGGCGGATCAGTCGCCGCGAACGCCGGGATCGCAATTAGGAGAGCCAATGCTATCAAGCATTTCGAGATAATGCGCATTGCCGGAACCCAGTCTGCCTGCACATGACGAGAACGGCTGGAGTATGGCAACTTTGCGGCACGGTTGGGGAAATTTCAGCTGCCCGTTACGCGCCGGGCGCGCTTAAGCGCGGTCTCCCGGATCGTAAACCGGATCGGCGCGGGTCATTGTTGCCCCACGCCCGCCGGCCTTATGGATTGGATGACGTACGTTCCGCCGGTGCCCTGCTCGATCGTGAAGTTGACGCGAATGCCGGGCTGTATCGCGCCCAAGTCGATTGTGGGCGCGACGGCGAAATCCATCGTCATCGACGGCCAGCCGATCGCGGGCATCGGCCCGTGGCTGATGTTGAGCTTGTGCCCGGCGGCGTCGACCGAATTGACGGTCCCGCTGCCGCTGGCGTGCCGGTGGCCGGAATGGGCCAACTTGATGGCCTCTCCGGATGCGGGGGAGGATTGCCGCGCCACCGCCGGGCCCGGTTCGGCGCACGCGGCGAGAGCGACCGGCCAAAGCCCGAGCGCCAACAGACGAAAAGAACGCGGCTCCATGTGAACCTCCGCGGAGTGAACCTCCTTCGCGAACGCGTCACAGCGCGGCGGTGCGTAGACGCAGCGCGTTGCCGATGACGAGGACCGAACTCAAGCTCATCGCGGCGCTCGCGATCATCGGGTTCAGCAGCAGCCCGAACGCCGGGTACAGCACGCCTGCCGCGATCGGCACCGCCAGCGCGTTGAACACGAAGGCGAAGAACAGGTTTTGCCGGATGTTGCGCATCGTCACCCGGCTGAGCCGCCGCGCCCTGACGATCCCGCGCAGATCGCCACCGATCAGGGTGACCGCGGCGCTTTCGATCGCCACATCGGCGCCGGTGCCCATCGCGATGCCGACTTGGGCTTGCGCCAGGGCCGGTGCGTCGTTGATGCCGTCGCCGGCCATCGCGACAAAGCGGCCCTCGTCCTGGAAGCGCTTGATCGCAGCGGCTTTCTGGTCGGGCAGAATCTCGGCGACGACATCCTCGATCCCCAGCTTACGGGCCACCGCGGCGGCGGTGACCCGGCTGTCGCCGGTCAGCATCACGACCCGGATGCCCTCGTCGCGCAGCGCTTGCAGGGCGCCAATCGCGCTGTCCTTGATCGGATCGGCGACGGACACCAGCCCGGCGGCGCTTCCGTCGACCGCGACCAGCATCACCCCCTGACCGTCCTTCCGCAACGCGTCCGCCGCTTCGGGCAGCCCAGCCGGGTCGATCGCGAGCGCCTCGAACAGCGCCGTGTTGCCGACCGCGATCCGCTTGCCGTCGATCGTCCCGACCACGCCCTTGCCGATCTGGGCGCTAAACTCCGACGCCGCCATTAGGGTGAGGCCGCGCGCCTCGGCGCCCTTGACGATCGCCGCCGCCAGCGGGTGCTCGCTGCCGCGCTCCAGGCTGGCGACGAGCTGCAACAAACCGTTTTCGTCGAACCCCGCGAGCGGCGTGACGCCGACCAGACGCGGCTTGCCCTCGGTCAGCGTGCCGGTCTTGTCGACGACGAGCGTGTCGACCTTTTCGAGCAATTCGAGCGCCTCGGCGTTGCGCACCAGAACCCCGGCCCGCGCGCCGTGCCCGGTGCCGACCATGATCGACATCGGGGTCGCCAGCCCGAGCGCGCAGGGGCACGCGATGATCAGCACCGCGACCGCGTTGACGAGCGCGAACCCCATCGCCGGCGGCGGCCCGAAGATCGACCAGGCGATAAAGGCAATGACCGCGATCGCCACGACGGCCGGCACAAACCACCCCGCGATGATATCGACGAGGCGCTGGATCGGGGCGCGCGAGCGCTGCGCCTCGGCGACCATGTGGACGATTCGGGCGAGCATCGTGTCGCTGCCGACCCGCTCGGCCCGCATCACAAAGCTGCCGGTGGCATTGATTGTGGCCCCGGTGACCTTGTCGCCCGGCGATTTCTCGGCCGGCACCGGCTCACCGGTGATCATCGATTCGTCGACGCTGCTGTGGCCCTCGACGACGATGCCATCGACCGGCACCTTCTCGCCGGGGCGGACCCGCAGATTGTTGCCGGGCACGATTTCGTCGAGCGGGATGTCGTGCTCGGAGCCATCCGCACGTACGACGCGCGCCTCTTTCGGCGCCAGATCGAGCAGCGCCCGAATCGCGCCGCTGGTTGCCGAGCGGGCGCGCAATTCGAGCATCTGGCCAAGCAGGACCAGGGTCACGATGACCGCGGCCGCCTCGAAATAGAGCGGCACCTCGCCATGCGGGGTTCGAAACGAGGCGGGGAAAATGTCCGGCGCAAGCGCGGCGACGACGCTATAGAGATAGGCCACCCCGGTTCCGAGCGCGATCAGGGTGAACATGTTCAGGTGGCGGGTAGCGAGCGACGCCCAGCCGCGCTCAAAGAACGGCCAGCCGCACCACAATACCGCCATTGTGCCGAGCCCGAGCTGAACCCAGACCGCGACCCGCGGCGCGATCACCGCATCGAGCGCATGCTTGGCCAGATGATCGGCCATCGCGATCGACATCAGCGGGATCGACAGAACGAGGCCGACCCAAAACCGCCGCGTCATGTCGCGCAGCTCGGGATTTGCCGCTTCCGCCCCGGTCGGACTCATCGGTTCGAGCGCCATGCCGCAGATCGGGCAGGCGCCGGGTTTGTCCCGGATGATCTGCGGATGCATCGGGCAGGTCCATGCCGTCTCGCCGGCAGGAGCCTGTGGCGCCGGCTCGGGCTGGGCCGGCTCGGTTCGGGTATAGCGGTCCGGTTCGGCGACGAAGCGGTCGCGGCATCGGGCGCTGCAAAAATAATGGCGAATCCCGGCATGCTCGGCGCGATGCGGCGTCGTAGCCGGATCGACGTTCATGCCGCATACCGGATCGCGCCGAATTGTCTGAAGCGCGGGTGTCTCAGGCACGGACCTTACCCATTCCTCTCACGAACGCGCCGTTGACGGACGACAGGGAGCAGGATTTGTATTCCTGTAGCGGCTGGCGCGGCGATAAATTCTCACTATGCTGCGCGCGCCGCGAAATGATCGCGGCGACGGCGGAGAATTGGCCATGCATTTCGACCTGGCGGCGATCCCGGAGCGGGATGCCTACAAGCTGTTGATCAGCACCGTGGTGCCGCGGCCGATCGCGCTGGTGACGACGGTCGATGCCGCCGGCCGAATCAATGCGGCGCCGTTCAGCTTCTTCAACGCGGTCAGCTCGGTGCCGCCGGTGGTCGTCCTCGGCATCAGTCCGGGCGATCCCAGTTCTGCCGGCGACGGCTACAAGGATACCGAGCGCAACATCCGCGATACCGGCGAGTTCGTCGTCAATCTGGTCGACGAGGCGATCGCCGAGCGCATGAATGTCTGCGCCGTCGATTTCCCGACCGAGATCGGCGAGCTCGAACACGCTGATCTCCACCCCGTCGCCTCGGTCGGCATCCGCCCGCCGCGCATCGCCGAGTCGCCGGTCAGCTTTGAATGCGAGCGCATCACCGGCCTGTCGCTCGGCGCGGGCTCGATGCTCGAAATCGGGCGGGTGATCCATATCCATATCCGCGACGATCTGGTCGATCCCGAGCGCTATTACGTCGCGACCGAGAAGATGCGCCTCGTTGGCCGCATGCACGGCCGCGGCTGGTATGCCCGCACCAGCGATTTGTTTCTGATGGACCGGATGAGCCTGGCCGAATGGAAAGACGGCAAGCGATGAGCCTGCGCCGGAGTTTTCGGCTAGCGGCGCTCGTCACGGGCATGGTGCTCGGCCTCGCTCTGGCGGGCAATTCCGTCCACGCGGTCGAGCCGCCCCCCGGCTCGCGGAACTTCAGGGCGCCGACCGGCGTGCCCAATTACTTCAGCAACGAAAGCGGCTCCTTTCAAGGCGGCGCCAATGCGCCGGCGCGTCTGCCGGTCGCGGTCATCGCCGCGCCTGCCTTTGCGGCGCCGCCCCCGAGCAGCGACAGCGTTGCGCCGGCGCGTCAGATGGCTCGCCAGCGCCCCGGCCAACGGGCGAGCGGGAAGCGCGCCGTCAAGAACGCCGGCAAGGACGCGGCGAGAGGGCGGCAGCGGATCAAGCTGGCCCGCGGCAAGGCGATACCGTCGCGGCACGCGGCCCAGGCGAGCGCGCCGCGACGCGGCACGACCGCGCGGGCGTCGGCGAGATCGGCTTCCGGCAAATCCGTCGCCTCCCGCGGCCGAGCCGCGCCAGGCCCGGTCATGGCGTCCCAGGGCAAGCACGCCGCCCGCACTGGCCGCTGATCGGGCCGCTGATCGGGCCGGATTGGACAGAGCCCGGCGCCGCGCCCTATAAGCGGCGCCATGGGCACGATCGCGTTCTTCAAGATGCATGGGCTCGGCAACGATTTTGTCGTCCTCGATTCGCGCCGCACGCCGATCGCGATCGACGAAGCGGCGGCCCGCGCGCTCGCCGATCGCCATACCGGCATCGGCTGCGACCAGCTGATCGTGATCGAGCCGCCCCGCCTGCCGCAGGCGCACGTGTTCATGCGCATCTTCAATCCCGACGGCAGCGAGGCCGAGGCCTGCGGCAATGCCAGCCGTTGCGTCGCCGCGCTGATCGGCGAGGAGAGCGGGGCCGACAGGGTGCGGCTCGAAACCCTCGCCGGGCTGCTCGACGCCGAAATGCTAAGCGACGGGCGGGTCGCGGTCGATATGGGGCCGGCCCGCACCGATTGGCGCGACATCCCGCTGGCCCGGACGATGGACACGCTGGCGGTCGATGTGGCGGCCGGGCCGCTCGCCGGCCCGGTCTGCACCAATATCGGCAACCCGCACGCGACGTTCTTTGTCGCCGATGCCGATTCGGTCGATTTGGCCACGCTCGGGCCCGTTCTCGAACACGACGCCCTCTTTCCCGAGCGCGCCAATATCGGGGTCGCGACGGTTCGGAGTCGCGAGCGGATCCGGCTGCGCGTTTGGGAGCGCGGCGCCGGCATCACCCGTGCCTGCGGCAGCGGCGCCTGCGCCGCGCTGGTCGCCGCGCATCGCCGCGGGCTGACCGGCCGGCGGGCGACGGTCATGCTCGACGGGGGCGATCTCGACATTCGTTGGCGCGACGACTTGCATGTCGTGATGACCGGACCGGCGACGCTCGCCTTCAAGGGCAGCTTCGACGCGGCGCTGATCGGCCGGTAAGACGATGCCGGTCGTTGACATCATCACCTTCGGCTGCCGCCTCAATGCGTTCGAAAGCGACATCATCCGCCGCGCGGCCGACAGCGCCGGGCTCGGCGACGCGGTCATCGTCAACACCTGCGCGGTGACCGCCGAGGCCGAGCGCCAGGCGCGCCAGGCGATCCGGCGGGCGCGGCGCGAGCGCCCCGGCGCCCGGATCATCGTCACCGGCTGCGCCGCGACCCTGGCGCCCGAGCGCTATGCCGCGCTCGACGGGGTCGACCTCGTGCTCGACAATGACGCGAAGCTCAGGGTCGAGAGCTATGTGACGGAAACCCCCACCCCAACCCTCCCCCGCCTGCGGGGGAGGGAGGGGCCCGCGCCGCAGGCGTGGGAGGGTGGGGGCTTACCGGGTGAGGGTGCCCGTCCCCGCGCGCGCGCCTATTTGCAGGTACAGCAGGGCTGCGACCATCGCTGTACGTTCTGCATCATTCCCTATGCGCGGGGGCCGAGCCGCTCGGTCCCGCTCGCCGCGATCGTCGACGACGCGCGGCGTCTCGTCGTGAGCGGGGTTCGCGAGATCGTGCTGACCGGGGTCGATTTGACCGCCTATGGCGCCGATTTGCCGGAGCGCCCGAGCCTTGGCCGGATGGCGCGCCATCTGCTCGCCGCCGTGCCCGAGTTGAGGCGCCTGCGACTCTCCTCGCTCGATCCGAGCGAGATCGACGAGCCTCTTTGGCAGCTCCTCGGCGATGACCCGCGGCTGATGCCGCATCTGCATTTGTCGCTGCAGGCCGGCGACGATTTGATCCTGAAGCGCATGAAGCGCCGGCACAGCCGCGCCCAGGCGATCGCGGCGGTGCGGCGGGCCCGTGCAACGCGCCCCGAGATCGCAATCGGCGCCGACCTGATCGCCGGTTTTCCGACCGAGACCGAGGAAATGTTTCAGCATAGCCTCAATCTGGTTGGCGAATGCGGCATCGCCTTCCTGCACGTATTTCCGTACAGCCCGCGTCCCGGCACCCCGGCGGCGCGGATGCCGCAGCTCGACCCGGCGCTGGTGCGCGAGCGCGCCGCCCGGTTGCGCGCCGCCGGCGCGGCGGCGCTCGAAGCCGAGCTGAGCCGCCGGCTCGGCAGCGAGAGCGATGTCCTGGTCGAAGGCTCCGGCAAGGGCCGGGCCGATTGCTATGCCGGGGTGCGCTTTGAGGATGCGGCGGAGATCGGGGCGGCGCAGATCGGGTCGGTGCGGCGGATGCGCTTTGTCGCCGTCGGCTTCCCCAACCTGATCGGAGTGGCGGCATGAGGTTCTGGCGGCGCGGCGTGCCGCGCGATGCCTCCGAGGATACCGACACGGCCGCTCCCGAGGCCGCCGAAATCGCCATGGCAGAAGTCGCCGCGCCGGAGTCGACCGTCGCCAGCGATCCGCGGCTGGTGCCGGCGGTCGAGGCCTCGGCCGAAACCGCCGGGCCGCGCGCCTGGTTCGGCCGTCTGCGCGCCGGCCTGTCGCGCAGCTCGGAGCGGCTGACCGAGGGCATCAACACGATCTTCGCCCGCCGCCGGCTCGATGACGCGGCGCTCGGCGAGCTTGAGGATCTGCTGATCGCCAGCGACATGGGCACCGGCGTCGCCGCTGAAATCGTCGAGGCGCTGCGCAAATCCCGCTTCAACCAGGAGGTGTCGCCCGAGGAAATCCGCGCGGCGCTGGCCGAGGAGGTGATCCGGCTGGTCGAGCGGGTGCAGAGACCGCTGCGCGTCGATCTCGCGAAAAAGCCGTTCGTCATGCTGGTGATCGGGGTCAACGGCAGCGGCAAGACGACGACGATCGGCAAGCTCGCCAAGCAATATCGCGACGCCGGCCACAGCGTGATCCTCGCCGCCGGGGACACCTTTCGCGCCGCCGCGGTCGAGCAGCTGCAGGTCTGGGGCGAGCGCGCCGGGTGCCCGGTGCTGACCCGCCCGACCGGCTCGGACGCGGCCGGGCTTGCCTTCGACGCGCTGGCGCGAGCGCGCGCGGAGGGGACGGATGTGCTGCTGATCGACACCGCCGGGCGGCTGCACAACAAGGCCGATCTGATGGGCGAATTGCAGAAGATCGTGCGCGTCTTGAAGAAAGTCGACGTGGAGGCGCCGCACGCGGTGCTGCTGGTGCTCGACGCGACGGTCGGGCAGAACGCGCATGCCCAGGCCGAGATCTTCCGCGACATGGTCGGGGTCACCGGCATCGTGATGACCAAGCTCGACGGCACCGCCAAAGGCGGGGTCCTGGTGTCGTTGGCCGAGAAATACGGCATCCCGATCCACGCGATCGGCATCGGCGAGGCGGCCGAGGATCTGCGCCCCTTCGACGCCCGCTCTTACGCCCGCAGCCTGGTCGGCATCGACGCCTGAGCTGCGTAGGGATTTGCGACAGCCGGGTCGGCATCTTATATATCCAGCGATCCGGCTCTGCTGGCACAGCATTTGATGAGGCCGACATGTCCGCGTTGGAGTTCGTAAAAAAGCTGTGTCGAATAAGGCCCGTGCGCGCTAAGCCGGAGGAGCCGGACGACAGGCCCGGCGCGGATACGGCATCAAGGCCGAGCGTCAAACAAACCTCGCGAGACGAGACCGGATCGCTCTCTTATGTCCCCAAGCGCGGCGACGACTGGGGAACGGTCAGAAGGCCCTCCCCCAAAAAATAGGGCCGACGTCAGGCTCCTCATGATAATTTGGATCGGGGAGAGTCACGCACATGCCCTTCGACTTGCGCGACGTGGATCGCGCTTCGGCCCAGTTCACTTTGGCCGCCGCGGCCGGGTATGCCCCGAGCGAGCCCGAACAAACCTGCCTTGACCGAATTAACGGCCTCCTCACGATGCTCGCCGCGATCGCCGATGACGGCACGCCGCGGGGCGCGGAAGCCGTCAGCACACGCAACTACTGCCGGGAACAACTGCGCGCGCGCGCCCGTGAATTCGTCGCTGGGATGCTGGACGCCAATGAATTGTATCTGACGAGCTTTAAATACGAAGGCCGGTTCGAGGAACGCTTGGCGCGCATTCGCGCCGCGTCGATTGTTGTCAGCCCCTATCGCGATCCGAACCTCCCCGAAATGTATGTCGATATTCAGTACGATATCGGCCAGGGAATCACGACCAAGGAGCAACTCGACCTGAAGCGCGCGATCGACAAGGCCGTCACGGTCGTCAAGGTAGTTCTGGCCGGGAGTGGCTCCGACGCGGTCAAGCGGCACGAATACATTCGCGCGCTGGTGAGCATCGGCCGGGTTGGACTCCTCGAGGGCAATATCGATCTGGCGAAAAGCACGCTGGACACCTTGCAGGAGGAATTTGTCGCCCGCGAGGCCGCGCGGATCAAGAACAACTATGTGCGTCGTCTCGGTGCCTGGTCGATTTTATGCGTCGTTATCTTTGGATTGGCATATCTATACATTCGCGCCGAGGCGGTGGCGGGGAATGGCGCGATCGACTGGCGCCTATGGCTATTGCCCGAGAACGCCAACCCCGCGCATCCATTTGCCCTTTACCGGTTTCGCAATTTTTTCCTGCTCGCCATCGGCGCCTCGTTCAGCGCCTGGCTTGCTTTCCTGATCCGCCGCCCAACGCTCGAATTTACCGGCCTTGTCCAGCTCGATGACGACCTGCTGAACCCGGTCATCCGGGTGCTTTTCACGATCGGCCTCAGCTTTGTCGTCGGGCTCCTGTTCTGGACCGGACTGATCGCGATCACGATCGGGTCGTTCACGACCAATTTCGAGAACGCCGGGATGACCGCGATATTGATCGGAGTGTTTTGCGGCATAGCATCCCGCGCGCTGGCTACCGCCGTTTCGCGCCGGGCGGAAGATTTCGCCGGCAATGTCGGCGCGAGCGCGGCCGCGCGGGCAGGGGCCGTCCCGGTGCCTTAAACGCGAGCCACGGGTCGGCGCTCGCGCCTCCCGAGGGCAGCCTCCGCCAAGCGATCCTCCGTCGACTCTTGCCGGCCGCGATATCAGGCCGGCACTGGGATCGCGCGCTGGTTGTACATCCGCTTGCGGATCGCGGCGCGCTCCTCGTCGCTGATCGAGGCGGGGTCGGGCGGCAGATCGGTGCCGACCGCCATGCCGCGCTTGACCGCCGGGCGTTCGCTCAATTCGTCGAACCAGCGCTGGAAATACTTGAACTCGCCGATGTCCTGGCCCTGCGCCTTCCAGTTGACGGTCCACGGATAGGAGATCATGTCGGCGATCGTGTACTCGTCGCCGCACAGATACTTGTTCTTGTAGAGGCGGTTGTTGAGGACGCCATAGAGCCGGTTGGCTTCGTCGGTGAAGCGGGCGATCGCATAGGTCAAATCGCCCGCCTCGGGTCCGGCGCGGCGGAAATGGCCGCATTCGCCGAGCTTGGGGCCTTGATTGGCCATCTGCCACATGACCCATTGCGTCACGTCGTAGCGGCCGCGCAGATCCTGCGGCCAGAAGCGCCCGGCCTTTTCGGCGATATACATCATGATGGCGCCCGATTCGAACACCGAGATCGGCGCGCCGCCGCCCTTGGGCTCGTGATCGACCATCGTCGGCATGCGGTGGTTCGGGTTCATCTTGAGGAATTCGGGGGTGAACTGATCGCCACGCGCGATATTGCACGGGACGATTTTGTAGGGCAGACCGCATTCTTCGAGCAGAATCGTGACCTTCTTGCCGTTGGGCGTGGGCCAGTAATGCAGGTCGATCATCGTCAGCATCCTCTTTCGGCTGGAGGCGCCCGCGCGTGGCGGCGCAATTGGATTGTGGCCCGCGACACTAGCCGACAGGGGGGCGGCTGCCTAGCGCGACAAAGCCCGCCAGCGCCGCTCGCCGCCGGGTTGCCGGGGCGTCCGCTCAAGGTGGGCGTGCTTGTCGATCTGGCGCTGACGGACGATTCCGGCGGTCATGTCAAATGCTGGCAGCGGCTCGCCGAGGCGGCCGCCGATCATGCCGCCGATCATGCCGACCGGCTTGACCTGACGGTGCATTTCAGCGGCCCCGCGCCGGCCCGCATCGAGCTGTCGCGATCGGTGCGCTACGTACTGCTGCCGCCGGTGTTCAGCAGCGCGCGGCTGGTCCGCGACGTGCCCGACCATACCGATCTGGCGCCGTGGCACCCGCGTCTGGCCCGGGCGCTCGGCGACTACGATGTGATCCACACTACCGATGCGTTCTTCTGCTACGCCCGGACCGCGATGCGCTTTGCCCGCAGCCGCGGTGTCCCGGTGGTCAGCTCCATCCACACCAACACCCCCGAATACGCCCGCATCACGACGGAGAAGCTGCTCGAACGCCTGCTTGGTCGCGGGCGTCTCTACCGCGCGGCGAGCGATTACCTGGGCTTGCCGAAGCGGGTCAGCGGATTGCTCGAACGCCGCCTCGCCACGCACCTCGGCATGGCCGACACAGGAGACGGACACCGGCATTGCGGCATCGCGCTGCGGCGCGGCATCGATCGCGCGCTCTTCGCCCCCGGTCGGCGCGACCGAGCTTGGTTCGCACAGCGTTTCGGGTTGCCGCCCGGCCACCTGATCCTCGTTTATGCGGGCAAGCTCAACGCCGGCAAGAATGTGCCGCTGCTCGCGCCGATCGTCGCTGCGGCGCGCGAAGCCGGGGCGCCGGTGCATCTGTTGTGCGCCGGAGCGGGCGCTGAGCAGGCCGCTCTCCAAGCCGCGCTCGGGCCGGCGTTTACCGGCGCGGGCCCGCTCGCCCAGGACGAGTTGGCGCGCGCCTATGCCTCGGCCGATCTGTTCCTGTTTCCCTCGACGATCGACGAATGGGGCAATGCCGCGGTCGAGGCGATGGCCTCGGGGCTGCCGGCGCTGCTCGCCCACGGCAGCGGCGTCGCGACCGCCATGGCCGATTGCGCGGGGCTGCGCGTGCTGCCCGGCGACGATCCCCTGCCGTGGGCGGCGACGATCGTCGAACTGGCCGCCGCGCCCGCGCGCCGCGCCGCGATGGGCGAGGCCGCGCGCGCCTATGTCGAGGCACGGGTGCCAAGCTGGGGCGAGGTGGTGGAAGAAGATCTGCTGCCGGTGTGGCGGGCGGCGGCGGCGCGCCGATGATGCCGGGGATGGGGGGCGCTCGCCGGATACTGATCCTGGCGCCGCATCCCGACGACGAGATCGTCGCTTGCGGCATCGCGGCGATGCGCGCCCGGGCGGCCGGTTCGAGGGTTTTCGTGCTGTACTTGACGACCGGGGTGCCACCGCGCAGCGGACCGTGGCGCCGGCTCGGCTCGGGCGACACCGTGCGAGTCGCCCGCCGGCGCGGCGAGGCGCTGGCAGCGGCGGCATTGCTCGGGCTGGAGCCGGTCGGCTTTTGCGCGACGCCGGCACGTCAGCTGCGCGCCGGGCTTGATGCGGCGGCGATCGCGGTCACCGCGGCGATTGCCGAATGCGCCGCCGACGCGCTGTGGGTCCCCGCGTTTGAGGGCGCGCACCAGGACCACGACGCCGCCAATGCGCTCGCGGCCACGGTCGCCGACGCTCTGCCCGTATGGGAATTCGCCGCCTACAATTTCGCCGGCGGGCGCGTCAGGGCGAACCGCTTCACCGACCAGCGCGGCGGCGAGATCGCAATCCAGGCCACGCCCGCCGAGGTGGAACGCAAACACCGGGCGCTCGGATGCTATGTGTCGGAGCGCGGCAATCTGCGCCATGTGGGGGCCGGGGTTGGGGTCGCGCGCGAGGCGTGCCGGCCGCTCGCCGTTTATGATTCAGGCCATGATTATCGCGCGCCGCCCCATCGCGGGCGCCTGTTCCGCGAGCGCTTTCAGTGGGTGCCGTGGCGCCACCCGCGCGTCGATTTCGATCCGTCCGCCGAAATCTATCGCGACCTCGCGGCCTGGATGGCTGCCCGGCCGCCGCGAGCATCAGGCGCTTCGCCCGATCGCGTCGAGGCAGCCTTGGAGGATGTAGGCGGCGGCGACGCGGTCGACGATCTCGGCGCGGCGTTTCCGGGTCATGTCGTGGGCGATCATCTCGCGGGTCACCGCCGCGGTCGACAGCCGCTCGTCCCAGAACGCAACCGGCAGGTCGCGCAGCGCCAGCACGTTGCGGGCGAACTGGCGCACGGATTGGGTGCGCGGGCTGTCGCCGCCGGCAAGGCTCAACGGCAACCCGATAACGAGGCCGCCGACGCCATGCTTGTCGGCCAGCGCGAAAAGAGCGGCCACGTCATCGCGAAAGCGGCGGCGCCGGATCGTGTCGAGCGGGCTGGCGATGACGAGCCTGGTATCGCTGAGCGCCAGCCCGATCGTCTTGGTCCCGACATCGAGACCCAATAGGCGCAGGCCGGAGGGCACCACTTCCCGCAATTGCCGGGGGTCGCCGAGAAGCATCCGCGACAATAGCCTTTTTTCGGGCCTGGCAGCGAAAACGCGCCGGAATGGCGCGCGAGGCTCAACCCAATGAGCGGCCCTTGCGTGCAATGAATTCGGGGAAGGCGTCCTCGGCCTTGGCGCCGCGCACGATCTCGGTCGTGAAGCGCCGCTCCTCGGCCCATTGCTGTTCGAGGTCTTGGGTCATCTGTTTCAGCATCAATGTCTTGATGCCCATTACCGCGGCGCGGTTGTTGCCGGCGATCGTGCGCGCCAGCTCCATCGTCTTTGCCCTGAGCTCGGCGCGCGGCACGAGATGGTTGAGGAGCCCGATGCGGTGGGCTTCCTCGGCGTCCACGATACGGGCCGAGAACAGCAGCTCTTTCGCCATCGGCCAGCCGACCTGGTTGGGCAGGGTCCAGGTGCTGTTGATCCGGCCGTAGGCGGCGGCCAGAAAGCGGAACTTGGTGTCCTCGCAGCCGATCCGCATGTCGAGCGAGGACGCCAGCACCGCCGCGCCGCCATAGGCCAGGCCATTCATCATGCCGATCGTCGGCTTGGCGCAGATGCCGATGTCGAGGCTGGCGCGGCCGCTGCGCAGGCGTTCGAGCTCCGCGTCGGAGTGGCGGCGGTCGTCCTCGCGCTGCTCGTGAATATCGCCGCCGGCCGAAAACGCGCGGCCAGCGCCGGTGACGACGATACAGCCGATCGAATCGTCGGCGACAAAGCGCTTCATCGCCTCGTGCAATTCGCTGCCCAGCAGCCGGTTCATCGCGTTGAGCTGGTCGGGCCGGTTCAGCGTCACGATGCCGACGCCGTCTTCCACCTCGACCAGAATGGTTTGGTAGCTCATCGGGTTACTCCTTCAGTCCTTCAGGCTTTCAGGCCGGTGATTTCGGCCAATGCTTCGAGTTGCTCGGGGTGCCGGCTGACCGGGTTCAGCAGCAAATGGTTGGCGCCCATCGCGATGACCTCTTCCAGGCGCTCGCGGACCTGCTCCGGGGTGCCGTGGATGCCCGAGAGATCGGTCCCCTCCGGGTTGCGGTAGACCTCGGTGAACCAGCGCAGCAGCTCGCGCCGCGCCACCTCCGGGCGCTCGTCGACCGCGATGAAGATGCGCTTCGAGATCGGGAAATTGGTCGGGTCGCGCCCCTTCTCCTCGAGCGCCGCGCGCAGGATCGGGACCGATGCGGCGAATTGCGCGATCGTCGAGCCGCCCGAGCCCATCCAGCCGTCGGCGATGCCGGCGGTACGGCGCACCGCGTTGGGGTGACCGACCCCCATCCAGATCGGCGGGTGCGGCTTCTGCACCGGCTTTGGCGCCATCGTCTCGTTGTCGAGATGATAGAACCGGCCTTGGTAGCTGACCTTCTCCTCGGTCCACAGTGCCCGGATCAGGTCGACTTCTTCGCGGAACCGCGCGACGCGGCCTTCCTCGGGCACCTCGAACTGGCGGTAATGGTGCTCGCGGCCGAGGCCGATTCCGAGAATCGCCCGGCCGTTGCTGACATAATCGAGCGTCGCCCATTGGTGCGCGACCATCAGCGGGCTGTGCACGGCAAGGACGACGACAGAGCAGCCGAGACGAATTTTCGAGGTCACCGCCGCGGCGTAGGTCAGCACCACCACGGGATCGAAGCAGAACACGTGATCGAGCGAGTTCTCGGTCACCCACAGATCGCGAAAGCCGAGCGCCTCGGCGCGCGTCGCGACCTGTCGTACCACGCCCATGTCGATCGGCTCGGGCGCGCGATGCGGCAGCGACACGCCGAACGGGATTTGGTCTTTCAGGGCCATCCGAAAATCCTTTGAAGCCGCTCTCGTTGCGTTGCCGCGCCCGTAAGCCCCCACCCTCCCACGGCGTCGCCGTGGGCCCCTCCCTCCCCCGCTTGCGGGGGAGGGCTTTCAGAGCAACGGCCCCAGCGATCTCCCTCCCCCGCAAGCGGGGGAGGGTTGGGGTGGGGGTTTGGCAGGGTTGTGGCGGGAGCTTGCGGCTACACCTTTTCGATCAGTTCCATCTGCGCCCCGTCCGGCGCCTCGATGAAGCAGACATGGCGGCCGTTGTTGTTCATCTCCAACATGATGGCAGCGCCATTGCTGCGCAATTTGGCGATCGCCCCGGCATAGTCGTCGGTCTGCACCGCGATGTGCTCGATCCCCAGATTCTGCTTGCGCTTCTGCGCCTCGGAGATCGTCGTGACGTTGAGCTGGAGCCCGTGCAGATCGAGCTGAATGTTGCCGTTGGGGGCTTCGTGCTTCATCGTCGCGCCAAAATTGTCGACATAGAACTGCGCGGTCTTCTTGGGGTCCGTGGTCTTGATGTGGACGTGCCCGATTTCCATGGCCATGCTCGTCTCCTCCGGTTTGGTTCGCCGACGCGGCGCCGGCTAGAGCTTGGCAGCACGCAACCGCGAACTCAACGGCGCGATGAGGAGAAATGCGATGAGCGTCACGCGCGACCTGGCCGAGTTTCTGAGCGCTGTCACGATCGCCGACCTGCCGGCGCAGGCCGTCGATCATGCCGCGATGCTGGTCGCCAGCACGATCGCCAGCGCGGCGATGGGGTCGGGGCTGCAATCGGCGGCGATCATCCGCGAGATGGCGCGCGAGCGCGGCGGCACCCCGCAAGCCTCGGTGTGGTTTGATAGCGGCGCCAAGCTGCCGATCGGCGACGCGGCGCAAGTCAACGCGGTGATGAGCGATGCCGCCGCTTCCGACGACAGCGATCTGCGCAACATCGTGCATTGCGGCACGCCGTTGGTCGCAACCGCGCTGGCCATCGCCGAAGCAAACGGCGCAAGCGGCGAGGAGATGCTGACCGCGATCGTCGTCGGCTATGAGGCGGCCGGGCGCATCATCGATGGGATGCCGAATTTCCGGACGCGGGGCTTTCACGGCTCGACCGCCGCGATCTTCGCGGCGGCGGGCGCGGCGGCGCGGCTGCTGCGGCTCGATCCGGCGCAGACCAGCCAGACTTTTGCTCTGGCGGCGACCTCGACCGGCGGATTGGTCAAGGCGGCCGATACCAGCGTCGCCCGCGAATACCATGCCGGCCTCGCGACGCTGAACGGGATCCAGGCGGCGCGCGCCGCTCAGCGCGGCTTCCGGGCCGAAGAGCGCATCCTCGAAATGCCGCTCGGGTTCTTCGAGGCGTTCGGCGGGGTGGACGGCGTCGGCGCCGCGGCCGCGGCGACCCGCGATCTCGGCGCCTCATGGGACATCGTGACCGACATGGCGGTCAAGCTGGTGCCCGGCGGCCATCCCTATCACGCGCTTGCCGAGGCTGCCGCCAACGCCGCGCGCGAGGGGCGGATCGCGGCGGCCGACATCGACAGCATCACCGCGTCCCGGCCGGGCATGACCGCGCTGACGGGGCCGCTGCATCCGGCCGATCTGATCGACATGGCGCACAGCCCGGCCTATTTCCTCGCGGCCGGCGCCGCCGATCGCGACTTCTCCTGGGCGCACGCGACCCCGGCCAAGATCGCCGACCCGGTGATCCATGCGCTGATCGACAAGGTTCGGGTCGGTCCCCCGCCGACCGAGGGCGCGGCGCGCTACCGGCAGGGCGCGACCGTCACGATCCGCACCCATGACGGGCGCAACGCCACCAGCACCGTTTTCGCGCCGAAAGGCTCCGGCCTTCTCGGTATCGCCTGGGCCGATATCGACGCCAAGTTTCGCGCCCTTGCGCCCCTTGGCGGGCTGTCGGGCGATCGGATTGAAGCATTGCTCGATCTGATCCACGATATTCGCCGGCTCGAAAGCATTTCCGGGCTGATCGAACGACTGCGATCGACGCGGCGCTGATCTGCTCCGCAACCCCCGATCGGGCGGATTGTGCCGGATTGAGTTGAACCGCCGGGATCTTATGTATAGTCCGCTCCGTTCCGGGGCGCGTGGCGCGCGTCGTTCCACCTATCGGGCCGCGAAAATCGGATGAATATCCACGAATATCAGGCGAAAGAGCTGCTGGCGAAGTTCGGCGTCGCGGTGCCGGCGGGGGCGGTGGCCTATACCGCGGCGGAGGCGGTCGACGCGGCGCGGCGGCTCGGCGGCAAGATATGGGCGGTCAAGGCGCAGATCCATGCCGGCGGGCGCGGCAAGGCCGGCGGGGTCAAGCTGGCGCGCTCGGAGGACGAAGTCGGCGCGGCGGCGCGGGCGCTGCTCGGCAAGAAGCTCGTCACGCACCAGACCGGACCCGAGGGCCAAGACGTGAAGCGCGTCTATGTCGAGGCCGGGTGCGACATCGCGCGCGAACTCTATCTGGCGCTGTCGATCGATCGCGCCACCGGCCGGATCACGGTGATGGGCGCCGCCGAGGGCGGCATCAACATCGAGGAGCTGGCGGAGAGCGATCCCGGCAAGATTCTGCGGATGGCGATCGATCCGGCTTCCGGGCTGTCGCCGTTTCATGCGCGGCGGCTCGCCTCCGGGTTCGGCCTCACCGGCGGGCAGGCGACGGCGATGGTCGGGTTTGTGAGCGCGCTCTATCGCGCGTTCACCGAACTCGACGCCGATCTCCTCGAGATCAATCCGCTGGTGGTGACCGGGTCGGGCGACCTCGTCGCGCTCGACGCCAAGATCGGGTTCGACGACAACGCGCTGTTCCGCCACCCGGATATCGAAGCCCTGCGCGACGAGGATGAGGAAGACCCGATCGAACTAGAAGCCGGCAAGCACCAGCTCAATTACGTCAAACTGGACGGCAATATCGGCTGCATGGTCAACGGCGCCGGCCTCGCGATGGCGACGATGGACATCATCAAGCTCTATGGCGGCAACCCGGCCAATTTCCTCGATGTCGGCGGCGGCGCGACAAAAGAGCGGGTGACCGTCGCGTTCAAGCTGATCCTGTCGGACCCCAATGTCGAGGCGATCCTGGTCAACATCTTCGGCGGCATCATGCGCTGCGACGTGATCGCCGAGGGCATCGTCTCGGCGGCCCGCGAGGTCAATCTGCACGTACCGTTGGTGGTGCGGCTCGAAGGCACCAATGTCGAGCTCGGCCGGCGCATCCTTTCGCAATCCGGGCTGCCGCTGATTGCGGCGGAGAATTTCGAGGATGCCGCGCGCAAGGTCGTCGCGGCGGCCCAAGAGGCAGCATGATGGAGCACGCGTGATGCCGATCCTCGTCGATGCCGCGACAAGCGTGATCTGCCAGGGGTTCACCGGCTCGCAGGGCACCTTTCACTCCGAGCAGGCGATCGCTTACGGCACCAGGATGGTCGGCGGCGTGACCCCCGGCAAGGGCGGCACCAAGCACCTCGACCTGCCGGTGTTCGACACCGTCCACGAGGCGCGCGCGATGACCGGCGCCACCGCGAGCGTCATCTATGTCCCGCCGCCTTACGCCGCCGACGCGATCCTCGAAGCCTTCGACGCCGGGATCGAACTGGTCGTGTGCATTACCGAGGGCATCCCGGTGATGGACATGGTGCGGGTCAAGCGCGCCCTCGACGGCACAAAAAGCCGGCTGATCGGGCCGAACTGTCCCGGCGTCATCACGCCCGGCGAATGCAAGATCGGCATCATGCCGGGCCACATCCACCGGCGCGGCCGGGTCGGCATCGTGTCGCGCTCGGGCACCTTGACCTATGAGGCGGTGGCGCAGACCACCGCCGCCGGGCTCGGGCAATCGAGCTGCGTCGGCATCGGCGGCGACCCCATCCACGGGCTCGACTTCATCGATGTCCTCGAGATGTTCCTCGCCGACGACGAGACCGAGGCGATCGTCATGATCGGCGAGATTGGCGGCATGGCCGAGGAGGAGGGCGCCGCCTTGCTGCGCTCCTCGCGCCGCAAGAAGCCGACCGTCGGCTTTATCGCCGGCGCCGCCGCACCGCCCGGCCGCCGCATGGGCCATGCCGGTGCGATCATCTCAGGCGGCAAGGGCACCGCCGGCGACAAGATGGAGGCGCTGAGGAGCGCCGGCGTCACGGTCTGCGAATCCCCGGCGGCGATCGGCGCGACGATGAAGCAGGTGCTGGGGGGGGTGATCGCAGTCGCACAGGCCGGTCCCGCGCTGCAACAGACCCAATTATAGAAAAATTCCGGAATGAGCGGGCGGCTGTCAGTCAGCCATCCGATCGTGCCCGCGGGTGAGCGGCGTTGTAGATTGCGAGCAGGTGGTCGGTGTCGACCGAGGTGTAGCGCTGGGTTGTCGACAGGCTGGCGTGCCCCAATAATTCCTGGATCGCCCGCAGATCGCCGCCGCCGGCGAGCAGATGCGTCGCGAAGCTGTGCCGCAGCGCGTGCGGGGTCGCGGTGTCCGGCAGGCCCAGCGCGTTGCGCAGCGTCTCCATTTGCCGCTGCACGATCCGCGGGTTCAATGGCCCGCCGCGCGCGCCGACGAACAGCGGACCGTCCCCCGCCAGCGCATACGGGCAGACCGCCAGGTAATCGGCGATCGCCCGCCGTACCGCCGGCAATACCGGCACGAGCCGCTGTTTGTTGCCCTTGCCGGTGATCACGATGATCTCGCCCTGCGGCGCCTGCGAGCGCTTGAGGCCGAGCGCCTCGGCGATCCGCAACCCGCAGCCGTAGAGCAGCGTCAGCACCGCGACATCGCGCGCGGCTTGCCAGGCGCTCGCGACCATGCCGGTCGGCGCGTCTATGATCTCGGCGGCGTCGGCGACCGAGAGCGGTTTGGGGACGCTGTGCGGCAGCTTCGGGGCACGCAACACGGCGAGCGCGGGACTCGACGCGAGGCCGCGGCGGTCGAGAAACCGGATAAAGCCGCGCACGACCGAGAGGCCGCGCGCGATCGAGCTGCGCTCGACCCGCGCCGCGCGAAACGCCAGATAGGCCCGAAAATCGGCCGGCAACAACCGACCGAGGCTGGCGAGGGCCGGCGCCTCGCCAAAATGTCCGGTCAGGAAATCGAGGAACCCGGCGAGGTCGCGGCCATAAGCGGCGACCGTGTGCGCCGAGGCGCGCCGCTCGCCGCCGAGCCAGGCCATCCACAGCGCGATCGCGGCGCGCAGATCCTCGGCCGCGGAAAACCGCGCCAGCGCGATTGGCTCGGGCAGCGCGGGGAACGGTTTTGTCCCGGCCCCCTTTCCAACCACGCGCCCGCCTTTCAGCGCGGCGGGTTCAGCCATTGCGAGATCGTGATGCCGATGATTCGGGCGAGAAAGCCCAAAAGCTCGCTGCCGAGCCCGGGATGGAACCGTCCGGCCTGGCGCGTACCGATGCACAACAGACCGACCGGCGAGCCGCGGCCGAAGCCGAGGCGCAGCAGCGCCTGCGAGCGTACGAGGCCCGCGGCGCCGCCGAACAGCACCGAATCGCCCGGCATATCGGCGCGCAACAGCAGGTTGCGCTCGGGGCCGAGCAGATCGTCGATCGCGCCGGCCTTTAGCAATTGGATGCCGTGCAGACTGAGCCGGCCGGCCGGCGCCGCGGTGCTCTCGACCCCGATCGTGACGACATCGACATCGAGCAGCACGGCGAGATCGGTCGTCACGGTTTGCAGCAGATGCTCGAAGCTGGCGGCGGCGAGGATCGCGACGGCCGCCTTGTGCACGCGGCCCTGGCTCGCCAGATTGCCGCGGCTCGCGGCGATCAGCGTGCGATGCTCGAGATTGACCCGCGCCAGTTCGCGGCGCAGCCGTTCGATCTGGAAATGCTGGAAATCATAGACCCCCTCGCCGACCTCGCGGGTCGGTCCGCGCAGCAGACGCAGCGCCTCGGGATGGCGGTCGAGGAAATCGGGATGGCGGCGCAGATAGGCGACGATATCGCGACCGCCGATCTCTTTCGGCGCGTCGCGCGTTGCGGCGGGGTCGCGCTCGGGGCGTCCGGGGAGTTCGGGATGCGGCATGTCGCGCGGCAAATCGACCACGGCGCGACTACCTTGACCCGATGCGGGGCGGCGGGTGTCGGTATAGGAGAGCAGTGTACGGGGTGATCATTCAACAACACCTGAGACCTGTTCGATGGCCGGCGACCCTCCTTCCGATGCCCGATTGCGATAGGCCGGCCGGACGATGAGTGTAGCGGCGCCCGACAGCCCTGCCAACAGCGCCGCCGACGGTGTCGAGGAATACAACTGTCCGGTGGCGGCGGGGCGGGTTCGGGTGCTGCTGCCGCTGCCCCTGCCGGCGCCGCTCGATTATCTCGTGCCGGACGGCGCCGCGAGCCCTGAACCGGGCAGCTTTGTGCGCGTGCCGCTCGGGTCGCGCCGCGTCGTCGGTGTGGTGTGGCATGGCGATTCGGACGGCGAGGTCCCGGCCGCGCGTCTGAAGCCGGTGATCGAAATCCTGCCGACTCCGCCATTGCGGCCCGAGCTGCGGCGCTTCATCGATCGCGTCGCCGCCTATACGCTGGCCCCGGCGGGCGCGGTGCTGAAAATGGCGATGAGCGTCGAGGCGGCCTTGTTGCCGCCGCCGCCGCGCCGGGTCTGCGCCGCGACCGAAGCCGGCCTCGCCGCCCTCGCTGCTCCTGCCGAATCGGGTGTGAGCAACAAGCTGACGGCGTCGCGCCGGCTTGTGCTCGAAGGATTGCGCGACGGCGGGGCGTGCCCGGTCGCCGAGGCGGCGCGGCGCGCGGGGTGCGGCGCGGGGGTGGTGCGCGGGCTGATCGCCGCCGGGCTGGTCGGCGAGAGGCTGGTGCCCGGCGACCCGCCGCCGGCGCCCGGCAACTGGCTTGCCGACGGGTTGCCGCTGTCGCCCGATCAGGAGGCCGCCGCGCGCCGTCTTGTCGCGCGTGTCGAGGCGGGCGGGTTCAGCGTCACGGTACTCGACGGGGTCACCGGTTCGGGCAAGACCGAGACCTATTTCGCGGCGATCGCGGCGGCGCTGGCGGCCGGGCGTCAGGTGCTGGTGCTGCTGCCCGAGATCGCGCTCGGCGCGCAATGGCTCGCGCGGTTCCACGAGCGCTTCGGCGCGGAGCCGGCGCAATGGCATTCCGACGTGGCGCAACCGGCGCGCCGCGATACCTGGCGGGCGGTCGCGTCCGGTCGGGCGCGGATCGTCGTCGGCGCGCGCTCGGCCCTGTTCCTGCCGTTTGCCGAACTTGGCCTGATCGTCGTCGACGAGGAGCACGACCCCTCCTTCAAGCAGGAGGACGGGGTCTGCTATCAGGCGCGCGACATGGCGGTGCTGCGCGCCTCGCTCGCCCGGATCCCGATCGTGCTGGTGTCGGCGACGCCGTCGCTTGAAACCATCGTCAACATCGCGCGCGACCGCTACCAGCGGGTGCGCCTGCCGCGGCGCCATGCCGAGGCGGCGTTGCCATCCGTGTCCCTCGTCGATATGCGGCGGGAACGTCTCGCGCCCGGGCGGTTTCTGGCGGCGCCGCTGGTCGAAGGGATCGAGCGGACGCTCGCCGCCGGCGAGCAGGCGCTGCTGTTCCTCAATCGGCGGGGTTATGCGCCGCTAACCCTGTGCCGCGCCTGCGGTCACCGGATGCAATGCCCGAGCTGCACGGCGTGGCTGGTCGAGCACCGCTTCGCCGGGCGGCTCCAGTGCCATCATTGCGGCTATGGCGCGCCGGTGCCGGCGGTGTGTCCCGAATGCCTCGCCGCCGGCACGCTGGTCCCGTGCGGACCGGGGGTCGAGCGGCTCGCCGAGGAGGTCGCGGCGCGTTTCCCGGGCGCGCGGACGGCGCTGATGGTCAGCGATTTGCTGTCGGGGCCGCGCGCCGCCGCCGAACTCGCCGCCGCGATGGTCGCGCGCCAGTACGATCTCTTGATCGGGACGCAGATCGTCGCCAAGGGCCACCATTTCCCGATGCTGACGCTGGTCGGGGTGGTCGATGCCGATCTCGGCCTCGCCGGGGGCGATCTGCGCGCCGCCGAGCGGACCTATCAGCTGTTGCACCAGGTCGGCGGCCGCGCCGGGCGCGCCGAGCGGCCGGGCCGGGTGCTGATCCAGACCTATATGCCCGAGCAGGCGGTCATGCAGGCGCTGGTCGCCGGCGATCGCGACGGCTTTCTGGCGGCCGAGGCGAACGCGCGGCGAGCGTCGGGGATGCCGCCGTTCGGCCGGCTCGCGGCGCTGATCATCAGCGCCGACGACCCCGATTCGGCCGATTTCGCGGCCCGCGCGCTGGCTCGCGCCGCGCCACACCTGCCCGGCATCGCGGTGCTCGGACCGGCCCCGGCGCCGCTCGCGATCCTGCGCGGGCGGCACCGCCGGCGCTTTCTGGTCAAGGCCGAGCGCTCGGTCGATGTGCAGGCGGTCATGCGCGACTGGCTCGGCCGGGTGCGGCTCGGCGGCTCGGTCCGGCTGCAGATCGACATCGATCCTTACAGCTTCCTCTGATTACGCCTGTTGTATGGGCCGCATGCGGCGGTAGGCGTAGCCGAGCCCGACCAGGGCGCCGCCGAGGCCGAGGAAAGACAGCGCCCGAAGCACGCCGTCGAGTTCGGCCATGTCGGACAGAAACACCTTGCCGACCACCAGCCCGATGCCGATCAGCCCGACTCGCCGCACCCATTGGTTGCCGCGAATGAGGCCAATCGCCAGCGCCGTCCCGGCAAAGGCGAGCCAGGCAACCGAATAGAGATACCATTCCATCTCGGTGCTGGTGCTGAACAGCGACACCTTGGCATGGAAGGCGTGGCGGATTTCCAGCGTCACCCAGGCGAACGCAAAGCCGGCCGCGAGCACCCGCGTTATCGTGCGCAGCGCCGGCCGGTGCGGCGCCAGCCAGGCGATCGTCGCATAGATCAAGGCCGGGATCGCCAGGGCGAGCAGCAAATCGTTGAAGAACGGCAGTTGTCCGACCCGAACCCCGAACAACAGCATGACCGCTTGCCACAAGAGCGTCGTGACGGTCGCGTGGGAGAGCAGCAGCCTGCCGCCCCAGCGCAATACCGGGCGCCGCCGCCACTCACCCAGCGCGATCAGCACCGCGGCGAACGCCAGCCACAGCGCGATCAACGCCGCGCCGGGACCGAAATCCTCGAACGGCGACGCGAGCCGGCCGTAGGTCGCGTGGATCAGCTGGAGCGACAGCAGCAGCAGCGCAAACAGGATGCTGCCGGCTTCGAGCACCCAGACCAGCCAATCGTCCCGACTTGCGCCGAACTGGCGGGTCGCGACGATGAACGCCGCCGCCGGCACGCCATAACCGTAGAGCAGCCAGTTGACGATCGGCATGGTCCCGAGCGGATATTCCAGCACATACGGGTTCAGCAACAGCCGCATCAGCACGATCGCGGCGATCCCGAGCGCGACCCAGCGCAAGGCCTGGACCCGGATGCGGCCCTCGACCCAGCCGATCGCCGGCAGGTGCAATGCGAGCGCGACGGTCAGCCACGCCTCGGACAGCCCGAACGCCGCCGCGGCGATCGTGCCGCCGAGCACCCCGACCGCATAGGCGGCGAGAGCGATCTCTGTCTCGCCGCTGGGTTGAGGCACCGCGGTGCGGCGCTGGGCGACCCACGCGGCGGCGGTGAGTTCGAGACCGGCCAGCACCAGGGCGGCCATCGTCCAGGCGATCGAGATGTCGAATTTCTGCAACCGCCAATAGGCGACGATCAGGATCAGCAGCGGGATTGCCGCGGACAGCGCCGCCCAGCGGCCCGGTCGCGCGACGCGGGGCAGCACGGCAAAGCCCCCGGCGCCGAACAGCACCGCGAACCCGATCGCGAGCGTCGTGAAATTGGCGACATGGTCCGGCGAGATCCGAAACACGTTCAGGTTCATTTCGGCCGACGGCAACGGCAAGGTCCAGCTGGCGAGCAGCGCCAGCGCCAATGCGCCGGCGACGGCGATGACATCGTCGAGCCGCTCGTCGCGATAGGCCAGCGCCAGCAGCCCGACGATCGCGACGGTCGCGGCGCCAAGGCTGGTCAGGCCGAAATGGTCGGCCTGCGCGACGATCAGCAATCCGATCGCGATGGCCCAGAAGGCGGACCGCGCCACCACGCGGACCATTCTCGTGTCGGCGACCCCGGCCAGGAACCCGACCCGGTCGATACCGCGGCGGAACAGGGCGAACAGTCCGAGCAGCACCAGCAGATAGAGGGCGACGACCGGAATCTCCGGGTCGCTTGCGCCGCCGAGCCACAGCGGCACCCATATCATCGCGCCGAAAAGGGTCGGCCAGGCGAGCCACCACCACGCGCGGTGCCGCAGCAAGGCGAGCGAGCCGGCGGTCACCACCGCGAGATAGGCGAAAAGCGGCAAGGCATGCGGCGCATCGCTCTGCACCAGCAACGGCACGGTGAACGCGCCGATGAGGCCGAGTGCGGCGACCAGAGGGCCATGCCGCAAGGATTGCGCGACGGCCGCCCCGGCGGTCGCGGCCAGCCCTGCGAAGGCGACGCCGGAGGGCAGCAGGTGATAGAGCTGATGCGCTGCGTAGAGGCTGGCGAACACCGTCGCCGCGCCGGCTGCCGCGAGCGCCTGCGGCACATAGGACGCCGCGCCGGAGTCACCTTCCTCGGCGATGTCGCGCCGCCTTACCCATTCCGCTCCAAACGACAGCGCGATGCCCAGCGCGATCCCCAGCACCACCTGGACGAACGGGGTCAACACCCCGTAACCGATCGACAGCTTGACCAGGAACGCGCCGCCGAGCGCCAAGGTGGCGCCGCCGAGCCAGACCAGCCAGTTCTCGACCAGCTTCTGTTCCCAATGCCCACGCGCCGCCGCCGGAATTGGGGCGGGGATAGCGGCGGGCGCGGCCCAACCGGGCGGCGGCGCTGCCGGCGTTTCCGGGCTGGCGGGTTCCTCGGCAGCCGGCACCGCTTCCGGCGCGACCGTGGGAGTCGGTTCGGGTTGGGCCAGAACCGCGGCGGGCAAATCGCCGGAGCGCGCCGCCGCGACCTGCTCGGCGAGCCGAACCAGCCGGTGATCGAGCATCCAGAATTTTTCGGTGAGGCCGGCGAGCTGCGCCCGCATCGCGCGGGCATCGCGGATCGCCTTCAGCGCCAGGACAATGGCGGCGAGCGCGGCGAGCCCAAACAGCGGAAACGATCCGTCCCAACCCATGCCGACACCCTCCGAACCTCGGGTCGTGTGCCGGGGAGCCATGAGTCTACCCGGCGGTTGCATCAACACCGGATCGATCATATATTGAGTGAACGTTCACTCACAACATATTTCGATGCCGCGTTCGACGGGAGCCAAGGCTGGGATGGAGCGCGCCGCGACCGAATTATTCGCGGCGCGCGGGATCGACGGCGTCTCGATCGGCGACATCGCCGGTGCGGCCGGGGTGTCGCAGGGGGCGCTGTACCGGCACTATCCGAGCAAGGAGGATCTCGCGTGGAGCCTGTTCTCGACGGCTTATCTGCGCACCGCCGCCGAACTTGACGACATCCGCCGGCTGCTGCCGGATTTCAGTTCCCGGCTCGGAGCGATGGTGGCGCATTTCTGCGCCCTCTACGACAGCGACCCGGCTCTGTTTCGCTTCATGCTGATCGCGCAGCACGGGCTCTTGCCGCGCATCGGCGCGGGACAGCGCACCCCGGTCGACGCCGTCGCCGAGACGATCGAGGACGCGGTCCGGGACGGCGCGATTCCGCCGGTCGAGCCGCTGGCCGCGACCGCCGCGATTTTCGGCATCGTACTGCAGACGGCGCTGTTTCACATCTATGGCCGCCTGCCGGGGCCGCTCGCAGCGCGGGGACCGAGCCTGACGCGCGCCGCACTCGCCGCGGTCGACGCGCTCGGGCAGGGGGAGACAGCACTTTGATGATCGCCGATTTGCCGCGGATTCCCGTGATCGATGCACGACGCGGCGGGGCTGTCGGGGTCGCGTGCGCTGCCGCGGCCGGCATGCGCGATCTGCTGCAAGAAGCCCGGCGCATGCTGACCCCGCCGGGTCTCGGACTCGTCGATGCGGTGTCGCGCCGCTGGCTGGAGCGCAGCGGCAATCCGTATTGCGGCGAAATCGGTGCGATCGCCGGATTGCTCGGCAGGCCGGGCGCTCACTTCCTCAACGCCAGCTATGAATGGGCCTGCACCAGCGGAGTCGGCAACGATCCCGATGGCGGCATTCGCCTGATCCGGGTGCTCGACTGGCGGCTTCACGGACTCGGGCGCAATCTGGTGGTGGCGTGGCAGCGCGGGCGGGCCGGCGATTTCGCCAACCTCACCTGGCCCGGCTATGTCGGGGTCGTGACCGCCGCGGCGCCGGGCCGGTTCGCCGTTGCGATCAACCAGCCGCCGATGATGTCGTGGGGCGCGATACTGCCGCTCGACTGGGCGATCGGGCGAGCCCGGCTGTGGCGCTCGCGCGGGCTGCCGCCGGCGCATTTGCTGCGGCAGGCATTCGAGAATTGTGCCGGCTATGACGACGCCAAGCGTCTGTTGAGCGAGGCGCCGCTGTGCCTGCCGGCCTTTTTCGTGATGGCAGGGACAAGGCCTGGCGAGGGTTGCGTCATCGAGCGGCACCCGGACCGCACGGCAATCCGCGAGATGCCGGCGGGAATCGCCAATCATTGGGTCGCGCTGTCGCTGCGCGGCAAAGCGCGCGGCCGGCACAGCCACGCACGCCTGCGCCAGATGGAAACGGCGCTGTCAGGTATGGGCGCCGCCGGGTTCGCGCCGACGCCGCCAATCATCAACCGCGATACCCGGCTGATCGCCGTGATCAATCCGGGGAGGGGCCGACTGGCGGTGCAGGGTTGGGAACGCAGCCAACCCGCCACCGCCGAACTCGCGCTATCGCTCGACCCCGGTGTCGAGGCGTAAGGCGCGCCACGGCTCAGCGCGGCAGCTCGTCGTCCCTGGTCTCGCGGCCGAGATACATCGCCAGGATGCTGAGCAGCGCGAAACAGGTCATCCCGGCGGTCGCGTATCGCAGGTTGATGACCCCGACCAGCAATCCGGCGAGCAGCGGGCCGAAGCTCGTGATGACCCGGCCGGTGCCGTTGCAGAACGACACCGCGGTCGCGCGCACGTGGGTCGGGAACAGCTCGGGCAAATACACCGCATGGCCCGAGAAAACCCCGAACACGAAGAAGCCGAACACGAATAGCAGGTACGGATACGGGGCGAAGGTGTCGACCATCATGTAGAGGCAGACGCCGACGACGAGGGTCCCGAGATTGTAGATGAAGATCGTCGGCCGGCGGCCGAGCGCGTCGGCGATAAAGCCGAACGCGGCGTAACCGAAGATGCCGCCCAGCGCCCACATCGTCATGCCGAAGCTGATGTATGAAATCGCGGCGTTGCCACTAATCCCCTCGGTGGCGAGGATGTTGCGCTGGATCGAGGGCAGCCAGATGACGCTGGTCCAAATCGCCAGCAACGTGCCGACGCAGAACAGCAACCCGATCAACGTGCTGTAGCGATTCTGCCGGTTGAACAATTGCAACGGCACGAAGCGCAGGAACTCCTTGTCCTCCTCGCTGTGGGAGCGCGCGTTGGCAAGCGCCCGGCGCCGGTCGCGCACCGCCGCGAAGCGTTCGGGCTCGACCATGCCGCGGCGGATGAACACCAAGAGCACCGCCGGAACGATGCCGACATAGAACACCCAGCGCCAACCCCAATGCCCGATCAAATTGTAGACCTGCGCCGCCAGCAGCGTGCCGAACGCGCCGCCGGTCATCATGATGCCGAGGATGCGGGCACGGTTCTTCTCGGCGAAGGCCTCGGCGACGAACGGGATGCCGACGATGATCTCGGCGCCAGTGCCGACACCCGCGAAGAAGCGGAAGAAGCCCAGCTGGAACGGCGTCTGCGCGAGGCCCTGCAGCGCCGTGAAGACACTGAAGATCAGGATGCTGAGCGCCAGCGTGCGCACCCGGCCGATATAGTCGGCAAGGATGCCGAAGGTGAACCCGCCAAACGCCCAGCCGAGCAACCCGGCGGTGCTGATCAGGCCGCCCACCCGTCCGATGTCGACCGGGGTAGGATTGACCATCAGGTCCCGCAGCGCCGGCTGCAGGACCAGCGAATAGAGGGCGAAATCGGCGGCGTCGAGCGTCCAGCCGGCCCAGACGACAAAGAACACCAGCCATTGATATCGGGTGATGCCGCGCGAAAAGCCGATGATTGAGTCGGTCACGGTGGTGCCTTGCATGGCGTTCTCCCCCTCTCGTGATTGCCGTCGCGGTTGTTCCGCGCGCTTCGACCTGGCGGGCCTACGATAAATCCATATCGCGCGTCTCGTCTATCGCAGGATGCGGCGCCAAGCCGCGGCCGGGCCGCATCGAGAGCCCCGCGCGGCCGGCGTAACCCTTTGGGATTCCCACCTCCGCCGGGTGCACCACCGGCGCTGCACCGGCGCTGCCGTGGGTTGCGCCGGCCCGGGCAATCGTGTTAGGAACCGCGCGGATTTCGCGGGACCCGGCGGTCCCGAGTGCGCCGTCGCGCCGAGATCGCCCAGCGCAACGAGTTGTCGCGTCCGTCCTCCGCCGGCGCGCTGATTGGGGATCGTTTTCCATTGGCTTCCGAGGCGACGGGCGTTTCCGGCCTGGCTGAACGTTATGCGGCGGCGCTGTTCGATCTGGCCGATGAGCGCCATGCGCTCGACGCGGTCGCGGGCGACCTGCGCGAACTGCGCGCGATGGTGCAGGGGAGCGGCGATCTGGTCCGCCTGCTGCGCAGTCCGGTCGTGTCGCGCAACGATCAGGGCAAGGCGGTCGCCGCGCTGGCCGAGCGGGCCGGGCTGGGGGATATCACCCGCAATTTCCTCGGGGTCGTCGCGCGCAACCGGCGCCTATTCGCGGTGCCGGCGATGATCGAGGCCTATCTGCGGCGGCTGGCCGCGCGGCGCGGCGAGATTATAGCCGAGGTCACGGTCGCGCAGCCGCTGAACGAGGCGCGCCAGATGGCGCTGACCGAACAGCTTCGACGCGTCGTGGGGGCTCGGGTCGCGGTCGATATCCGGGTCGATCCCGCATTGCTCGGCGGCATGATCGTCAAGGTCGGCTCGCGCATGGTCGACGCGTCGCTAAACAGCCGTTTGCAGCGCCTGCGGCTGGCGATGAAAGCTACCGGATAAGAGGGACAGACATGGAAATCCGTGCGGCGGAAATTTCGGCGATCCTCAAGCAGCAGATCGCCGGTTTCGGCAGCGAGGCCGACGTGGCCGAAATCGGTCAGGTGCTCTCGGTCGGCGACGGCATCGCCCGTGTCCACGGCCTCGACAAGGTCCAGGCCGGCGAGATGGTCGAGTTCCCGAACGGGATGAAGGGCATGGCCCTCAATCTCGAAATGGACAATGTCGGCGTCGTGATCTTTGGCGACGATAGCGGCATCCGCGAGGGCGACACGGTCAAGCGCACCGGCGCGATCGTCGACGTGCCGGTCGGCCGCGGCCTGCTCGGCCGGGTCGTCGACGGGCTCGGCAACCCGATCGACGGCAAGGGGCCGCTGGTCGATGTGACCCGCTCGCGCGTCGAGGTCAAGGCGCCCGGCATCATTCCGCGCCGCTCGGTGCACGAGCCGGTGCAGACCGGATTGAAAGCGATCGACGCGCTGGTGCCGATCGGGCGGGGGCAGCGCGAACTGATCATCGGCGACCGCCAGACCGGCAAGACCGCGGTCGCGATCGATACAATTCTGAACCAACGGCAAATCAACGCCGGGTCGGACGAGTCGAAGAAGCTCTATTGCATTTATGTCGCGATCGGCCAGAAGCGCTCGACCGTCGCGCAGATCGTCAAGACCCTGCAGGATTACGGCGCGCTTGAGTATTCGATCGTCGTCGCCGCGACCGCCTCCGAGCCGGCGCCGCTGCAGTTTCTCGCGCCCTACACCGGCTGCACGATGGGCGAATTTTTCCGCGACAACGGCATGCACGCGCTGATGATCTATGACGATCTGTCGAAGCAGGCGGTCGCCTATCGCCAGATGTCGCTGCTGCTGCGCCGCCCGCCCGGCCGCGAGGCCTATCCGGGCGATGTCTTCTACCTGCATTCGCGGCTGTTGGAGCGCGCCGCCAAGATGAACGACGCGCACGGCGGCGGCTCGCTGACCGCCCTGCCGGTTATCGAAACCCAGGCCGGCGACGTCTCGGCCTACATCCCGACCAATGTGATCTCGATCACCGACGGACAGATCTTTCTCGAGACCGAGTTGTTCTATCGCGGCATCCGCCCGGCGATCAATGTCGGGCTGTCGGTCAGCCGGGTCGGCTCGGCGGCCCAGATCAAGGCGATGAAGCAGGTCGCCGGGCGCATCAAGCTCGAACTCGCGCAATACCGCGAAATGGCGGCGTTCTCGCAATTCGCCTCCGACCTCGACGCGGCGACGCAGCGCCTGTTGGCGCGCGGTTCGCGGCTGACCGAATTGTTGAAGCAGCCGCAATTCTCGCCGGTGGCGATCGAGGAACAGGTGGTGGTGATCTTCGCCGGCACCCGCGGCTATCTCGACCGGGTCAATGTCGCCGATGTCGGCCGCTTCGAGCAATCGATGCTCGGGGATCTGCGCGCCAAGCATCCCGAATTGCTCGACGCGATCCGCGACCAGGGCGAGATTTCGGACACCACCGACAAGGGGCTGGCGGGCTTCCTCGAAGACTTCGCCCGGACCTTCGCGTGATCTTCGATGGCCACAAAAACTTTGTCGTTCCGGCGAAAGCCGGGACCCATCGTGCAACCAACTCCCAAGCTGACCAATGGGTCCCGGCTTTCGCCGGGACGACAAGGTAGCGAGTCATGCCCAGCCTGAAAGATTTGCGGGTCCGCATCCGCAGCGTGCGCTCGACCCAGAAGATCACCGCGGCGATGAAGATGGTCGCCGCCTCGCGGTTGCGCCGCGCCCAGGAGCAGGCCGAAGCCGCCCGCCCCTACGCGCTGCGCATGGAGCGGGTGCTGGGGTCGCTGGCCGGGGGCATGGTCGGACAGCCCGGCGCGCCGCCGCTACTGGCCGGCACCGGCAAGGACGCGGTGCATCTCGTCGTCGTCGCGACCTCGGACCGCGGCCTCGCCGGCGGCTTCAACGCGACGATCCTGCGCGAGGCGCGCCGTCGCATTCGCGATCTCGACAATGCCGGCAAGACGGTCAAAATCCTGACGATCGGCCGCAAGGGGCGCGACAGCCTGCGCCGCGACTACAGCAGGCTGATCCATGACAGCCTGACCGAGATCGGCCGCCGCCGCGTATCGTTCGAGGAGGCGCGCGACATCGCCGCGCGCGTGCTGGCGCTCTACGCCGCGGGCGAGTTCGACGTCTGCACGATTGTCTTCAACCGCTTCCGCTCGGCGATCACCCAGATCGTCACGGTGCAGCAGCTGATCCCGTTCGCGCCGCCCGCCAGCGATGCCGCCGCGGCCGATCTCGGCGGCGCGGTCTACGAATTCGAACCCTCGGAAGAGGAGATTCTCGGCGAATTGCTGCCGAACAACCTCGCGGTGCAGATTTATACCGCGCTCCTCGAAAACGCGGCGAGCGAACAGGGCGCGCGGATGACCGCGATGGACAACGCGACCCGCAACGCCGGCGACATGATCGACCGGCTGACGATGAACTACAACCGCACCCGCCAAGCCGTCATCACGAAGGAGCTGATCGAGATCATCTCCGGCGCCGAGGCGCTGTAAATTCCATGAGCGTCATTGCGAGGAGCCGCAGGCGACGAAGCAATCTCGATGGATTGAGCGCGCTTGGCCCGAGATTGCTTCGCTGCGCTCGCAATGACAAACGAGTCTGAGGAACCAAGATTCATGGCGCAAACTGCAACGACCAATATCGTTGGCACGATCACCCAAATCATCGGCGCCGTCGTCGATGTCCGGTTCGAGGGCGAATTGCCGTCGATCCTCAACGCGCTGCATGTCGACAATGCCGGCCGCAGGCTGGTCCTCGAAGTCGCCCAGCATCTCGGCGAGAACACCGTGCGCACGGTCGCGATGGATACGACCGACGGGCTGGTGCGCGGCGCCGAAGTGTCCGATACCGGCGCCCCGATCATGATGCCGGTTGGCCCGGAAACGCTCGGGCGGATTCTCAACGTGATCGGCGAGCCGGTCGACGAGCGCGGTCCGATCGTCACGGCCCGCCGCATGCCGATCCACCGGCCGGCGCCCGATTTCGTCGACCAGTCGACCGAGACCGAGATCCTCGTCACCGGCATCAAGGTGGTCGATCTGCTGGCGCCTTATGCGAAGGGCGGCAAGGTCGGTCTGTTCGGCGGCGCCGGGGTCGGCAAGACCGTCATCATCATGGAATTGATCAACAACATCGCCAAGGCGCATGGCGGCTATTCGGTGTTCGCCGGGGTCGGCGAGCGCACCCGCGAAGGCAACGACCTCTATCACGAGATGATGGAATCGGGGGTCATCAACATCGACGGGCCGGGCTCCAAGGCAGCGCTCGTTTACGGCCAGATGAACGAGCCGCCGGGGGCGCGCGCGCGGGTCGGCCTCTCGGGCCTGACGCTGGCCGAATACTTCCGCGACGAGGAAGGCCAGGACGTGCTGTTCTTCGTCGATAACATCTTCCGCTTCACCCAGGCAGGTTCGGAGGTGTCGGCGCTATTGGGCCGCATCCCGTCGGCGGTCGGCTATCAGCCGACCCTGGCGACCGATATGGGCACGTTGCAGGAGCGCATCACGACGACCAAGAAGGGTTCGATCACCTCGGTGCAGGCGATCTACGTGCCGGCCGACGATTTGACCGACCCGGCGCCCGCCACCTCGTTTGCGCATCTCGACGCGACGACCGTCTTGTCGCGCCAGATCGCCGAACTGGGCATCTACCCGGCGGTCGACCCGCTCGATTCAACCTCGCGCATGCTCGACCCGCGCGTCGTCGGCGACGAGCATTACCAGATCGCGCGCGACGTGCAGCGCGTGCTGCAGACCTACAAATCGCTGCAGGACATCATCGCGATCCTCGGCATGGACGAATTGTCGGAAGAGGACCGGCTTACCGTCGCGCGGGCGCGCAAGATCCAGCGCTTTCTGTCGCAGCCCTTCCATGTCGCCGAGGTGTTTACCGGGACGCCCGGCGTGTTCGTCAAGCTCGAAGACACGATCAAAGGCTTCAAGGGCATCGTCGCCGGCGATTACGACGACATGCCGGAAGCCTCGTTCTATATGGTCGGCACGATCGAGGAGGTCGTCCAGAAGGCCCGCCGGATGGCGGCGGAAGCCGCCTGATGCCGATACTGTTCGAGCTGGTCACGCCGGAAGCGCTGCTGGTGTCGCAAGAGGTCGACATGGTGGTGGTGCCCGGCACCGAGGGCAATTTCGGCGTCCTTCCCGGGCACGCGCCGCTGATCTCGACGATCCGTCCGGGCACGATCGACATCTACGAAGGCGCGGCGATCACCGAGCGCATCTTTGTCGTCGGCGGCATCGCCGAGGTGACCCCGGAGCGCTGCACGGTGCTGGCCGACGACGCGATGGAGCCCGATTCGCTTGACCGCGGCGCGACCGAGGCCGAATTGCAGGCCATCGAGGGCAATCTGCCGGGTCTGCGCGACCAGGCCGCGCGCGCCGCCGGTCCCGAACGGGAGCGCCTGTTGCTCGATCTGCGCCAGCTCGAACGCGAGCAGAACGTCGCCCGCGCCAAGCTCCAGGCGATCGCTGAGATCGCGCGCTGAGGGCTGGCCTCTCGTCATTGCGAGGAGCCGCAGGGCGACGAAGCAATCTCGAAGGGCAGAGCTCGATCGGCGCGAGATTGCTTTGCGTCGCTCGCAATGACATCAGGGTGTCTGGTGTACTAAGACAGATCGGTTACGATCTGCCGGAGGGGGCGGCATGGATTCGTGGACGCTCGACGACATTCCCTGGCGGGATTTCGATCGCACCAGGCTCGATCCGGATCTCGTCCGCATCGTCAAGGCGGCGAGCCTCGTCGAGCATAACGGCGCGGCTTACGCGCACCATCTGTGTCGCGTCTTCGCCGACGACCCGGCGTTCCAGGAAACCGCCCGGCGCTGGGGCGAGGAGGAGGTCCAGCACGGCCGCGCACTCGCGCGCTGGGCGGCGCTGGCCGATCCACAATTCGATTTCGCGGCTTCCTTCGCCCGGTTTCAGGCCGGTTACCAGGTCGATTTCGACAGCGACCGTTCGCGCCGCGGCTCGCGCGCTGGCGAGATGGTTGCGCGCTGCATCGTCGAGATCGGCACCAGCTCCTATTACAGCGCGCTGCGCGAGGCGGCGGCCGAGCCGGTACTGCGCGAGATCTGCGGCCGCATCGCGGCCGACGAGCTGCGCCATTATCGGCTTTTCTACAAGCACCTCGACCAGGTTTTGGCGCGCGAGCGGATCGGGCGATGGGCGCGGCTGCGCATTGCGCTCGGCCGCGTCGCCGAATCGGAAGACGACGAGCTGGCCTACGCCTATTACGCCGCCAATGAAGACGCCAATGACGGAGGCGGCCCCTACGACCGCCGGCGCTGCAGCCGGGCCTATGCGAGGCGCGCTTTCGCGCTCTACCGTCCGCATCATGTCGAGCGCGGCGTCGCGATGCTGCTCAAAGCGGTGGGACTGACGCCCAATGGCCGGCTCGGCCTTCTACTCAGCCGCCTGTTATGGCGGGTCCTGCGCTACCGCGCCGCCCGGCTTGCCAAAGCGGCGGCGTGATCCGGCGCCATCAATAATTCGGGGCGGTGGGCGCCGATGGCAATCCCGTTCTTCGCGTGCATGCTCGCCGTCGCCGCTGAGTTGAATTTGCCGCCGCGGGTTCTCCCGGCGATACAAGCCGTCGAGGGCGGCCGTGTCGGGATGGCGCGGATGAACAGCAACGGCACCGAGGATCTCGGGCTGATGCAGGTCAATACGTCGTGGCTGCCGCTGCTCTCCCGGCGGACCGGGCTGTCCGAGGATTTGCTGCGCGACAAGCTGATTCAGGATGGGTGCTTCAGTATCGCCGTCGCCGGGGCGGTCATGCGCTTCTACCTGCATGAGACGCGCGGCGACCTGCTCGCCGCCGTCGGCAACTACCACTCGCACACCCCGCTGCGCCATCGCGCGTATCAGATGAAGGTGGTGGGAGCCGCGCTCAAGATGTTCGGCGACCGCCCCGCACCAACGCCGCAGGCAAAGCGCGACCCGCGTTAACGGTGAGACCGCCGCGCCGCGTCCCGTCGGTGCGCAGCGCCCTTTTCAGGCCGCCTCGTCGAGGGTCGAGCCGATATCGAGCGTCGTCGCGCGGCGCAGGTCGCGTGGCTGCGATTCGTCGTGTGGCCGGCCGCGATGCATCGTGTCGCGATTGTCCCAGATCACGAGGTCGCCGATCCGCCAATTGTGGCTATAGACGAACTCGCGCCGGGTCGCGTGCTCGCCCAGATCGCTGAGCAGCAACCGTCCTTCGGGGATCGGCCAGCCGACGATGTGCGAGGCATGCGCCGACAGATACAGCCCCTTGCGCCCCGAGCCCGGATGCCGGCGCACCAGGCGCTGGCGCGATGGCGGGTATTGCTCGCGCTCGCCCGGCGGAAACTCGGTGAAGCCGATCTGGCCGCGCGACCAGAACACGTCATGCTCGACGACGAGGTCGTCGACGACGGCCTTCTGGGCATCGCTCAGCGAGTCGTAGGCGGCGCGCATATCGGCGAACTCGGTCTCGCCGGCGCCGAACGGCGAGGCCGGCGGCACCGTCACCGCGAACAGCATGCCGAGCACGACCGGCACCGGCATATACGAGGCATCGGTATGCCACAGCCGGTTGCCGAGGCTGTCGAGGCGCCTCCTGTCGTCGCGGGCGCGGACCCGGTTGTCTTCGTCGAGGTTCGAGATGTCGCCGATCTCGGGGAATTCGAGGCGGCGCCGCCCCGGCCGAGCCGCGGAGCGGCCGATTTCGAGTTCGCCAAAGCGATAGGCGAAACGGCGCAGCTCTTCGTCGCTGAGCCGCTGATCGTGAAACACGAGGACGGCGTGAGCGTCGATCGCCTGCCAGATCGCCTGGACGCCCGCGGCATCGATCGGCTCGCGCAGATCGAGACCGCCGATTTCGGCGCCGATATGCGGGTGAAGGGACGTAACGGTCATGGCCATGCAGCGCTCTCCCAGCCCGTCATGCCCGGAAGAGGCCAGCATCGGGGCGCGCGCTGCCTCTGTCAATCGAGGGTGGTGTCTCAGTTTGAATTGCATCGGCGTTGTGCGTCCTTCGAGACGGCCCTTCGGGCGCTCCTCAGGATGAGGCGTAAGTATATGATGGCATAAGGAAAAAACCTCATCCTGAGGAGCTCGCGAAGCGGGCGTCTCGAAGGACGCACGGCGCTTCTCCCCCAAGCGAAACTGAGACACCACCCAATCGAGCCACAACCTCGTTGCTGCAGGCTCGGCTACACCGACCCGACTGGCGCGGGAAACGCCGTACGACGCGATTCGAAGGCCGCGACCTGATGAGCTATGCTGTTCCTCGAACCCTCAACATTCGACGTGCCGGTTGGTGTGGTCCTTCGCTCTGTTGCTTCTCGCATTGTTCGTGATCCCCGTACTGGTGAGCGGTTGTCTGCCGGATCCGCGCGGCGGGGTGCCTTGGTATGAAGCACGCCGCGACCCGACCGGGCTTGCTCCCGACCCGACGGCGACCCCGGAGGCCGTGATCCAGGTGTTTGCGGCTCGCGCCGTCTCATGGCGCGGGGTGTTCGCGGTCCATTCCTGGATTGCGGTCAAGCCAACCGGCGCGCAGCGTTACACAAGATATGAGGTGGTCGGGTTTGGCGTCGCAAATGGCGCCCCGGCGGTGCGCGTCGACCGGATGGGGCCTGACAATTACTGGTTCGGCGCCCGGCCGCGGATCGTGCTCGACCGGCGCGGCGCCGGGGTGGATGCGATGATCGACAAGATTCGCACTGCCGTCGCCACCTATCCCTACCCGCATGAGTACCGTGCCTGGCCCGGTCCCAACAGCAACACGTTCACCGCATACATTGCGCGCCAAGTGCCCGAACTCGGCCTCGACCTGCCCTCGAACGCGATCGGGAAGGATTTCCTGCCGGGAGGCGCAGTGTTTGCCCCAGCGCCCAGCGGGACCGGGTTTCAGATTTCGGTTTACGGCCTCGCCGGCATCCTGATCGCGGCCGACGAGGGAATTGAGTTGAATCTGCTGGGCCTCAACATCGGTTTTGACATTGCCGGACCGGCCCTGAAACTGCCCGCGATCGGCAGGCTGGGACGCGACCGCTGATCGGCGCCGCGACGGTCAGTTCAGCTTTGTCTTGAGCTGCTGCAGCAAGGCCGCCGCCTGATGGCGCGCCGCGCTTTCCGGTGCGCGGCCGACGAATTCCTCGATCGCGCGGACCGCGGCGCGCAGGTTGCCGAGGCGGGCGTGCAGCAACCCCACCTCGTATGACAGCTCGGCCATATCAGGCGCCAGCAGCAGCATCGTCTCGATGACGCTCACCGCGCGCTGATGATGGCCGGCCTGAAGGAGGCGCGATTTGAGGTTGTTCTGCAACCGCAGCAGCACGTCGCGATCGGCGACCGGGGCATAATGCTCGGCCGCCAGCTCGACCTCCTGCCCCGCCATCGTCTTCAACAGCTCGCGCAGGCCGGCGGCGTCGCACACCCGGCCGCCGTGAAACGGGTCGAGGATCAGCCGATCGGCGCCTGCCGCCAGGCGGATCAGGAAGTGCCCCGGAAACGCGAGCCCGACGCTGTCCCAGCCCTGCGCCCGCGCGGCGTGCAGATAGAGGATGCCGAGCGCTACCGGCAAGCCTTTGCGGCGATCGACGACCCGCATCAAATTGGCGTTTTGCAGATCGTCGTAGGTCAGTTCGTCGCCGCCGTAGCCATGCTTCAGCAGGATGATCTCGTTGAGCGCCTGAGCTCGGGCGGCGAGATCGCCGCCGGCGCTGGCATGGCGGCCGACATCGCGCCCGAGCGTCGCGAGATGCTGCCGGTAGCGCGCGAGCCCGACCCGCGGCCGATCGAATGAGGCGAGCGCGAGCGCCGCCTCGCCGATCGGCAGAATCGAGGAGGCGATTTGGGCGAGCTCGCGCAAATAAAGCGCGCATTGCTCGAGGTCGAAGGTGTCGGGCAGTTCGCTCATCGGACCATTGCGGGATATTACAGCTTCTGCACCTCGATGGGAGACGGCGATGCCGGGCGAGGATAGCCCGGGCTGGGGTAGCTTGGGCCGGGATAGGCGGCCGGCGGCGGAGATGCCCCGAGCGCCGGCGGACCGGCCACGACCGGCGCGCCCGAGCGCACCTCGACATAGGAGACGACCCGCTTCACTCCCGGTACATGGCGCGCAATGCGCGTGGCGCGATCAAGTTCGCCCTGCGAGCGCGCCGAGCCGATCAGATAGACCGAGCCGTTTTCGGTCTCGATCGCGTAGTTGACCGATCGGATAGAAGGATCGACGACCATCTCGGAACGCACCTGCGTGGTGATCCAGGTGTCCTTGGCATCGTCCCAGATGCCTTCGACAGGCGCCACCTCGACCTCGTCGTAAACCGTGCGAACCTGATGAGTCCTGCCGGCGATCTGCGCGGCGGCGGCCTTCATCGCCGGGCTGGGCACCCGGCCGGTCAGCACCACGCGGCCGTTGTAGACGCTCGTGGTGATTGCGGCCTGGAGTTGCGGGTCGGTCTGCGTCAAGGCCTTGGCGATTTCGGTCTTGATCGTGAAATCGTTCGCCATGCCGTCGGCGCCGCGCTCCTGGCCGACCGCATAGCCGCCCCCGGCCGCCGCCGCGATGCCGCCGACGACGACCAGTTCGACGCAGCCCCCCAGGGCTAACGGGAGCGCCGCCGGCGCGGCCACCGTACAGATCAACGCCAGAGCCCGATGTAACCGCGCCATATTCCCCCCGAGGCGACATTGAGGCGACGGCGGCATTGTCCGATTTTCACCGAACCGCGCCAAGATCATCGAGACGGCGCATCGTTCGACCGATCGAGCGCGGCGCCGTTGGGCCGCCTCTGGCCGGCTGGCGCGGGCAAACCTCTTGGAGGACCAAGGGCTTGGATCGAGACCGCGAGAGCCCCGCGGTGGATCGCAGCCGCACCCTCTCATTCGTCGACCCGCCACGCGTCCGCCAGATGCCGCGGCGGACGGCGCGGCACGACCAGCATTACGTCGAATCGCGGCGCCAGTTGCGCGAGATCGGGGCGCGCCAGCAGAAAGGCCGAAGCCGCGCGGGCAATGCGCCGGCGCTGGCGCGGCAACACCGCGGCCGCCGCCGCGGCGAACATCGCCGCGCGACTTGACCTCGATGATCGCGAGCACGCCGCCGCGCCGCGCGAGGATGTCGATCTCGCCCGCCGGGCAGCGCCAATCGCGCGCGACGATCCGCCAGCCGCGGAGCCGCAAGTGCCAGCGGCAGAGAAATTCGCCGAAATGTCCTCGCCGCAGCGCCAGGTGGCGGCTGACCCGGTGGCGGCTGAACTGGTCGCGTGCCGTGCGGGTCATGGCGATTTATCCGGCTGTTGCAGGGCCAGCGCGCGCTCATAGAGCGTGCGGCGGGCGATGCCGCTCTCCTCGGCGAGACGCGCCACGGCGTCGCGCAGGCTGTGCGCGGCGAGCAATGTCCGCAGCCGCCGGTCGATGTCGCCCTCCGACATGGGCGCGGCGGCATCCGGAGGTCCGACCACGACGACCACCTCGCCGCGGGGAGCGCCGGCATCGCGGTAATGCGCGGCCAATGCGCCGAGGCTGTCGCGGCGGACCTCCTCGAAGCGCTTGGTCAGCTCGCGCGCCACCGCGGCGGCGCGCTCGCCAAGGATCTCGGCCATGTCGGCGAGCGAGGCGGCGACCCGCGACGGCCCCTCGAAAAAAATCAGCGTTGCCGCGAGGTCACGCCAATTGGCAAGCGCCCGGCGGCGCGCCGCCGCGCGCGGCGGCAGAAAGCCCGCGAACAAAAAAATGTCGGCCGGCAGACCCGACAGGATCAGCGCGGTCAGTGCCGCCGAGGCGCCCGGCGCCGCGGTGACCGGCAGATCCTCGGCGAGGGCTTCTCGTACCAGCTTGAAGCCGGGATCGGAGACGAGCGGGGTCCCGGCATCGGAGACCAGCGCCAGTTTTTCGCCGCGGCGCAGCCGGTCGAGGATGGCCGGTCGCACGCGGTCGGCGTTGTGGTCGTGATAGGAATCGAGCGGCGTGGCGATGGCGAAACGCGCCAGCAGCCGCCCGGTCACCCGGGTGTCCTCGCACAAGATCCGGTCGACATGGCGCAGCACCCACAACCCCCGCAAGCTGATGTCCCCGAGATTGCCGATCGGGGTCGCGACCAGATGCAGGCCGGGCGCCAGGGAGTGCGTCGGCGCCCAGCGCCCGGGATTAGGTTCGCCGGGGTCGAGCTCGCGAGAGAGGTCTGGGTCGCTTGGGGAGCGCGCCGATTGCATCCCGCCGGGTTTACTTGCCCGGATGCGATGGTTAGGGTCGGCGCCGGCTCTCGCATCCTTTGCCCTCGCATCCTTTACGGAGTCCGGCCTTGCTCCTCCGGCGTGTTCTCCCTTGGCGTGCTCTGCGGTTCGCGTCACCTGTTGTTGCTTTCGCCCTGATCCTGTTGCTGAGCGCCTGCGGCGGCGGACGGATGGTACCGGCGCCGGCCGGATTGCCGCAATCGCCCTATGCCGGTCCGAGATTCCCGGCGCCTCCCGTGACCGCGGTTCCGTTGCCGCCGGCGGTACCGTCCGCGGCAGGGCCCGTCAAGGTGGCGCTGCTCGTGCCCTTGTCGGGACCCAACGCCGAACTCGGCAAATCGATGCTGGAAGCCGCGCAGCTCGCGTTGTTTACGACCGAGAGCGGACGGCTGACGCTGATCCCGCGCGACACCGCCGGTACCGCGGAAGGCGCTGTCGCCGCGGCCCGCTCGGCGCTCGGCGAAGGCGCGCGGCTGATTTTGGGACCGCTGCTTGCCGCCGAGGTCGAAGCGGTCAAGCCGGTCGCGCGCGAGGCCAAGGTCAATGTCATCGCGTTTACGACGCAAATTCAGGCCGCCGGCGGCAACGTGTTCCTGATCGGCTTTCTGCCGCGCCAGGAGGTCATGCGCGAGGTTGCGTTCGCGCGCGAGCGCGGGCTGAGCCGGTTCGCCGCGCTGGCGCCGAACGCGGCATATGGCCGCCTGATGGGCGAGGCGCTGCGCGAATCGGCGACCGCGAGCGGTGGCTCGGTCGGGAGAATAGAATTTTTCGAGGCCCGTGCCGGGGATCTCGCGGCCGCCGTCCAGCGGCTGCTGTCGGGGGGCTCGGCTGCGCCGGGCGCCGGCGGAGCGGCGAGCCCCGCTTTCGACGCGCTGCTCCTTCCGGCGGGCGGCGCCCAGCTGCAACAGATCGCGCGCCAGCTGAAGGAAGCCGGGCTCGATACGGCGAAAGTGCGTTTGCTGGGCAGCGGGTTGTGGGACGATACCTCGATCGCAGGCGAACCGGCGCTCTACGGCGGCTGGTTTGCCGCGTCCCCGCCCGCGGCGCGACGCGAATTCGCGAGCCGCTTTCAGGCCACCTACGGCCATTCGGCGCCGCGACTCGCCTCGCTCGCGTTCGATGCCGCCGCGCTTGCCGCGGTATTGGCCAAGAGCGGCGGCGACGATCCGTTCACGCAAGAGGCGATCCTCAACCCGAGCGGCTTCACCGGGGTCGACGGGCTGTTCCGCTTCACCCAGGCGGGATTGGTGCAGCGCGGCCTGGCGGTGCTCGAGGTCCAGCCGCAGGGCAATGTCGTGGTCAGCCCGGCGCCACAGAGCTTCCGCGACCTCGGCTCGTGACGATGGGTTTCACTGCGCTCAACCCATCCTACAAGGTATCGGTTCGGTAGGATGGGTAGAGCGGAGCGAAACCCATCACCGAGGGTCAGGCGAGCAGCGCGCCCAAAACCGCGTTGAGACGCTGACGCCCGGCGGCGGTCGCGGCGAGGCGCTTGGCGTCGAGCGTAATGAACCCGCCGTCGATCAGATTCGGCAGGGATGCGTCAAACAATTCCTCGACATCGCGCTCGGCCAACGTTTCGAGGCGCCGGCGCGACACACCCTCCGCGAGGCGCAGCCCCATCATGACCATTTCGTCGATCGCGGTCGCGCGGTCGATTGGAGTCATCTCGTCGATCGCCGTGCCGGCGCTCTCGACGGCCGCCAGCCAGGCCTCGGGCGTGCGTCGCTGGCGCGTCGCCATCTTAACGCCGCCCTGCGTCACCCGTCCGTGCGCGCCGGGGCCGATGCCGAGATAATCCTGGTAGCGCCAATAGGCGAGGTTGTGCCGGCATTCGGCGCCGGGCCGGGCGTGGTTCGAGATCTCATAGGCCGGCAGGCCGGCGGCCGTCAGACGGCGCTGCGTCGCCTCGAACAGCGCGGCTCCGGCGTCGTCGTCCGGGATGGTCAGTTCGCCCCGCGCGACGCGACTCGCAAAGCCGGTGCCGGGCTCGATCGTCAGCTGATAGAGCGAGAGGTGCTCGCCGGCGAGGCTCAGCGCCTCGTCGAGTTCCGATTCCCACGCGGCGAGGCTCTGTTCGGGCCGCGCGTAGATCAGATCGAACGAGTAGCGCGCAAAGCTGGCGCGGGCGAGGCGGATGGCGGCGATCGCCTCGTCGCGGTCGTGCCCGCGGCCGAGAAAACGCAGCGCCGCCGGGTCGAGCGCCTGGATTCCGAGCGAGAGCCGGTTGATGCCGGCAGCGGCAAAGCCGGCGAAGCGCTCGGCCTCGGCCGAGTTCGGGTTGGCCTCCAGCGTCACTTCGAGGGTGGAGGCGACGGGCCACAACGCACCAACTCGCTCGATCAGCGCCGAAGCGGTCTCGGGCGGCATCAGCGAGGGCGTGCCGCCGCCGAAGAAAATCGAGACCACCTCGCGATCGGGCGCGAGTGCCGCCTGATGGTCGAGGTCGGCGAGCAGAGCGCGGGTCCAACGGGCCGCGTCGACCCGTTCGCGGACATGGCTGTTGAAGTCGCAATACGGGCATTTGGAGCGGCAGAACGGCCAGTGGATATAAACCGCGAGCGGTTCGCCTTTCACCTGTAAAATTCCTTGCGCTTCACTTGATCGAGTATGTTGTCGAAGGGGTCATATCTCTTACCTTATCTTAATGAGGTTCGAAACGCTGCCGGGAAATCGGGTTGGCCGCTACACCCGGATTGATTTACAAAAGCCGAGGAGGACTTGTCATGCCATCGAGCGTCAAGGAGATGCTGGCGGCGGCCAATGCCGCGGTGCCGCGGATACCGCCGGCCGAAGCACAGGCCCTGATCGGCCGCGGCAACATTCTTGTCGTCGACGTCCGCGACCCGTCCGAGGTCCAGGCCAGCGGCAAGATCAAGGGCGCGGTCAACATCTCGCGCGGCATGCTCGAATTTCGCGCCGACCCGGAGAGCCCTTTTCACCTTGGCGCTTTTGAAAAGGACAAGACGGTCCTCGTTTATTGCGCGTCGGGCGGGCGCTCGGCGCTGAGCGGCAAGACGCTGAAAGATTTCGGCTATGCCGCCGTCTTCAACATCGGCGGCTTCAAGGAGCTGGCCGATGCCGGGCTCGAAACCGAGCCTGCTTGAGCGGCTGGATTGGCGCGCGACGCGGCGCGGTTGAAACCGACCGCCGCGCCCCGCTATCCGGTGGTGTCTCAGTTTGAATTGCATCGGCGTTGTGCGTCCTTCGAGACGGCCCTTCGGGCGCTCCTCAG